>NZ_BCAV01000032.1:0-138347 GCF_001320125.1 Pseudomonas sp. NBRC 111119
AAAACAGCGCCGCCACTGGCGGCGCTGAGGGAGGGGTTACAAACTCGGGAACGCGAACTGCGACGCCTCATGGCTGGCACGCTGCGGCCAGCGCTGGGTAATCGCCTTGCGACGGGTGTAGAAGCGCACCCCGTCAGGGCCATACGCATGCAGGTCGCCGAACAGCGAACGCTTCCAGCCGCCGAAGCTGTGGTAGGCCACCGGCACAGGCAGAGGCACGTTCACACCCACCATGCCCACCTCGATCTCGTCGCAGAACAGCCGTGCCGCCTCGCCGTCGCGGGTAAAGATGCAGGTGCCATTGCCGTATTCATGGTCATTGATCAGTTGCATGGCCTGCTCAAGGCTGTCGACCCGCACCACGCACAGTACCGGCCCGAAGATCTCTTCTTTATAGATGCGCATTTCAGGGGTCACCTTGTCGAACAGGGTACCGCCCACGAAATAGCCATCCTCATTGCCGGCCACACTGAAGCCACGGCCGTCGACCACCAACCTGGCACCCGCCGCCACGCCGTCATCGATGTAGCCTACGACCTTGTCGCGGGCAGCAGCTGTTACCAGCGGCCCCATGTCCAGGCCGCAGGAGGTGCCGGCACCAATTTTCAGCGCCTTGATCTGCGGTTCGAGCTTGGCGATCAGCGCATCAGCCACCTGGTCACCCACGCACACCGCCACCGAAATAGCCATGCAGCGCTCACCGCATGAACCGTAGGCTGCGCCCATCAGTGCACTGACCGCGTTGTCCAGGTCGGCGTCTGGCATCAGCACCGCGTGGTTCTTCGCCCCGCCCAGTGCCTGCACACGCTTGCCGCGCTTGGTGCCCTCGGCATAGATGTATTCGGCGATCGGGGTCGAACCGACAAAGCTCAGCGCTTTGACTTCCGGTGCCTCGATCAGGGCGTCCACCGCCTCCTTGTCGCCGTGCACCACGTTGAGGATGCCTTTGGGCAAGCCTGCTTCATGCAGCAGTTGCGCAATGAACAGGGTAGAGCTGGGGTCGCGCTCGGACGGCTTGAGAATGAACGCGTTACCACAGGCGATGGCCAACGGGTACATCCACAGGGGCACCATGGCCGGGAAGTTGAACGGCGTGATACCCGCCACCACGCCCAGCGGCTGGAAGTCGGACCAGGCGTCGATATTGGGGCCCACGTTACGGCTGTACTCACCCTTGAGCACTTCAGGGGCCGCGCAGGCAAACTCGACGTTCTCGATGCCGCGCTTCAGCTCGCCGGCGGCGTCTTCCAAGGTCTTGCCATGCTCTTCGCTGATCAACTGGGCAATACGGGCTTCGTTCTGTTCCAGCAGTTGCTTGAAGCGGAACATCACCTGCGCACGCTTGGCAGGCGGAGTGTTGCGCCAGGCCGGGAATGCAGCCTTGGCCGAATCGATGGCGGCTTGCACCGTGGCGCGGCTGGCCAGTTCGACCTTGCGCACAGCCTGGCCAGTGGACGGGTTGAACACATCTGTGGTGCGGTCACCCTTGGTTACCAGGTCACCGTCGATCAGGTGCTGAACAATGCTCATGAAACACTCCAGATTAAAGAGGGGAGCGGCAGGCGCGGGCCTGCCGTTGAAATCAGAAAGATCAGTCAACCACGTTCAGCGCTTCGCCAACCGCATCGAACAGGCGGTCCAGCTCTTCGGGCCGGGTATTGAAGGTTGGGCCGAACTGCAGGGTGTCGCCGCCAAAGCGCACGTAGAAACCTGCCTTCCACAATTTCATGGCGGCCTCGTAGGGCCTCACGATGGCATCGCCGTCCCGGGCGGCAATCTGGATGGCGCCGGCCAGGCCGTAGTTGCGGATGTCGACGATGTTCTTGGTGCCCTTCACGCCGTGCAGCAGTTTCTCGAAGTGGGGTGCCAGCTCGGCTGCGGACTGCACCAGGCTTTCTTTCTGCAGCAGGTCCAGCGCCGCCAGGCCTGCCGCGCAGGCTACCGGGTGGGCCGAGTAGGTATAGCCATGGGGGAATTCCACAGCGTAGTCCGGCGTCGGCTGGTTCATGAAGGTCTGGTAGATCTCGCTGCTGGCGATCACCGCCCCCATAGGAATGGCCCCGTTGGTGACCTGCTTGGCAATGCACATCAGGTCTGGGGTAACGCCGAACGCCTCAGCGCCGGTCATCGCGCCCATGCGACCGAAGCCGGTAATCACTTCGTCGAAAATCAGCAGAATGTTGTGCTGGGTGCAAATTTCACGCAGGCGTTTCAGGTACCCCTTCGGCGGGGGCAGTACACCGGCCGAACCTGCCAGGGGCTCAACGATCACAGCGGCGATGTTGGACGCATCGTGCAGTTCGATGAGCTTGAGCATTTCGTCAGCCAGGGCGATGCCGCCCTCTTCCGGCATGCCCTTGGTGAAGGCGTTGCCCGGCAGCACGGTGTGCGGCAGGTGGTCGACGTCCAGCAACTGGCCGAACATCTTGCGGTTACCGTTCACGCCACCCAGGCTGGTACCCGCGATATTCACGCCATGGTAGCCACGGGCGCGGCCGATCATCTTGGTCTTGGTAGCCTGGCCCTTCAACCGCCAATACGCACGCACCATCTTCAGCGCGGTATCTGCGCACTCGGAACCGGAGTTGGTGTAGAACACATGGTTCAGGTCGCCTGGGGTCAGCTCGGCGATTTTTTCGGCCAGCTGGAACGACAACGGGTGGCCGAACTGGAAGCCTGGCGAATAGTCGAGCGTGCCCACCTGGCGCGAAACCGCCTCGGTGATTTCCTTGCGGGTATGCCCCGCGCCGCAGGTCCACAGGCCGGACAGTGCGTCGAAAATCTTGCGCCCTTTGTCGTCCACCAGGTAGTTGCCTTCAGCCGCCACGATCAGCCGCGGGTCGCGCTGGAAATTCCGGTTTGCGGTGTAGGGCATCCAGTGGGCATCCAGCTTGAGCTGGCTGGCCATACCGGCGGGTGCGGTTTCGAGCATGTTCATCGGCGGTTCCTCGGGGAGCGATTAGGCAACGATGGATGTTGTTGCAGCTAACTTGGCACGGCTATAAAGTCTGAAAAACCCTGCATTTCTAACCTTTACACAGGCCGCGACTAAACTGATGAGCCGACGCCCCGATCCCCTCGCCCAAGTCAGCGATTTTGATATTCGCCTGCTCAAGATCTACCGCAGTGTGGTCGAGTGCGGTGGTTTCTCGGCCGCCGAGAACGTGCTGGGTATCGGCCGCTCGGCCATCAGCCAGCAGATGAACGACCTGGAGCAGCGCCTTGGCCTGCGCCTGTGTCAACGGGGCCGCGCCGGTTTTTCGTTGACCGAGGAAGGCCGTGAGGTCTACCACTCGGCCTTGCAGTTGCTCAGTGCGCTGGAAAGCTTTCGCACCGAGGTCAACGGGCTGCACCAGCATTTGCGTGGCGAGCTGAACATCGGCCTTACCGACAACCTGGTCACCCTGCCCCACATGCGCATTACCCACGCCCTTGCCGAATTGAAGGACCGCGGCCCGGACGTGCGCATTCAGATACGCATGGTCGCGCCAAGCCAGGTGGAGCATGGCGTACTCGACGGCAGCCTGCATGTGGGGGTGGTGCCCCAGACCAGCCCGCTTTCAGGCCTGGAGTATCAGCCGCTGTACAGTGAACGCTCGCTGCTGTACTGCGCCGTGGGCCACCCGCTGTTTTACGCTGACGACAACCAGATCGACGATGAGCGCCTCAACACCCAGGAAGCCATCACCCCCACCTTTCGCCTGCCCGCCGAAATCCAGGCGCACTACCAGGCACTGAACTGCACGGCCAGCGCCTCGGACCGTGAAGGCATGGCATTTCTCATCCTCACCGGGCGCTACATCGGCTACTTGCCTGACCACTACGCGGCGTTCTGGGTACAGCAAGGCCGCCTGCGTGCCCTCAAGCCGCGGCAACGCTTCTATGATCTGAGCCTGAGCTGGGTGACGCGCAAAGGCCGGCGCCCCAACCTGGTACTGGAAAGCTTTCTCGAAAGCCTGGCTGCGACACGCTGATGCCAGTCTGTACCGCAAATGCTTGTTACTTGAGCGCAGGAAGGTAATCTTGTCCTACAGTCGCAGCCCTATAAACGCACGGAATCGTCCATGACCCTAGAAGTCCCTGCGCATCGCCTCCCCGCCTCGGGCAAACCCGCGGGCCGCATACGCCAGAAGAACGAGCACGCCATCATCCAGGCCGCCGAAGACGAATTCGCCCGGCACGGTTTCAAGGGCACCAGCATGAACACCATCGCCCTCAATGCCGGCTTGCCCAAGGCCAACCTGCATTATTACTTCACCAACAAGCTGGGCCTATATATTGCGGTACTCAGCAACATCATCGAACTGTGGGACAGCACCTTCAATGCCCTCAGTGTGGATGACGACCCAGGCCAGGCCCTGAGCCAGTACATCCGCACCAAGATGGAGTTCTCGCGGCGCAACCCGCAAGCCTCGCGGATCTTCGCCATGGAAGTGATCAGCGGCGGCTCGTGCCTTACCGAATACTTCAGCGCCGACTACCGCGAATGGTTCAGGGGCCGCGCTGCGGTATTCGAGGCCTGGATTGCTGCCGGCAAGATGGACCCGGTCGACCCGGTGCACCTTATCTTCCTGCTGTGGGGCAGCACCCAGCACTATGCCGACTTCGCCACCCAGATCTGCCAGGTCACTGGCCGCAGCCGGCTGACCAAGCAGGATATGGAAACCGCCAGCGACAACCTTATCCACATCATACTCAAGGGGTGCGGCATTGCGCCGGCTGCCTGATCTTCACCTATGCCCTCTACCCTGCTAGACCTCTGCGAATACCGCGAAGAAATTCGTAAAAGCCGTTTCATCACCCTCGCCGCGCCGATCACCAGCGCTGCCGAGGCCATGAGCTTCATCGAGCGCCACAGTGACCTCGCCGCTACGCACAACTGCTGGGCCTGGAAACTGGGCCAGCAGTACCGCAGCAGCGATGATGGCGAGCCAGGCGGCACAGCCGGGCGGCCTATCCTGGCGGCCATCGAAGCGCAGGACTGCGACCAGGTGGTGGTGCTGGTGATTCGGTGGTACGGCGGCATTCAGCTTGGGACGGGGGGGTTGGCCCGTGCCTATGGCGGGGGCGCCAACAAGTGCTTGCAGCAGGCGGCCAAAAGGCTGTTGGTACAACGCAGCGATTTCACCTGCAGTTGCACATTCAGCGAGCTAGCCCTGGTGAAATTGCGTATCGCAGAGGTTGACGGCCTGGTTGTGGACGAGCAGTTCACCGCCAACGGCGTAGATCTGCAGGTGGCCATTGGGGATGCCCACCTCGGTGCGCTCCAGCAGCACCTGGCGGACCTCAGCCGCGGGCGAATTCTGCTGGCCAGGCGCTGAGGGTTGCCCACAACAACTGTGGGCCGGGCTGTGGATAACCTTGGGGCATTCTGTTGCAGCCCTTTGCCAGCAAGGCCTAGAGGGCATTGATCATATTTTGATCACACTATGATGACAGCGGTAAGTACATGATTCATGGCCAGTTATCCCCACCCCTCCGCGCAGCAGCTAGGGCCCGTGGGAAACGCGGTTGCACACATTTACTGTGGAGCAGCCTGTGGATAAGCAGTGCGTCAACTGGCGCCAGGCCACGCTTGACGTGGCATGCAAGCAACTGATCATTATTTGTTCAGTGGTTCATCTGCCACGTCAGCGGGCAAATGCCCTGCCCAAGTAATGGGGCTGTGGATTATTCTCATGGCCTTCCTCCAACCTTATCAATGGGAGCACCTGAGCATGACTCAAGCAAAAACTGCCCTGGTCATTGGCGCCTCTCGCGGCCTCGGCCTCGGCCTGGTAAATCGCCTGCACGAAGACGGCTGGGCCGTTACCGCCACTGTGCGCAACCCGCAACAGCCTGGCGCACTGGCAGATACCCACGGGGTACGCATCGAACAGCTGGAGATGAACGATACCGCCCAACTGGACAGCCTGAAACAGCGGCTGGCAGGGCAGGTATTCGACCTGATATTCATCAACGCCGGGGTTATGGGCCCGCTGCCACAAGACCTGGAGGCTGTCACGCCACAGGCGATCGGCGACCTGTTCATGACCAACGCCGTCGCACCCATTCGCCTGGCAGGCCGCTTGGTGGGCCAGGTACGCGAAGGTACCGGCGTGCTCGCGTTCATGAGTTCGGGGCTTGGCAGCGTAGCTACCCCCGATGGCGGTGAAATCTGCCTGTACAAGGCCAGCAAGGCCGCGCTCAACTCCATGATCAACAGCTTCGCAGTCGCTCAACAGCGCACCGACCTTTGCGTGCTCGCCATGCACCCAGGCTGGGTGAAAACCGACATGGGTGGCGAAAACGCCGAGATCGACGTACTCACCAGTACCCGAGGCATGGTCGAGCAGGTCAAGGCGCAAAGCGGCCACGCCGGCGTGCACTTCATCAACTACAAAGGTGAACCCTTGGTCTGGTGATGCCCCGGCTTGCAGCCTGGCCGGCGCATTGCCGGGCCAGGCCCTGTAGAATGGCAACAACCGTACCTGATTGAGAACACCTTATATGTATGACTGGTTGAACGCCCTGCCCAAGGCCGAGCTGCACCTGCACCTTGAAGGCTCGCTGGAGCCCGAGTTGCTGTTCGCTCTGGCAGAGCGCAACAAGATCGCCCTGCCCTGGGCTGATGTCGAAACCCTGCGTGGGGCCTATGCCTTCAACAATTTGCAGGAGTTTCTCGACCTCTACTATCAGGGCGCAGACGTGCTGCGCACCGAGCAGGATTTCTACGACCTTACCTGGGCCTACCTGCAACGTTGCAAGGCGCAGAACGTTATCCACACCGAACCGTTCTTCGACCCACAAACCCATACCGACCGCGGTATACCCTTCGAAGTGGTACTCAACGGCATCAACCAGGCGCTCAAGGACGGCCGCCAGCAACTGGGCATCAGCAGCGGGCTGATCCTGAGCTTCCTGCGCCACCTGAGCGAAGACGAAGCGCACAAAACCCTCGACCAGGCACTGCCTTTCCGCGATGCCTTCATCGCCGTTGGCCTGGACAGCTCGGAGATGGGCCACCCACCGAGCAAGTTCCAGCGTGTGTTCGACCGAGCCCGCAGCGAAGGCTTCGTTGCTGTCGCCCATGCCGGCGAAGAAGGCCCGCCCGAATACATCTGGGAAGCCCTGGACCTGCTGCACATCAAACGCATCGACCACGGTGTACGCGCCATCGAAGACGAGCGCCTGATGCAGCGCATCATCGATGAGCAGATCCCGCTGACGGTGTGCCCGCTGTCCAACACCAAGCTGTGCGTATTCGACCACATGAGCCAGCACAACATCCTCGACATGCTGGAACGGGGTGTGAAGGTGACGGTGAACTCCGATGACCCTGCCTACTTCGGCGGGTACGTCACGGAAAACTTCCATGCCCTGCATACTCACCTGGGCATGACCGAAGACCAGGCTCGTCGCTTGGCCCAGAACAGCCTGGACGCAAGGCTGGCCTGAGGCCTGTTCAGCCCACCTGCAAGGTCTTCACACGGGCGATGCGATTGATCTGCTGGATACCCAGCGGCGAGATGTGCAACGCCCGGGTGTCTTCCGCCTCCCGCATCCAGCCTGACTGCAGGAACAAACGGAACAGCGCCTGGCCCAGTACACCGCCCAGGTGCGGCTGGCTGTCGTGCCATTCGGTGCACCGGCAGATCACGCAGGCGCTCGGCTGACGCGGCGCCAGGGCATCGATGTATACGCCTACCAGGGCCAGTTGTGCGCGCCCTTCGTCACTGACCACAAGGTACCGGCCGCTGCCCTCCAGCCAGCCGGCTACCACCAGCCGGTGGTACAGCTCTGCGGCCAGCTCGCCACCCAGATGATCGCCGCAGCGCCGGGCCCGTCGCATGGACAGGGGCAACGGCGGTAGCGGTGCGGTGGGGCGCTGGCCCCTGGCGCTCTCCAACTGGACACTGGCCAGGGCCTCGACAGCGGCCCCCACCTGTGGCGTTGCCAAGCGAAAATAGCGCTTGCGGCCCCTGGCCTCGTGCCGTAGCAAACCGGCCGACGACAGCAGCGACAGATGTGCGCATGCTGACGACGAACTGACTCCCGTCATGATGGCCAGTTCATTGGCCAACCGGGGCGTACCGTCGATCAATGCCCACAACATGGCACTACGTTTGGGATCGGCCATCAGGCTGGCGATCTGGCTGATGCTGCTGGCTGCGTTCATGTCCCTGTGACTCCCTGCAAGTTCACTGTGTAGATGCAATGGCCAACCCTGGCCGGGAAGCGCGTGCCGATGGCGGTGGCCTGGTTCGTCAGTATAAGCCGCAGAAACAGCCGATCATGCAGCCCTCCCCCAGCGCTATTGCTCGCTCAATAGCATTGGGTAGGGCTACCCATGGCGAACTGCTGAACAGGCCGCGAAGCTTCAAAAGCCCCCCCGCACCGCTGATTTCACACGTGCGATGGCAGGCGGCCAGGCTTGAATACGCGAATCCACCCGCACAACTTCGGACGAAACCGACAGCGGTCTTCTTCAAGTAGCGCGATCACAGTCGAAGGTTCCACAGCGCGCCAACCGTCAGTCAGCTTGGTAGGACGTTGCTGTGGCAGGCGGGTAAGGCCGCGCTAAACTTGAGCGGCTCCCCTCCGGAGGTATGCAGCGATGAAGATTGTCATCAGTGCGTCGAGCAGCAACCCTGCACGGCCATGGCAGGTTCAGCTCGATCAGCACAGGGTAGGTTTTTGCAGCGAGGCCGCGGCCCGCGCCTTTGTGGCCACACTGGAAACGCGCCTGCAGGCGCCTCACCCGCTCAGGCGGGCCGACTGGCCTGCAGGCGCCGGGTCAACAGCGCGGCACTGACCACCAAGGCACCACACAGGCTCATCACCAAGGCCATTGGTACCGCACTGCCATCATGCAGCACGCCCACCAGTGCCGCGGCGCCAGCCGCGACGCTGAATTGCACGCAGCCCATCAGGGCGGAGGCACTGCCGGCCCGGGCACCCTGGCCGCTCATGGCACAGGCCGAAGCATTGGGCAGGATGCACCCCAGGCTGGCGATGCACACGAACAACGGCACCAGCAGTGGCCACAGCGCGGTCGGCTTCACCACCGCCACGCCCAGCAAGGCCACCCCCGCCGCCAGGTACACCCATACCGCACGGGCCAGCAAAAATGCCGGCCCGCGCCGTGCCAGCAGGCGTGCGTTCACCTGCGCGACCAGAATGAAACCAGCAGCATTGGCGCCGAAAAACCAGCCGTAATGCTCGGCAGGTACACCGTAGAGTTTGATGAATACAAATGGCGAGCCCGCGATGTAGGCAAACATGCCCGCAATCGCAATGCCGCCCGTCAGCGCATGCCCCAGAAACACCCGGTCGCCCGCCAGCCGCAGGTACTGGCGCAGGGCCCCGGACAGCGGCTGACGCGGTACATGGGCGGGCATACTCTCAGGCAACCCAAGGCTGACCGCCAGCAGGCAGCCGGCACTGAACAGGCTAAGCGCAAGGAAGATCGACTGCCACCCGACCAGGTTCACCAGCACGCCACCCAGCATCGGGGCCAGTATCGGCGCCAGGCCCATGACCAGCATCAATTGCGAGAACACTTTGGCCGAGGCCACCGGGTCGCACTTGTCACTGACAATGGCCCGGGACAGCACCATGCCCGCGCAGCCACCCAGCGCCTGAACGAAGCGCGCCAGTACCAAGGCGTCCAGGCTGGGGGCGTAGGCGCACGCCAGCGAGGCCAGGGTGAACAGCGTCACGCCGAACATCAGCGGCTTGCGCCGCCCAAAGCGGTCGGCGACCGGCCCATAGAGCAACTGCCCCATGGACAGGCCAAGGAAGTAGGCGGCCAAGGTGGCCTGGACGTGTTGTTCGTCTGTGGCGAACGCCTGCGCCATGGCCGGGAAGGCAGGCAGGTAGAAGTCGATCGCCAACGGCCCGAACGCACTGAGTGCGCCCAGGATGAGCACCATTCGCAGGTTCATCAGGAATCCATAGCAGGCTAAGCAAGTGAACGATTCTACCTGCTGTGGACGCCGTCAGGAGAAAACATTTGAAACAAAGAGCCTTCCTACAAAGGCTCAGGCAGCCTCGGCCTGATAGCCTTCTTCGCGGATGGCCGCCAGCACCTGTTCCTGTGCCAGCGCGCTGTCAACGCGCACCTGTTTTGCAGCCAGGTCGACGTCCACCTTGGCGCCGGCATCCAGCGCCTGTACGGCGCGGGTCACGGCTTTTACGCAGTGGCCGCAGGTCATGCCCTGTACGTTGAATACTTGCATCGGGGGTACCTCCTTCAGGTTTTGCACCAGTTTCAACCTTGCCACAGGGGCAAAGTCAACACGGTGGGGTGGCAATCCAAGCCGGGCTCGGCCAAGCTGCGGCTTTGACGATCAGGCAAGCAGGGGGTTTTCATGTTCAGGGCAACATTGGGCATCGTCGGGCTGTTGGCTGTTGCCACTGCAGTGCCACCGGCCAGTGCCGAGGGCAACGCGGCGTACAGCGTGCTGATCATTTCCCGTGAGCGCCTGGAAGTGGCCACCAGTTGCGAAATTGGCGTTTACCTCAATGATCAGCTCTCCGGGCGCCTGTTCCAGGAACAGTCCACCTCGTTCAACCTGCCGCCAGGGCCGGTGGATGTGCGCTTGCGCCTGCTGCCAGGGCAGATGCCCGGCTGTGCGCCGGGCCTTGAGGACCAGCGCAGCATCCGGTTGACGCTGCAGGCGGGCCAGATCAACAAGTACCGCATCGCCATGGGCCAGTATGGGTTGGAGTTGAAAGCCACACCGCTGGACTATTGACCTTCCCCGCGTGGCAAGGTTGATGCTTGGGACCTGTCCAAGGAGGAGAGCCATGCCCGCATCCACTACGTACAACCTGCCCATTTCCGGCATGACCTGCGCCAGCTGCGCCGGCCGGGTAGAGCGTGCCCTGCGCAAGGTCCCTGGTGCTGAACAGGTCAGCGTCAACCTGGCCACCGAGCAGGCGCGCGTCCAGGCGCCCGGCGATAGCCTGCCGGCCTTGGTCGATGCCGTGCGCGACGCCGGTTACGAAGTGCCCGTGCGCAGCCTGGAGCTGCAGATTGGCGGCATGACCTGCGCCAGTTGTGCCGGCCGTGTCGAACGGGCCCTGGCCAAGGTGCCAGGAGTACAGCAGGTGTCGGTCAACCTCGCCAGCGAGCGTGCGCACGTTGAAATGCTGACCGGGGTGGACGATTCAATGCTGATCGCCAGCGTGGAACAGGCCGGTTATACCGCCAGCCTGCTGCAGGCCGCCGAGGACGAAAACCGGCTGGCCCAGCGCCGCCTGCACCGCGAGCGGCTTGCCGTAGGCGCTGCCGTATTGCTGGCCCTGCCGCTGGTGTTGCCGATGCTGGTACAGCCGCTGGGCTTGCACTGGATGTTGCCGGCGTGGGCGCAGTTCCTGCTGGCAACGCCGGTGCAGTTCATTCTGGGTGCCCGTTTCTACGTTGCCGCCTGGAAAGCCGTGCGTGCCGGCGCTGGCAACATGGACCTGCTGGTCGCGCTGGGCACCAGCGCCGGTTACGGCCTGAGCCTCTATCAATGGGCGCAGGCACCGGCAGGCATGGCCCCTCACCTGTATTTCGAAGCGTCTGCCGTGGTAATCGCGTTGGTGCTGCTGGGCAAGTACCTGGAGAGCCGCGCCAAGCGCCAGACCGCCAGTGCCATCCGCGCCCTCGAGGCTTTGCGACCGGAGCGGGCATTGCGGGTTGTGGACGGCCGCGAGGAAGACGTGGCCATCGCCCAACTGCGTGTGGGCGACCTGGTGCTGGTCAAGCCCGGGGAGCGCTACCCAGTCGACGGGATTGTCGAGGACGGCAGCAGCCATGCTGACGAAGCCCTGATCAGCGGCGAGAGCCTGCCAGTGCCCAAGCAGCCCGGCGACTCGGTCACCGGGGGTGCCATCAACGGGGAAGGCCGGCTGCTGGTACGCACCCAGGCGCTGGGGACCGAAACCGTGCTGGCGCGCATCATCCGCCTGGTGGAAGACGCCCAGGCCGCCAAGGCGCCCATCCAGAAGCTGGTCGACCGTGTCAGCCAGGTGTTCGTACCGGCGGTGCTGGTACTGGCCCTGGTCACCCTGGTCGGTTGGTGGCTGGCGGGGGCTGCAATGGAAACGGCACTGATCAACGCCGTGGCCGTACTGGTCATCGCCTGCCCTTGTGCACTGGGGTTGGCCACCCCCACCGCGATCATGGCCGGCACTGGCGTGGCCGCCCGGCACGGCATCCTCATCAAGGACGCCGAGGCCCTGGAGCGGGCGCATGCGGTCAACCGCGTGGTGTTCGACAAAACCGGCACCCTCACCTCCGGCAGCCCGCGTGTGGTCCACAGCCAGGCGGTGGATGGCGACAGCGCCAGCCTGCACCGGCTGGCCGGTGCCCTGCAGCGCGGCAGTGAACACCCGCTGGCACGGGCAGTGCTGGACGCCTGCGCCGAGCAAGGGCTTGAGGTACCCAGCGTAACGGGTAGCCAGTCGCTGACCGGCCGGGGTATCGCCGGCTGCGTGGACGGCCGGGACCTGGCCCTGGGCAACCGCCGCCTGCTGCAGGACAGTGGCTTGCAACCCGGGGCCCTGGCCGCCAAGGCGCAGGCCTGGGAAGCGCAAGGCCGCACTCTGTCGTGGCTGGTCGAACGGGGCGAGCAGCCGCGCGTGCTGGGCCTGTTCGCCTTCGGCGACAGCCTGAAGCCTGGAGCCGCGCAAGCTGTGGAAACCTTGCGTGAGCAGCACATCAGCAGCCACCTGCTGACCGGCGACAACCGCGGCAGCGCCAAGGTCGTCGCCGACACCCTCGGCATCGCCGATGTGCACGCTGAAGTATTGCCTGCCGACAAGGCCGCCACGGTCACCGCGCTCAAGCAGGACGGCGTGGTGGCGATGGTTGGCGACGGCATCAACGATGCGCCCGCCTTGGCCGCAGCCGATATCGGCATTGCCATGGGTGGCGGCACCGACGTGGCCATGCAGGCCGCCGGCATCACCCTGATGCGCGGCGACCCGCGCCTGGTGCCGGCGGCGCTGGAAATCAGCCGCAAGACCTACGCGAAGATCCGCCAGAACCTGTTCTGGGCATTCATCTACAACCTGGTCGGCATCCCGTTGGCCGCGCTGGGCTATCTCAACCCGGTACTCGCCGGCGCCGCCATGGCCCTGTCCAGTGTCAGCGTGGTCAGCAACGCGCTCCTGCTCAAGGCCTGGAAACCCGACACGCGCACCCAGGAGGCGCCATGAACATTGGCCAGGCCGCCCGCCGCAGCGGGCTCAGCACCAAGATGATTCGTTACTACGAAGCCATCGGCCTGCTCAAGCCCGCCACGCGCAGCGACAGTGGTTACCGGTTGTACCAGGACGCAGATCTGCACAGCCTGGCATTCATCAAGCGCTCACGAGACTTGGGCTTTTCCCTCGAAGAGGTCGGCAAGCTGCTGACCCTGTGGCAGGACCGGCAACGCGCCAGCGCTGACGTGAAGGCGCTGGCCATGCAGCACATCGATGCACTCAACACCCGTATCAAAGAACTGGTCACCCTGCGCGACACCCTGGGTGAACTGGTTTCCCATTGCCAGGGTGATGACCGCCCGGACTGCCCGATCCTGAAAGAACTGGCCACTGGCGAGGCTGCCAGTTGCTGCCACCAGGCACCACCCGGCAGCCCGACACGCCATAAGCGTCCGAACGTGACCGAATAGTCACCCACTGCGATTTCATCCAATATTTACGGGCGTTTGCCTACATAAAACCCGGGTGCTGCCGATGCATAGGTGATCTGCCTCATGTGTCGACAATAATAATCCGGGAGCGCCTATGAGCATCAAACAGAAACTGACCTGGGCATTCGCGGTGATCGCCGGCTTGCCCATCGTACTCGTGGCCACCCTGGTGGTTCTCAACCTGCGCGGCGAAGCCCGGGACGGCTTTCTGGACAGCAGCAGCCGGGAAATCCGCCAGGTCAGCAACGCCATGAATATCTTCTTCCAGGGCATCAGCCAGAACGTGGAGTACATGGCTTCGCAACCGCTGGTCGCGGCCACTGGCAGTGAACTGAGCAAGTACATGAGCGCGACGCCGTCCTACGAACTGGGGCCGCAAGCGAGCAATATCCTGGCCTTCATGACCAGCCTGGCCAATGCCCACCCGGGCTACGCCTACCTGTCTTACGGGGTGGCAGACGGCGGCTACGTGGGGTGGCCCGCCGGGCAGAAATTCGTCAACTACGACCCCCGCACGCGCCCCTGGTACCAGTTGGCCATGGCCAACCCCGGCAAGACCCTGCGCACCAGTGCCTACTACTGGGCTGCCGATGACGCGGTGCTGGTCAGCACGGTGCGCGCCGTTGCCAACCAGTTGGGCAACCCGGGTGGCGTGGTCAACGTCGATGTCTCGATCAAAGGCCTGACGGAGATCGTCAAGCAGATCAAGCTGGGCGAAAGTGGCTACCTGCTGCTGATTGAAAACAACGGCAACGTACTGGTCGACCCACGTGATACCACGCACAACTTCAAACCGCTGGCGAGCTTCGGCGACGGTTACGCCGAGCTGGCCAAACACGGCAAGGGCCTGGCCGAAGTCGAGCTGAACGGCGTGCGCTACATGGCCAATATCTACCCGGACGAAAAACTGGGCTGGACCCTCATCGGCCTGATCGAGCAAGGTGAAGTGATGCAAACCACCACCCGCCTGACCTGGCTCATCGGCATCGTCGCGCTGGTGCTGGCCGCCGTGTTCGCCGTGGTGGGCGCCACCTTCGCCAAACTCATCGTGCGCCCGATCAACAGCGTGACCAGCGGCCTGGAAGACATTGCCCAAGGCGAAGGCGACCTTACCCGCAACCTGGAGATCCGAGGCCGCGACGAAACCGCGCAACTGGCCAGCTGGTTCAACCAGTTCCTGGGGGCCATCCGCAGCCTCATTCAGCACATCGGCGCGGCAGCCGGTAACATTCTCAACACCTCCACCCGTTCAACCCGGGTATCCAGCGACATGGCCGAGGCTGCAGGGCGCCAGCGTGAAGCAGTGGACATGGTCTCCACCGCGTTCCACGAAATGGTGGCCACAGCCAACGAGGTGGCGCGTTCATGCAGCCAGGCAGCGCAGTCGGCCGACAGTGGCCAGCAACAGGCGCGCGAAGGCCAGCAGCAGATCGATGCCGCGGTCAGCAGCGTCGACCGCCTGAGCCACGAAATCGAACAGTCGGCGCAGTCGATCCAGCAACTGGAGCGTGACAGCAACGCTATCCAGTCAATCCTCGGCACCATCCGCTCGATTGCCGAGCAGACCAACCTGCTGGCCCTGAACGCGGCGATTGAAGCGGCCCGTGCCGGCGAACAAGGCCGGGGCTTTGCGGTGGTGGCTGACGAGGTGCGGGCCTTGGCCAAGCGTACCGCCGATTCCACTGCCGAAATCGATGGCCTGCTGGGTAACCTGGCTGGGCGCACCAGCGAAGTGGCCGCACAGATGCACGCCAGCCTGGAGGTGTCGCAGCAGTCGGTGAGCCGCATTGGCCTGGCGCGTGACAGTTTTGGGCAGATTCGCGAGTCGGTGGATGTGATACGCGACATGAATACGCAAATCGCCACAGCCGCCGAGGAACAACACCAGGTGGCCGAGGACATCAACCGGCACATCAGCCAGATCCACGGCGATGCACAGCTGGTGGCGGAGCTGGCCCAGGCCGCCCGTCAGGACTCGGAAAGCCTGGCGGGGCTGTCCAACGAACTGGATACCCTGGTGCGCAGGTTCCGCACCTGATGCCCCGCCTGTGCCTGCCGCCTGCAGGGCGGTAGACGCAGGTGCCGGCAGGCGCGGCTTACAGCTTCAGTTCACCCGGCGTTGCGCCAAACAGCTGCTTAAACGCGGCGATGTAGGCGGAGGTGGAGTCATACCCGCAGCCCAGCGCCGCATCGGTAACACTCTCGCCGGCCTCCAGCATGGCCAGCGACGACAACAGCCGCATGCGCTGGCGCCAGTTGCGGAAGCTCAACCCGGTTTCGCGCTGGAACAGGCGCATGAGGGTCTTTTCCGAACACCCAAGCTCCAGCGCCCATTGCTGCAAGGTCTGGCTCCGCTCGGGGGTAGCGATCAGGCGATTGCACAGGGCAAGCAACCCGGGATGGCGCGGCAGGGGTAACGAAAAACCTACCGCTGGCAGGGTACGCAATTGGTCGAGCAACACCGCCACCAGCCGCGACTCGGCGCTGTCGTGTTCAGGGTACTGCGGGGGCAACAGGCAGAACTGCTTGATCAGTTCCCGCGCCAGGGGCGTCACTTCCAGCACCCGGCATTCTTCGGTCGCCCACGGGCAGGCGTCGCGGCGGATGTAAAGGCTGCGCATTTCCGCCTGCATCGAAGTCACCACTTCGTGCTCAGCCTGCGCAGGTATCCACACCCCCCACTGGGGCGGCGCGAAATAGCTGCCGTCCCGGGTGTAGACCCCCAACACGCCACTGATGGCGTACGAAAACTGCACCCAGTCATGCTGATGGCGAGTGGTCCATGACCCCGCGCCCAAGCGCTCGGCACGGGCATACAGGGGCCTTGGCAGGTGGTCCAGCGCCGGGATGGCGCGGGGGTGTCCGGTGGTCGGCATGGTGGTGTCTTATGGTTCTGAGCAGACAAGCCTAACAGCTACGGCGACACCGACGTTACCTTACCGCTCGACGATCACCGTCACACCCTGCCCGCCCGCTGCACAGATCGAAATCAGCCCGCGCCCTTTCCCCGCCACCGACAGCAGTTTTGCCAGGTTGGCCACAATACGGCCCCCGGTAGCCGCGAACGGGTGGCCTGCCCCCAGCGAGCTGCCCTTGACGTTGAGCCTGGCGCGGTCGATAGCCCCCAGCGGTGCGCTCAAGCCCAGCTGTTCACGGCAATAGTCGGCATCTTCCCAGGCCTTGAGGGTGCAGAGCACCTGGGCGGCGAAGGCTTCATGGATTTCGTAGTAATCGAAGTCCTGCAGGGTCAGGCCATTGCGCGCCAGCAACCGTGGCACGGCATACACCGGTGCCATCAGCAGGCCTTCGCGGCCCGTGACGAAGTCAACCGCAGCGGTTTCACCGTCCACCCAATAGGCGAGCACCTCCAGCCCCTGCTGTTGCGCCCACTCTTCGGTGCCCAACAGCACCAGCGAAGCACCGTCGGTGAGCGGCGTAGAATTGCCCGCGGTCAGCGTGCCTTCGTCCGTACGGTCGAAAGCCGGCTTGAGGCGGCCCAGTTGCTCCAGGGTAAGGTCCGGGCGCAGGTTGTTGTCCCGGGCAAGCGACATGAACGGGGTCAGCAAGTCGTCCTGCCAGCCTTCGGCATAGGCACCCGCCAGGGCCTGATGGCTGCGCAGGGCCAGCGCGTCCTGTTCTGCCCTGCCGATATGCCAGGTCTTGGCCATGCGCTCACAGTGTTCGCCCATCGACAGGCCGGTGCGCGGCTCGCCATTGCGCGGCAATTCAGGCTTGAGGTGATGAGGACGCAGTTTCAGGAAGGGTTGCAGCCGGCCCATCAGGTTTTTGCCACGGTTGGCCTGCAACAGTACCTGGCGCAGGCCTTCGTTCACGGCGATGGGCGCATCGGAAGTGGTGTCCACGCCGCCAGCAATGCCGCAGTCGATCTGCCCCAGGGCGATCTTGTTGGCCACCAGCAAAGCGGCCTCAAGCCCGGTGCCACAAGCCTGCTGGATGTCATAGGCGGGCGTGAGCGGCGAGAGGCGCGAGCCCAGCACGCATTCACGGGTCAGGTTCATGTCGCGGGAGTGTTTGAGCACCGCACCGGCCACCACCTCACCCAGGCGCAGCCCGTGCAGCCGATAACGCTCTATCAGCCCTTCCAGCGCAGCGGTCAGCATGGCCTGGTTGCTGGCCGTGGCGTAGGCGCCATTGGAACGGGCAAAGGGGATTCGGTTGCCGCCCAGAATCGCGACCCGACGTAGTGAACGCATGCGCATGTTCCTCCTGAAACAATTTGATCCGTACAGCCTAGGTGTTTTTACCGCATTCGAACGACCGTGCCGCAAAGTTGGTCCACACTCTCAAGCTTGCCTTCTGGAGGACTCCTCATGAGCGATCGCTACCTTGGTTTCGCCAATTCCAGCTTGGGCCGTCGCCTGGTCGATGCCCTGGGCCTGCCGCGCCCGGCACCTCTGGAGCGCTGGCAGTCCGGCCGCCTGCGCCCGGTGGAAGGTGCATTGGTGGTAGGCGGTGGGCCACTGGCGGGCCAGGTTGAAACAGTGGCGCCGCGCCTGACCGATGCCGTGTACAGCTTCAATGGCGAGCACCTGCAGGCACAGCCCTGGGTGGCCGGCCTTGGGCCGAAAATCAAGGCGCTGGTGTTCGACGCCAGTCATTTGTCCGACAGCGATGCCTTGAAGCAGTTGCGCGAGTTTTTCCAGCCGCTGTTACGCAGCCTGGCACCTTGTGCTCATGTGGTGGTACTCGGGCGGCCTCCCGAGTCGCTGGCAGACCCGTTGGCCAGCGTGGCGCAGCGAGCCCTTGAAGGGTTCACCCGCTCGCTGGCCAAGGAATTGCGCAATGGCGCCACTGCGCAGCTGCTTTATGTGGGAGAAGGTGCCGACGACCAGCTGGAGGGTGCACTGCGCTTCTTCCTGTCGCCGAAAAGCGCGTTCGTGTCTGGCCAGGTGCTGCGCCTGCAGGCCTGCGCTGCGCACGTGCAGGACTGGACCCGCCCGCTGGGCGGCCAGCGGGCCCTGGTGACCGGCGCGGCACGCGGTATCGGTGCTGCCATTGCCGAAACCCTGGTGCGCGATGGTGCCGACGTGCTGCTGCTGGATGTGCCCCAGGCCGCCCAAGAGCTCAATGCCCTTGCCGCACGCCTGGGTGGCAAGGCCCTGGCCCTGGACATCTGCGCCAGCGACGCAGCAACGCAGCTGCTCGCTGCCCTGCCCGATGGCCTCGACATCGTGGTGCACAACGCTGGCATCACCCGCGACAAGACCCTGGCCAACATGACCCCGGAGTACTGGGACGCTGTGATGGCGGTCAACCTCAAGGCGCCTCAGGTACTCACCCAGGCGCTGATCGACAATGGCGCACTCGGGCAGCACGCCCGCATCACACTGCTGGCGTCGGTGAGCGGTATAGCCGGCAACCGTGGCCAGGCCAACTACGCCGCCAGCAAGGCCGGGCTGATCGGCCTGGCACAGGCCTGGGCGCCCACACTGGCCGAACGGGGTGCCAGCATCAATGCTGTAGCACCGGGCTTCATCGAAACCCACATGACCGCCGCCATGCCCATGGGCCTGCGCGAGGCCGGTCGACGCCTTAGCTCGCTCGGCCAGGGCGGGCGGCCCCAAGACGTGGCCGAAGCCATCGCCTGGCTCAGCCAGCCCTGTACCGGTGCAGTCAACGGCCAGGTGCTGCGGGTCTGTGGCCAGGCACTGATGGGGGCTTGAACATGAAACGAACCTGGCACCACGTGCACCGCCCAGCTGGCCGCGCCAGCCTGTACCTGCGCGCCGCTGGCAAGCGCAGCATCACCGGTGACCGCCTGCCGGAAGCAGGCCTGCGCTGCTACGTCCCCCTGCAGCAGCAAAACCTGCAGGCCTACCGGCGGCTCTGTCACTTCGCCGAAGACGGCCGCCTGCCGGCCACGTACCCGCACATCATGGCGTTCAACCTGCAACTGCAACTGATGACCGGCCATGACTTTCCGTTCCCGTTGCTGGGGCTGGTGCACCTGCACAACCGCATCGAAGTGCTGCGCCCGCTCGGTGGGCTTGAAGGGCTGCATATGGCCGTGTACGCGGATAACCTGCAACCCCATGCCAAAGGCGGTACGTTCGACCTGGTGACCGAGGCCCAGGACGGCATAGGCCCGCTGTGGCGGGAGACCAGCCGCATGCTGGTACGCGGGCTAAAGCTCGAAGGCGCCGCCACCCCCACGCCCCCGGACGAGCCCGTAGACCTGCCCGAAGCCACGCGCTGGTATGCCGACCGTGACATTGGCCGGCGTTACGCCAAGGTGTGCGGCGACTACAACCCCATCCACCTGAGCGCTGCCAGTGCGCGGCTGTTCGGTTTCCCCACCGCCATCGCCCATGGCATGTGGAGCAAGGCAATGACGATGGCGGCATTGCGTGGGCACCTGCCCCACAGTGGGTATGGGTTTGAAGTGGCGTTCCACAAGCCCGTGCGCTTGCCCTCAGAGGTGATACTCAGCGCCAGTGAAGCTGGCCCCGCTGGCGCTGTGCGGCTGGATGGCCATGCTGGGGTGCTGCACATGGCTGGCCACTGGTCACGCCTGTAGCCAACCGGGGCACTGTTGACCGTACGTTTGTGTGGGGCCCTTGCTTTGCAGCGGCCCTGCGCAGAAGCTATGCGGCATCAGGAGGCCCCGATGAACTTGCAAGAACTCACCCAACGCCTGCACCAGATCCGCGACAACAATGACTGGCAGCGCTTTCACAGCCCCAAGAACCTCGCCATGGCCGCCAGTGTGGAAATGGCCGAGCTGGTCGAAATATTCCAATGGCTGAGCGAAGACGAATCGCGCCAGCTGCCTGCTGACAAACTGGCCCACGCAGGCCAGGAAGTCGGTGATGTAGTGTTGTACCTGTTGCTGCTGTGCAGCGAGCTTGGCCTGGACATGGACCAGGTCGTGCGGGCCAAGCTTGCTGACAGCGAGAGGCGCTTTGCCCGATGAACGACCGTCACTTCGATGAACTGGCCACCCGCTTCGCCGAAAAAATCTACGGCGGAGCCAAGGGTGCGATCCGCCTTGCCGTGCTGCAGGCCGACCTGGCCGAGGCACTGCCCGACCGCCCGCTGCGTATCCTCGACGTGGGCGCAGGGCTGGGCCACATGGCCTTGTGGCTGGCCCAGCGCGGGCACCATGTCACCCTGGCCGAACCTGCCGCCCCCATGCTAGATGGCGCCCGGGCACGGTTTGCCGAGGCCGGCCAGGCCGCGACATTCATTCATGCGCCCTGGCAGGCGCTGCTCGGTGAGCTGACCGAACCCTACGATGTGGTGGTGTGCCATGCCGTGCTGGAGTGGCTGGCCGAACCAGAAAGCATCCTGCCGGTACTGCACCAGCTCACAGCGCCCCAAGGCTGGTTGTCGCTGGCGTTCTACAACCGTGATGCCCTGGTGTACCGGAACCTGCTCAAAGGGCATTTCCGCAAGTTGCGCAGCAACCGGCTGGAAGGTGAAAAGCAAAGCCTCACCCCGCAAAAACCCCTTGATCCCCGCCACCTCAAAGCGCAACTTGAGCCCATGTGGCAGGTCGAAAGTGAAAGCGGGATCCGGGTGTTCCACGACTATATGCCCAAGGACTTCCAGGACAAGGCGGAGCTGCTCGACCTGCTGGAAATGGAGCTGGCCCACCGTCGCCACCCAAGTTTTGCCGGGCTTGGTCGTTACCTGCATTGGGTTTGCCGCCCACGTTGATCTGCCAGGCTGGAGGAAGCATGCCGTATCGTCTGTTTCGCCTCGCCCTGCTGCCGCTGGTCCTCGCGGGCTGTCAGGGCACCAACCCCTATGTGGCCAGTAGCCGGCCATTGCCGCCGGCGCCGGCGCAGGCGGCAAATACCTTTGATGCCAGTGCCTACCCCACCCCTGCCCGGGATTACGGGCACTACCAGAGCTGGGGCTGGCGCAATGGGCAGTTGCCCACCGGCTCGGCAAATGCCGACCCGGCGCAATTGGCCGATGCCGTCAGCGCCGCCCTCGACCAGCACGGGCTACGCCCCGCACGCAATGGCTCGCCAGACTTGTTGGTAAGCGCCAACATCCATCTGGAAAAACGCCTGCGCCAAGTCCGTGATTACGACAGTTATGACCCTTACCCCTACAGCAGTGTCGGCTACGGTGGGTACCGCAACGGTTACGGTGGCTATGCCAGCGTACCGGTAGTGCGCACTTACCAAGTGGAAGTGATGGTGGTACGCGTCGATCTGTATGACGGGCGCAGTGGCCAGCCCGTGTGGAGCGGCAATGCCGAAAGCGGCAGCGACCAGGGGTCGCCCCGTGATCGTGAAAGTGCTGTGCGCCAGGCCGTCAGCAAGGCACTCAGCGGCTATCCTCCCAGTTAACGCTTAACGGAGAACCACCATGTTGCGCCGTCTGTTTCTACTGTCGTTTGCCGTGTTGCTGGGTGCCTGCTCGAGCAACAACGTGCAGCAGGATTACGACGCCAGTCGCGATTTTGCCGCCTACCGCAGCTGGGCCTGGCAAGAACCTGGGTTGCAGTACCGCCCGGACGACCCGCGCATCAAAAGCGACCTGACCGAGCAGCGTATTCGCCAGGCCGTGGCCGATCAGCTCGACCAGCGCGGCCTGCGCCCGGTGCAGCCCGGCAAGCAGGCTGATGTAAAGGTGCGTACCTATCTGATCGTCGAACAGCGCCAACAACAGATCACCACCAACTACGGCGGCGGCTGGGGGGGCTATTGGGGCGGTTACTGGGGCGGGCCGATGTATAACGAAACCCGCAGCGTCGACTACAAGGTGGCGACGATTCAGGTGGACCTGCTCGACGGACGCGATGGCAAGTTGGTGTGGCGCGGCAGCGCCGAGCAGATCATGAACAACTACCCGCCTGGGCCGGATGAGCGTAACAGCGCCATTCAGAAAACGGTGGCGCAGGTACTGGGGAATTACCCGCCGGGTAGCCGGAGGTAATCGAATGATTGAACAGCGCTGAAGCGGGGCCGCCCGACGGCCCCTGTGTCACCTGCGACAAAATCCATTCCGGCCACGCCTTTTCCCTGCCCACACCCCGCCCGCTCCCAGGTTCCGGTCTATCTTGACTGTGAAACCTGACTGAACAGGTAGTGTTCAACTTCAAGGGAAGGTGGGCTGTCGATGCAAAGCATTGTGCTTCTCCTATGGCTTGCCCTGTGCACCGAACAGGACGTGCGCCAGCGTCAGATCTCCAATGTACTCACCCTCGGCGTGGCCGTCTGCGCGCTATTCTGGCTATTCGCAACCGGCCACACCTGGTTGGGGGCAGACCCCGGCGATGCGGGCTGGGCGTTGGCGATTGTGATGCTGCTTACCCTGCCGGTGTACATGCTCGGCCATTTCGGTGCGGACGACGTCAAGCTGATGGGCGCCCTGGCACTGGCCACAGGGCCCCAGTACGTACTGGGGACCTTCATCGGGGCCGGCATCAGCCTGCTGATCTGGCTGATGACCCGCAGGCGCTTGTGGGCACTGCTCGATGCCAAGGTGAAAAAGCGCCTGCAAGCCCTAACCGAGGCCATGGGCGACAAGCAGGCGTTCGTACCTTATGTACTGGCAGGCTTCCTCCTGACAGCTGTATGGATCCAATGAACATCCCGGCGGTCCGAAGATGTGTACGTGCCTTGTACATATTTCAGAGGTACGGCTACTTTTAAACTGCCAGAGCGTCTAGCCCGGGAGCAGGGCCGTATACGAACAGGGAGTTGATCGTGTTCAGACCAGTGAGTGAAGTAAAGGTGTTGGTGGTCGATGATCAATCGGCCATCGTTGAACAGTTGTGCGAATTCCTCAAAGCCAAGGGCTACGCGTGCACATCGGCCCTTTCCACCAACGAAGCGATCGAACGCTACATGGCCGACCCTGCCATCGGCCTGGTCATCTGCGACCTGCATATGCCTGAACGTGACGGCATCGAGCTGGTACGGGCGCTCAAGCAGATCAACCCGGGGCAGCGCATGTTCGAGGCCATCATGCTGACCGGGCGTGCGGAGAAACAGGACGTGATTCGCGCCTTGCGTGAAGGCTTTGCCGATTACTACCAGAAGCCCATGGACCTGGACGAACTGCTCGAAGGCGTGCGCCGGCAGGAAGAGGTGTTGGTGGAACGTCAACGCAATCTCAGCGACCTCGGCGGGTTGAACCAGCGGCTGCAGGAGCTGGCTGACTCTGTCGACGAGTTGTACCAGGACCTGGAGAAAGCCAGAGGCCAGGGCGCGCACCGTCGCGCAGGGGATGCCGAGGATACCGAGGGCGAGTTGCCTGCAGTGTTCGACAAGCTCTCGCCGCGCCAGCTTGAGGTCGCCCGCCTGGTGGGCAAGGGCAAGACCAACTACCAGATTGCCTGCGAACTGGGCATCACCGAAAACACGGTCAAGCTGTATGTCTCCCAGGTGTTGCGCCTGACCCACATGCACAACCGCACCCAACTGGCATTGGCGCTGACCCCAGGCTCCGCGCCCGTGCATCAGCGCTTCACCGCCCACTGACGGGCGACACCTGCCGGGCTACCTCACTGGCTGACCTGGAACGTTACGCGGGCTGTTTCACCGCTTTCGTCCAGTGCGCTCAGCTCGGCCCGCCCTGCCTGCGGCAGGCGTAACGGCAGGCTGTCCTGGCCCTGGGTCTCACCCAGCGGCTGGCCATTGAGGAACCACCAGCGCCGGCCGGCACCGCCCAGTGCTGACACATCAAGCTGCAATGGCTCAGCGCTGTTGGCGGGACGACGCAGGTTATCACCCGGTCGTACCCCGACGATGGACAGCGGTGGCGCGCTGGCCGCAACCTGTGGCGGGCAGCCAGGGTCGATGGCAGGCAGCAGGGCGGCACGGCGCTCTGCCCGCGGCAGCCAGGGTTCCAGCGGCGCCGGCCATAACGCGATATCGCGCTGCCGGGCACCCGGGCAACTGCCGTCTACCCGCAACCCACGGTCATTGACCCACACGTTTTCGTGCAACCCCAGGCCCAGCGGTTGATCCGCCGCCTGCAAGGTCGGAGGGATGGTGCCGTCCAGCGTCCAGGCAAAGCGCTGACGCCGGCAGTTCGGGGCTTGCCGCTGCAGAGGCTGGCCGAGTGGCCAGCAGATCGCAGCCACCCCCACGCTCGCCGGTACAGGCTGTATCGGCATGCTCAGCCCCCGCTGACGATCACGGTTGGTCAACAGATCATGCACCTGCAGCATCAGTGGCGCTGCAGAGGCCAGGCCGAACTGCCCGGGCACCGGCGTACCGTCGGGCCGGCCGATCCACACACCGATCAGGTAGCGAGGCCCCACCCCGACCGACCAGGCGTCCCGAAAACCGTAGCTGGTGCCGGTCTTCCAGGCCAGCTGCGGGCGCTGCACCCACTCGGCATGAGGGTCGCGGTCTGGCCGGGCCTGGCCACTGAGGATGCGGCGGATGATCCAGGCAGCACCCGGCGACATCAGGCGATGCTCTACCAACCGAGCCTGAGGCTGCAAACGTATCTGGGCCGTGTTGCCCTCACGGGCCAGTGCCGCATAGCCCCCCACCAGGTCTTCCAGGCGGCTGCCGGCTCCGCCCAGAATCAACGAAAGGTTCGGTTCGGCCAGCGGCGGCAATACCAGCGGCAAGCCCGCCATGCGTAGCTGTGCGGCAAAGCGCTTGGGACCGTAGGCTTCCAGCAGCTGCACCGCTGGCAGGTTGAGTGACAGCGCCAGCGCCGAGCTGGCCGACACCGGGCCGCTGAAGCCGGACGAAAAGTTGCCGGGGCGATAATCGCCGTAGCGGCGCGGCACATCCTGTAGCAACGACTCGGAATGAATAAGGCCATCGTCCAGCGCCATGCCATACAGGAAAGGCTTGAGCGTGGAGCCTGGCGAGCGCAACGCCTGCACCATGTCGACATGGCCGAAGCGCCTGTCATCCGCCAGGTCGACCGAGCCCAGGTAGGCACGCACGGCCATGTTCTGCGCCTCGACCACCAGGATGGCCGCTGAGGTACGTTCGGGCAGCCGGGCGCGCCAGCCCAGCAGCAGGTCCTCAAGGCGCCTTTGCAGGGCGGCGTCCAGCGTAGTGCGTATCAGGGGTGGGCTACCGGCCGTATTCAGGCGCCGGGCCAGCAGTGGGGCCAACGCCGGCTCCTGGCGTGGCGCCAACAACAGCGGTTCCTCGGCCGCCTCGCGGATGCGCTGCGCAGGCCATACCTGGTATTGCGCCAGGCGTTGCAGCACCTTGTCACGGGCGCGCTGTGCGCGTTCTGGGTGGCGGTCCGGGCGCAGCCGGCTGGGGGCCTGGGGCAGCACGGCCAGCAACGCGGCTTCGGCGGGCGTCAGGTGCAAGGGCGACTTGCCCAGGTAGGCCCAGCTCGCGGCGGCAACGCCCTGCAACGTGCCGCCGAACGGCGCGCGGTCCAGGTATATCTGCAGGATCTCGCGCTTGGGCAAGTGCCACTCCAGCTGTAGCGTGCGCCACAGCTGGCGCAGTTTGCCTGCCAGGGTACGGTCATGCGGGTCGAGCAGCCGTGCCACCTGCATCGACAGGGTACTGCCCCCCGACACCACCCGCCCGCCGCTCAGGTTCAGCCAGGCCGCCCTGGCCAGCGCCAGCGGGTTCACCCCCGGATGGCGATAGAACCAGCGGTCCTCGTAGGTGAGCAGCGCCTCCAGATAAAGCGGCGACACCTGCTCGGGGCTGACCGGGTAACGCCAGACACCGTCGGCATCGGCAAAGCGCCACAGGGGCGTACCGTCTTCCGCAAGCACCACGCGCGCCAGGTCGTCCTGGGGCATCGGCAGCGGCCATAGGCGATCAGCCAGCCACAGCAGGCCAACCACAACCAGGCTGCCGAGTAACGCAGCGCGCAGCAGCTTGCCCGCACGGGTGCGCAGCCACGCTAAGCTTGGCATCGGGAACCGACCTGGCCAGATAATGGCCAAAGTGTTGGGGACGGCACAATCGCCGAGTCGATCATCAGGAAGCAACTATGCATGTAGAAGGTTTTTTCGAGTGGCTGGGCCAGGCGCTGGGGTCGCTGATCCGTATCATCGTCGACGCGTTGAGCGGCCTGTTCAACCTGCTGGCCAATGCCGGTGGCAACTTTGTCGACGGCCTTGCACGCACCCTGGGCATGGACACCTCGCTGGTCAGCATCCTGGCGCTGATCGTCGGCCTGATGCTGCTGTACTCGGCAATCCGCGCGTTCATGCGTGCCTCGATCATCCTCGGGATCATCTGGCTGGTGCTGGGGTTGTGGGTGATGAGCTGGGTCATACACTAAGCGCCGGGCTGCCGGTGGTGGGCGCCAGGCAGGCGGGCACATCGCCCCGCTGCCTGGCACTACCGCTGCCTAACGCGGCTTGACTGTCATTTCCCCTTGCCCGTCACCCACAGCCTGCAGGTTCGGGCGGTACATCGACTCAACCTGCGGCGGCGGCACCCGATAGGTGCCCGGGGTGACTGCACGGGCCAGGTACAGCAGGTGGGTGGTGCCGTAGCCGTCGAGTTTCACGGCCGCGACGTAACGGTCGTCGCGGTATTCCTGGTGCACCACATTCGCGTTCTGCATCGAGACACGCCACTCCTTCACCGCGCTGCTGGCGTTGTCCAGGCTGGCAGCGCTTTGCGCCAGGTTCTGGTTCTCCAGCTCCAGACCGGCTGGCAGCAGGTCGACTACCAGCGCATCAGGCACACGGTCCTCGGCCTTCAGCGCCAGGTGTACCAGCACCAGGTCACCGCTGCGCAGGTTACCCAGGTCCAGCGGCTGGCCATTCATGCCCAGGTACTCACGACGGATCTGCATACCATTACTGCTGGCCGCTGGGGCCTGACGGGGGTAACCCGAAATCGTCAGTTGCTGATAAATCGTCTCGCCGCCCTGGTTCTGCACGGTCAGCGGGGAGGCCAGTAGCGGGCCCTCCAGCTTCATGCCCGCATCGGCGTTGTCGAATTCGCGGATTTCACCCGCGCTGTCCAGCCGCGCTTTCCATGATTTTTCTGGCTTACCGAGCAAGCCACGGCCTGCCAGGAACAGCGCATTGCGCTCCTGGGTAGAGAGCCAGCGGTTGGCAGCCAGCTCATCCGACAGCGCAAACAGGCGTTGATCGACCTGGCCGCTGGCAAGGTTGTTCTCCTGCAGCAGTGCAAGAATAAGCGCCTGGTCGCGCAGGGCGCTGCCGTAATCGTCCATCCAGCCTTTGCCACGGCTGACTGCAAGGCCAGCCTGCAGCGCCTGCTGTGCACGGGGCTTGTCACCCATTTTGTCCAAGGCCACGGCCAGTTGCACCAGCGGCAGGCCAGAGCGGGCATCGGCCCGGCGTTCGAACAGGCCACGCAGCGCGCCCAGCGGTGCCTGCTGGCTGCGCGCCAATACCAGGGCGGCATAGGCCTGGACGGCAAAGCGGGTGTGATCGGCGTTGACGCTGTAGTCCACTTCGATCAGGTTGCGCTCCTGCAGGTAGCGCAGCAGGCGTTCGTTGGCCTTCTTCAAGGCTTCGGCCGGCACCCCGTAACCCTGGTCACGGGCCCGCAGCAGGAAGTCGCTCACATAGGCGGTCAGCCAGTACTCCTCCTCGCTGTCCGAACTCCACAGGCCGAAGCTGCCGTTGTAACGCTGCATGCCCAGCAGGTGTTCGATGCCCATCTCGATCTTGTGCTTGCGCACGTCTGCCGGTTCGCCCTTGATGCCCAGCCGCTTGAGGCTGTCGGCATCGGCGTACAGCGATGGGTAGAGGCCGCTGGTGGTCTGTTCCAGGCAACCATAGGGGTAGGCCTCCAACGCGCGAATCTGCTCGGCCAGGTTCAGCGGTGGCCTGCTCGACAGCGCCAGTATCGCTTCGAGACCCGACGGTTCATAGGCCGCCAGGTCTGCTTCGGGCAAGGTCCAGGGCTGGTCTGACAGCGCCACGCGGTAATGCTTGAGCATGGCCGGATAGGCAGGGCGCACGCCCAGCATCCATTCACGCTCGAACGCAGCCGCTGGCTCATCCGGCAATTGCAGGCCCGTGACACGCACATGGACCTTGCCCTGCCCGAACCCGCCTTGAGCTTGCACAGGAATCATCAGCGTGGAGCGCTGGCCTTCAGCCAGCGATACAGCCTGCACGGCACTGGCCGTGAGGCTGACTTGCCCCTCTGTGGTGATCTCCACGTTCAACTGCTGGGCACGGCCCGACTGGTTGGCCAGGTCCAGCGCCAGGCGAGTGCGGTCGCCACCCGCCAGGAAGCGCGGGGCGGACAATTCGGCAATGAGCGGCGCAGCGACCACGGTCTTGGCTTCAGCCATGCCGAAGTCTTCGTCGGCCCAGGCCTGGGCCATCACGCGCAGCTCACCATTGAAGTCGGGGATATCGACGCTGGCCTGGCCTTCGCCGTTGTCATCCAGGGTCACCGGTAGGCTTTGCTGGGCGACGATGGTCACCGTGGTATTGGGGCGTTTGCCGCCTTTGGCCATGGCCGCATCGCCACCAAATGCCAGGCTGGCCAGGCGACCTTGCCCGGCTTCGATCAGTTGGCCGTATATGTCCAGCTGGTCGGCGCCATAGGCCTTGCGCCCGAACAGGCTGGCGAAGGGGTCTGGGGTTTTGAAGTCGGTAATGTTGAGGATGCCCACATCCACCGCCGACAGCAGCACATGCACCTGCTTGGGCACGCTGCCATTGCTTCTGGCAGCCTTGATCTTCACGGTAAGCGGCTGTTTGGGGCGCATTTTCTCCGGTGCCTGCAAGCTCACCGCCAGCTTGCGCTCGGCGCGGTCCAGCGGCAGGTGCAGCACACCCACCGCACGCTTGGGCGTGGCATTGGCCTTGCGCTCACCCGGGCGAACCACCAGGGTGCTCAGGTACAGGTCGTGGCGCGCCCAGGCCTTGTCCAGCGGCACCTCGAAGGTTTTGCCCTCGGCAGGTACATCGATCTCCTGCCACCACAACGGGCCATCGCTGGATTCGATCATCAGGTAGCCACTGCCTGCGGCAGGCGGGGTAACCGTGACCTTGGCGGTCGCACCGTCGGCATAGGACGGCTTGTCCAGCGCCAGCTTGACCTGGTCTGGCCGTACGGCGCCACCGTCGGCGTTATCCTGGGCGCGGTAACCGGCCCAGAAGCGTTCGCTCGACACCACACCGGTTTGTGGGTCTTCCACCTCCACGCGGTACGGGCCCCACTCCACCTGAAAGTTCATCTTGGCGGTGGAGCCCGCCTTGACGCTGAGGGTTTCCTCGCTCTGGGTAAGGAGTTTTTCGTTATAGGCGTAGCTCCAGCCGTCACTCTGGGAGTAGTTCCAGTAATAATCGCGCCGCTCGCGAATCAGCCGCACTTTCAGGTCGTTGGCCGCAAGCTTGTTGCCTTCGCGGTCGGCTACCACGAATTCGAACTCGACAGGGCCATCGCTGTTGGTTTCTTCGCCGTCAAACAGCCCACGCAGCCCAGGCAGGCGCTCGGCGGGCCAGACGGGTTGCTCCAGGCGCCGAGTGATCGGCCTGCCACCGGACTCCTGCAAGCTGGCCTGCACGGTCAGTTGCAGTGGCGAATGCGCTTCGCTCCAGCGGCTGGGGATGTCGAGTACGGCCTTGCCCGCCTGGTCGAGGGTGACTTCATCCAGTTCCAGGTCCTGGCTCAGCTCGGCTTCGGTCACCGAGCCAAATTGGTAGCCGGGCAGCGCAGGCACCGCCTCACGCAGCGGGCGAACATAGGCCTGACCGCTCAGGCGGTTGCCTGCCGCCGGTGCACCGTACAGGTAGCGGCCGGCCACCTGGATGCGCGCATCTTCGTCGGGTGCAAGGGGCTTGCTACTGCCCTTGAGCTCCAGCGCCAGCCGCTCGGGCAGGAAATCCTCGACCAGGAATTCATACACCTGCTTGCGCCCGCCACCCAAGTCGAGCAGCAACTGCCAGCGGCCGGTTGGGGCCTCGGTCGCCAACTGCAGCTGGTATTGGTACAGGCCATTGCTGTCGGCCTCCCAGACGAACTTGCGGCTCACCTGCTCATCCGGGCGCCGCACTTCCACATTCACTGGCTGGGCCTTCACCGGCTTGCCGTCCTGGTCGCGCAGCAAGCCGTTGAGCAGCACCGTTTCACCAGGCCGGTACAGGTCGCGCGGGCCGAAGATGAAGAACTGCAGCGGGTTGGCCTGGGGGCCGGTGATGTCAAATTCGGCCAGGTCCAGGGCTGCGGTATTGAGGCGCAGAAGCGTGGTGTGCACACCCTGGGTTGCGATCAGGGTATCGGCCTTGGTCGTGATCGGCAGTTGGGCATGGCCCTTGCCATCCGTGCTGGCCTGCGCCAGCAGCTTGCCTTTTTCGTCATGGATTTCGAGGTTGACGCCGTTCAGTGCCTTGCCACCCTCCAGGGCCTGGGCGAACACGTCGATACGGTCACGGTAACGATGGGCAGACACGCCGATGTCGCTCAAGGTAAACATCGTGGCCGGCTGCGAGTAGTCATAGGTACCCGATGCGCGCATCACTGCCAGGTACACGCCTGGCGCTTGCAAGGGCTTGATGCCAGCAATCGGCAGCAGCACGGTTTCGCGGGTATTGCGCGCAGGGTTGAGGTCGAAGCGACCGCTGTACACCAGCTCGGCCATGCTCAGGGTATCTTTGGACTGGTAGTACTCCAGGCTGCTGCGGCTCCCCCAGTTGGCGAGGAACGACGAGAGCATGTCCGGTTTGACCCGGAAGAACTCCACATCCACCTTGTCCACGTTCAAGGCAATGACCGGCAGGCCTTCGGCAACGCGCGTCGGCAGCAGCGAACCCCGGCTGGCAAAGCCGATGGTCGGCTGCATGTCACGGGTTTCGAGGCGGGTAATGGACTCGTCCTGCAACTGCTCACCGTTGACTGCCAGCAAGCCCTTGTCCACGGTCAGCACCAGTTTGCGCTTGGGCTCCAGGTGGCGCAGACGCAGCTCCATCTGGTTTTCGGACAGCTCCCAGGCGCCATCAACCTTGCCCTTCACGGTATCGACCAGGTGCACCTTGCTGGCGAAGTCCTGTTTGGCGTCCAGCGGCGCCGAGAAGCTCAGCGACAGCGTGGCTGCGCCATCGAGTTGCACCTCCGAGGCGTCCAGCACGGTCAGCTCGCGGCCCTTGTAACGCTCGGCGAGCAGCGCCGGATCTTCGCGCTTGACGGGCTGGCTTGCGGCGGCCGTCGGTTTTTGGGCGGGTGCCGGCTTGTCCGGCGTGGAAGAGTCACAGGCGCTAAGCAGGGCCAGCGCACAGGCCAGCAACAATCCTTTGTTGAACATGGAGTACAAACTCTTGGGCAGTATGTAGGTGAGGGCTGCAACTATAGCGCACGCGTAGGCATGGCACCCAGCGCGACGCGGCAAGTGAGACCCTGTTCGCGCTAATTGGTTGCCTGGCCGGTACACTCTGTTGCTGCATTGCCATATGGCTGTGCTGCAACCCCGACTTTCCAGGCCCCCGATGACCTCGATGCTTACCGACTGGCGGCACCGCCCCACCCACCTGAAGGTGTGGGCGCTGGCCGCGCCGATGATCCTGTCCAACATTTCCGTGCCGCTGGTTACCCTGGTGGACAGCACGGTGATCGGCCACCTGCCCCACGCCCATCAGCTGGGGGCCGTGGCCGTGGGCGGCACGCTTTTCACCTTCATGGTGGGCCTGCTGGGGTTTCTACGCATGGGGTCTACCGGTTTCGCTGCCCAGGCAGCCGGGCGGGGCGACGGCGCGGCCTTGCGCCAGGTGCTGGTGCAGGGGCTGCTGCTGGCCCTCGCCCTGGCCATGCTGATCGCCCTGGTGGCCCTGCCCTTCAGCCAGCTGGCCCTGCATGCGATGCAGCCCAGCGTCGCGCTGCTGCAATCCACCGAGGCATTCTTTCACACCCGGCTGTTGGGTTTGCCGGCGGCGCTGGCCAGCTACGCGTTGGTTGGCTGGTTCCTGGGCACCCAAAATGCAAGGGCGCCGCTGGCGATCCTGCTGACCACCAACCTGCTGAACATCGCGCTGAATTTATGGTTCGTACTGGGCCTGGACTGGGGGGTGCTGGGGTCGGCGCGGGCGTCGGTGATTGCCGAGTGGAGCGCTGCCCTGCTCGGCCTGGCACTCACCCGCCCAGCCTTGCGAGCCCACCCTGGGCAAGTGGCGTGGCGGGCACTCACCCGCTGGCAGGCCTGGCGGCCTTTGCTGGCAGTGAACCGCGACATTTTCCTGCGCAGCCTGGCGCTGCAAGGGGTGTTTCTGCTGATTACGGTGCAAGGCGCTCGCCTGGGTGAGGCGACCGTGGCGGCCAATGCGCTGCTGCTCAACGGCCTGCTGCTCACGGCCTACGCCCTGGATGGGCTAGCCCATGCAGTCGAAGCCTTGTGCGGCCATGCCATTGGTGCACGGGACCGAGACACCTTGCGGCGTTCCCTGGTGATAGCCGGTGGCTGGTCACTGTTCGTCAGCCTGGGTTTTGCCGGTTTGTTCCTGCTGGGTGGGCACCTGTTCATCAACCTGCAGACCAACATCGAAAGCGTGCGCATGGCGGCGTACCCGTACCTGCCCTACCTGGCGGTGCTGCCGTTGATTGCGGTGTGGAGCTACCTGCTGGACGGGCTGTTCATCGGCGCGACCCGGGCACGGGAGATGCGCAATGCAATGTTGCTGTCGGTGTTGGTGGCACTGCCCTTCGGCGTGGTGATGAGCGGGTTTGGCAACCACGGGTTGTGGCTGGCCTTTCTCGGCTTCATGGCGTTGCGGGCGGTGACGCTGGGTTGGGTGGGGTGGCGGTTGCAGGTGCGGGGGGGTTGGGTGGGGTGAAGGGGGTGGCGCCGCGTTGCGGCGCATCGCGAGCTGCGCTCGCTCCTATGGGAGGGTAGAAGCGAGCGATAGGCCGCCGCTTACGACGACAAGTACGAAGACCGGGTCAACCCAAGGCGCAACGCATCCAGGTACTGGGTACGTTCGCGTGCGGTGATCTTGGCGCTGGCCACCTTGTCGCGGTAATGGGTCATCAGCTCCTCCGGCGACAGGTGCACATAGCGCAGCATGTCCTCGATGGTGTCGTGAGTCTCGATACCGGCGTGGTAAACGCTGCCATCAGCGTTCTGGTAGATGTTCACCGAGTCGGTATCACCGAACAGGTTGTGCATATCGCCCAGGATCTCCTGGTACGCACCCACCAGGAACACACCCAGCAGGTAGTCCTCGCCCTCGTTCAAGGCATGCACCGGCATGCTGGTCTCGATGCTCTGCTCATCCACGTACTGGTTGATCTTGCCGTCGGAATCGCAGGTCAGGTCCTGCAGCACGGCGCGGCGCAGGGGCTCTTCGTCCAGGCGGTGCAGCGGGATGATCGGCAGCACCTGGCCAATGGCCCAGGTGTCGGGCAGGCTCTGGAACACCGAGAAGTTGCAGATGTACTTGTCGGCAAGCTTGTCATTCAATTCGTCCAGCACCTGGCGGTGGGAGCGCTGGCGAGCCTTCAGCGAGTTGTGCAGGCGGCGGCACACGGCAAAGTAGCACTGTTCGGCCAGGGCTTTCTCGGCCAGGGTCAGCTTGCCGTCGGCATACTGCGCCGCCACGTCACCCATGTAATGGGTGGCGCGCCAGTAGGTCTCGGTCACCATCTCGATGTCGGTAGGGCCCAGCAGGTCGACCAGCCACTGCACGGTCTCGGGCAGAGCTGCCTTGTTCTCGATGGTCGGCACCTGGTCGTTGTGTTTCTCGACGTCGGTCACCTGGATCACCAGCATGGCATGGTGCGCGGTCAGCGAGCGGCCACTCTCCGAGAAGATGTGCGGGTGCGGCAGGCCCTGCGCGTCGCAGAACTCCTTGAGCATGCCCACCACCACGCCGGCGTAATCGTCCATGTCGTAGTTGATCGAGCTGGCATTGCGCGAGTGGGTGCCGTCGTAGTCAACGCCCAGGCCACCGCCCACATCGATATGGTCCACCGGCAGGCCCAGGGCCCGCAGTTCGCCGTAATAGCGGATGGCTTCCTTGAACCCATGCTGGTAGTCGGCCAGGTTGGCGATCTGCGAGCCCATGTGGAAGTGCAGCAGGCGGATACCCTGGTCCAGCCCCGCATCACGGAAACGCTGTACCACCGAAATCAGCTGCGCGGCCGACAACCCGAACTTGGACTTCTCGCCACCGGTGTCGGCCCATTTGCTCGAGGCCAGCGACGACAGGCGCACCCGCAGGCCTACCTGCGGCTTGACCTTGAGCTCGGCGGCCTCGTCGATCACCAACGCCACTTCCGACTCTTTCTCGATGACGATGAACACGTTGTGGCCCAGCTTCTGGCCCATCAGCGCCAGGCGGATGAACTCACGGTCCTTGTAGCCGTTGCAGACAATGGTGCCGCCCTTGGGCGCCAGTGCCAACACTGCCAGCAGCTCAGGCTTGGAGCCGGCTTCCAGGCCGATGGACACGTTCTGCGTGGCGATGATGTTTTCCACCACCGCTTCCTGCTGGTTAACCTTGATCGGGTACAGCGCGGTGTACTGGCTCTGGTATTCCAGGCGTGCAATGTTGGCATCGAAAGCACCGGTCAGCTGGCGCACGCGGTCCTGCAGAATATCAGGGAAGCGCACCAGCAACGGCAGTGACAGCCCACTCTGGCGCAGCTCGTCCACCTGCTCGAACAGGTCGATCGGGGCACTGTCCGGCCCATTGGGGCGCACTTCGACGCGCCCGGCATCATTGATGGCGAAATAACCAGCGCCCCAATGGCGGATGCCATACACACTGCGGCTGTCGGCCACGGTCCATTGGCTACCATCGTCTTTGCGTGTGCGTCGTACGGACATTCAAGTCCCCTATAAATAAGTCGTAAACACGGCCCTGCCAGCTGGCGGGCGCAGTGTAAAAGCCAAAAGTGACGGTTCGTCTGTTGCCTGGGTAGACCCTGGTCACAGCAACGAGTTTAGAAAGCACCGGGCAAAAAGACTCAGCCGCCGGACTTCTTCGCCTTGAAACCCTGCTTGATGAGTTCGGCGATCAACAGTTCCACATGGTCGCCCTGAATTTCGATAACCCCATCCTTCAACGCACCACCGGTACCACAGCGGCGCTTGAGGGTGGTGGCCAGCTCCTTGAGCTGATCCAGCGGCAGCGGCACCCCGGTGACGGTGGTTACGGTCTTACCGCCGCGGCCTTTGCTTTCACGGCGCACGCGGGCAATGCCATCCCCTTCGGGGATAGCCTGCTGCTTGCAGGTGCAGGCATCCACCGGCTGGCCGCAGTCGGGGCAATGCCGACCGGCATCGGTGGAGTAAACGAGACCGCCAAGGGCGGAAAAGGAAGAAGCTTTCTTGGCCACTTTTGTTCCTCTGCGCTGAGGACAAAAACTGGTCGAGCCTGGGACAAGGCCGACCGCAAAGCCCCACTCTGGCAGGGGCAGCGCTACTGCCGCAAGGTGTTGCGGCAGCCTGAAAAGGGCGCGCAGTGTAACGATAAATCTGGCTATTGTGTAGGCGCGCCGCGATCGCGAGCGAAGTATTTGCATAGGAACGGGGTCATTGGCCAGCCCCACTTCCTGAACAACACGCAAGCACTCAAAGGCTGGCTTTATAGCGCTGCAACGCCGCCAACGAATCCGGGCAATAAGGTTCGCTCAGGCTCTGCGCCTCAGCCTGCTCCAAGCCCATGAACCGCGCCTCCATCACCTCTTCCGGCTGCAAGCGCAACGGCGCATCGGACACCGCCGAATAAACTGCACACCACAAGCGGTTGCCAGGCTGGTCAAAGTAGAACCGCTCATGAAAGCGCAGTTCAACGCCCTCCACCCCCAGCTCCTCGGCCAGCTCCCTGGCCGCAGACTCGGCATAGCCCTCGCCCGCTGCGACCATACCCCCTGCCGCGACGTCCCAGTAACCTGGGTACAGCGCCTTGCTCAAGGTGCGCCTGTGCACGCACAACTCACCGGCGGTATTGAACAGCAGGATGAAGGTGCAGCGGCCGATCAGGCCGCGTTCGCGTAACTGCGCCCGGGGCAAAGCCCCCTGCACCTGGTCGGCTTCATCCACCCAGCTCACCAGCTCGCGGTCTGAAGCCGCCCGGTGGGCGGCCTCGCGGGCAGTGATGCTCACCTTAGCCCTGCGACAGCAACTGGCGCAGGTCGATGACGGCAGCGTTGGCGCGGGAGATGTAGTTGGCCATGACCAGCGAGTGGTTGGCCCACATGCCAAAGCCGCTGCCGTTGAGCACCATTGGGCTCCACAGCGGTTCCTGCGAGGCTTCCAGTTCACGAATGATCTGGCGCACGCTCACCGTGGCATTCTTCTTCGCCAGCACGTCGGCGAAGTCCACCTCGATGGCGCGCAGCAGGTGCGACAGTGCCCAGGCCTGACCACGGGCCTCGTAGAACACGTTGTCAATCTGCAGCCAAGGGGTTTCCACCACTTCCTCGTCCACCTGCGGCGCCTGGCCAGCCACCACCGAGTCGGTCTTGGACGTGGTGTTGAGCTTGACCCGGCCAACGCTGGCCGACAGGCGTTGGGACAGCGAACCCAGGCGGGTGGCGACATCGCCCAGCCAGTTGTTCAGGTTGTCGGCGCGGGTGTAGAAGATTGCACCTTTGTCACCCGAGGCCAGGCGTGCCTGGTAGCGCGACAGCGACTTGATACCTTCCTCGAACTCCGACTCGCTGGAAGGCAGAATCCAGCTCTTGTTGTCGAAGTTGAAGCGTGGCTCGGCCTTGGCCAGGTCGGCGTCTTCGGTGGACTGCGACTGCGAACGGGCGAAGTCCTTGCGCAGGGCCCGGGACAGGTCACGCACCTGGACCAGTACGCCGTATTCCCAGCTCGGCATGTTGTCCATCCACAGCCCTGGTGGGAAGCGGTCGTTGGAAATGTAACCGCCCGGTTTGTCCAGCAACGTGCCGGCCACGGTCTTGAGGGTTTCGATGGTGGTGTAACCCACGACCATCTGCTGGGCGTTACGTTGAGCGGCCGCTTGCGCGTTCTGCTGGACCGGGAACAGGTCCGGCTCCTGGCTCCAGTACCAGCCAAGGCCAATGCAGACCAACAGGTACAACCCGACCAGGGTCAGCAGCGCACGGCTCCACAACCCGCCAAAGTAGCTACGGGCGGCAGCGCCGCGGCTGTCGGCACGCTCACGGGGCTCGGCTTTCGCCTCGCGGTTTTTCCAGTCCAGCATGGCTTTGTCCTTAATCAGTCACGACGGTTCAGGGGCTTGGACCACAGGCCTACGCCAGGGTGCCACGGCAAGCCCGCCTTGCTGCACTATAAAGCAGACACTGCCTTACGCATAAGCGACCCATCGGTCATGAACTGAATAGTGATCCCGGTCATTTTGTTGACATGTGACACTCACCCTGCCATGAAGAGGTGCTAGCATAGAGCCATCACTGCCCCTGCATACCACAACCTACAAAGTAGCCAGGACATGAGCCAAGCAGTCGAGCCGAGCCCGCAGCGCCCCGCCCAGCAGCTCACGCGTAGCGGCCTGCGCAAGGATGACCCGCTCGACCAGGTACTGCTCGCGCCTGTGCGCAGGCCGGTCTACATCCTGCTGCAGGACCACGAGCGTGCCGAGCGCCTCGCGCAACAACTGGAATTCTTCGGCCTTGGCGTACAGGCGCTGCCAACGGCTGATGCGTTTCGTGCCTCCTTCAGTGAATGCCCGCCGTCGGCGGTGATCATGGATGTCGACTTCAGTGGCGCCGGCCAAGGCCTGGCACTGGCTGCCGAGATCCAGGCCAGCCTGGTAAAGCCCGTGCCGTTGCTGTTCTTCAGCCACCACGAAACCGACACCCCTACCCGCCTGGCTGCGGTAAGGGCAGGTGGCCAGGACTTTCTCACCGGCACCCTGGAGGCCTCCAGCCTGCTGGAGAAGGTCGAACGCTTGACCGACGCCGCCCCCTACGACCCACTGCGGGTGCTGATCATCGATGACTCGCGTACCCAGGCCTTGTACACCGAACGGGTACTGGCCGGGGCGGGCATGGTTACCCGCAGCCTGAGCGACCCGATTCGCACCATGGCCGAACTGGCCGACTTTCAGCCCGACCTGATCATTCTGGATATGTACATGCCCGCCTGCACGGGCCCGGAGCTGGCCAAGGTCATCCGTCACAACGACCGTTACGTCAGCGTGCCGATCATCTACCTGTCGGCCGAAGACGACCTGGACAAGCAGCTCGATGCCATGAGTGAAGGCGGCGACGATTTCCTGACCAAACCGTTTCGCTCACGCCACCTGATCACCACCGTGCGCAACCGCGCCGCCCGCGCCAGGCACCTGAAGGCACGCATGGTGCGCGACAGCCTGACGGGCCTCTACAACCACACGCACATCCTGCAACTGCTCGAAGACTGCAGCTTCCGGGCGCGGCGTGAGTGCCAGCCGCTCAGCTTTGCCATGCTCGACATCGACCATTTCAAGAAGATCAACGACCGCCACGGCCACCCCATGGGTGACCGAGTGATCAAGAGCCTGGCGCTGTTTCTCAAGCAGCGGCTACGCAAGTCCGATTTCATTGGCCGTTACGGCGGTGAGGAATTCGCCATCGTCATGCCCAATACCGCCCTGGACGCGGCGCACAAGGTGCTGGACGAGATCCGTCGGCGCTTTGCCGACATTCTGTACCCGGCCCAACCCCGGGACCTGCAGTGCACCTTCAGTGCAGGTGTGGTGCAACTGGATGACGGGCTGGACGCACTGACCATGGCCAGTGCCGCCGATGAAGCCCTGTACCGGGCCAAGCACGCGGGCCGTAACTGCGTGGTACGCGTAGAGCCTTGAAACGGGACCTACGCAAATAGCGGCACTTTGCCACTTTTTTTGACGCCAGGCCTTTGTCGTCATCACCACGTCACAAAATCGCAATAACTTCAGGCGCCTATCTCCCCCTGCGCAGGAAGTGTGCGGCTATGCGCCTGAAGTGGCTGACCAATTTCAACACGCTGTTGCTGGTGACCGTGTGCATCGCGCTGGCGGCCACGTTGTGGTGGTCGCAGCGGGCGCTGGAACGCCCTTACCAGATGATGGAGCGCTACCTGGGCCTGTCCCAGCAGTTCCAGAACCAGGCGGCGCGCAATATCCAGGCCTACCTGGGCAGCGGCGATGCCCTGCGCCACGCTGCCGCGCTGGAAGCCACCCAACAGTTACAGGCGGGCTTGGCCGAATGGCCGGGCGAACTCGCCGACAAGCTGCAGCCTAGCCTGGATGGGCTGCAGGCCTTCACCGCCGGCGATCTGCTGGCGGCAGGCAAGCTGGCAGGCGACCCACAAGCCCTGCTGCTGCAGGCCGAGCGTGAACTGGGCGCCAACCTTGAGCAACTGGCCGGCTATGCCCGGGACAGCAACAGCCCCGACGCCAACCGTTATCAGGTACCGTTGCTGGATGCCGCCGTGCACCTGAGCCGGCTGTCGCTGGCACGGGACAAGCTGGTCAGCAGTGGCCGACCGGAGCTTGCCGATGAAGTGGAGCGCGAACTGCAACTGATACGCGCCCAGGCCCAGGTCATCGACGGCCTGCCGCTGCTGGGGGTGACCCGCGCCGCCGAGTCCGGGGCCGATGATTTTGCCGCCATGATGGGCCTGCAAACCCAGGCCAGCGAGCAGCAGGAAGATGTGGCCGTGCCTCTCAAGCGCGAACTGCAGAGCCTGCTGGGCCGCTACCCTGCCGAACTGCAGCGCACCCGCGCCCAGATCGAGCGCCGCGCCGCGTTGGCGACCAGCACCGGCCAGCGTCTGGATGCGGTGCAACAGGCCATTGCCGCCCTTGAGCCAGAAGTGCGCAACCTGCATGGCAAGATTGCAGGGGAGGTGCGCATCATCCAGGGCCTGATGATCGGCCTGATCCTGTTGATCGCCTTGTTGATCGATACGCTGCAAAGGCGCCTTGCCCGCACCCTCACCAGCCTGGCCCCGGCCCTGTCGCGCTGGGCCGAAGGCGACTTCGCCCAGGCCATCGCCCTGGGCAAGACCAACCGCGAACTGCACGATATTCAGGAATCGCTCAACCGCCTGCGTCATTACCTGGTCGAGCTGGTGGGTACCATCCGCCACAATGCCGAACAGGTAGCCGGCAGCAGCCATGCCCTGGCAGGCATGAGCGCCGCCCTGCACGACGGCGCCCAGCGCCAGGCCGGCGACACCGGCCAGATCCGCGACGCCCTGGGCGAGCTGGAGGCTACCATCCAGCAGGTGGCCGGCGATGCCAGCGCCGCCGCCCATGCCAGCCGTGATGCCGGGCGTGCGGTGGAACAGGGGCAGACGGTGATTGGCCAGAGCCTGTCAGGGCTGCGCACGCTGGTCGACGAGGTGCAGGGCAACGCCCGCATGATCGAGCAATTGGCCGAGGAGTCTGCCACCATTGGCGGGGTGCTTACGGTCATCCGCTCGATCGCCGAGCAGACCAACCTGCTGGCCCTGAATGCCGCCATCGAGGCGGCCCGCGCTGGCGAAATGGGCCGCGGCTTTGCGGTAGTGGCCGATGAGGTGCGCTCCCTGGCCCAGCGCACCACGGGCGCCACCGGCGAAATCCAGACACTGATCGACCGGCTGCAGCAGGCGGCCAGAGGCGCCGTGACCGGCATGCGTACCCAGCTTGAGCACGCCGAGGCGACCGCCAGCCAGGCGCAGACGGCGGACGGCGCGCTGGATGAAATCGTCTGTGCCATCCGCACCATCTCCGATACCGCCGTGCGCATCGCCGACGTCACCGCCCAGCAGAGCGGCGCCGTGAGCGAAATTCGTGACCACAGCGAACGTATCCATGAACTGGGCGGCGACAACCTGCAGCGCATAGGCGAAGGCCGCGAGCAAGGCGAACAGTTGCTGAGCCTGAGTGGCGAGCTGAACCGGGCGGTACGCGCGTTCAGGGTGTGAGCCAGTGCGCATGGGGGACATCGCACGGGCGCTCCGCTATCATGCGCGGCACGTTCCACCTCGCGAGTCCGCCATGCGCCGCCTGTTTTTCCTGTTGTTCCTGCTGCTGGCCAGCCCGGTGTTCGCCACCGGCCTGCTGGACAACCGCCCCAGCGCCACCCTTGGCGCCGCCTCGCTGGCCAACAATGCCGACTTCCTGCCGGTGCACGAGGCCTTCAAGCTCAGCCTGGTACAGGCCGATGCGCACAGCATCAAGCTGCGCTTTGTGGCTACCGATGGCTACTACCTGTACCGCCACCGGTTCCAGTTCCGTACCGAGCCGGCAGATATCGCCCTGGGCACGCCGAATATCCCGAAAGGCGAGCCCAAGCATGATGAGTTTTTCGGCGACGTCGAGGTGTATCACGGGGTGCTCGACATCGAACTGCCGCGTACAGACGCCCGTGCATTCACGTTGCAGGTGGGTTACCAGGGCTGCGCCGACAAGGGCCTGTGCTACCCGCCGGAAACCGAACGCATCAGCATCGACGGCCAAGGCGCCAGCACCGCACTGGCTAGCCCTTCTGCCCCTGGCAGCGAACAGGGCTGGACGTGGAAGTCACTGCTGCTGTTCTTTCTCGCCGGCCTGGGCCTGACCTTTACCCCTTGTGTGCTGCCGATGCTGCCGATTCTGTCCGGGGTGGTGCTGCGCGGCCAGGTAGGCGGGTTGCGCGGCCTGGCGTTGTCGCTGGCGTATGTATTGCCGATGGCCGCAAGCTTTGCCGCCCTGGGCGCGCTGATGGGCCTGTTTGGCGCAGGCCTGAACCTGCAGGCCCGCTTGCAGTCGGCCTGGGTGCTGGTGCCCTTCGCGCTGTTCTTCGTGGTGTTCGCCCTGGCCATGTTCGGCTTGTTCGAACTGAAACTGCCACAGGCGCTGAGCAGCCGCCTGGACAGTGTGGCCAGCCGCACCAAAGGCGGCTCGCTGCTGGGCGCGGCAGCGCTGGGGGTGCTGTCGAGCCTGCTGGTTTCACCCTGCGTTTCGGCCCCCTTGGCCGGTGCCCTGCTCTACATCAGCGCCAGTGGCGACGCCCTGGGCGGCGCCCTCAAGTTGTTTGCCCTGGGCCTGGGCATGGGCGCCCCGCTGCTGCTGATCGCCACCGGTGGTGCCGCCTGGCTGCCAAAAGGCGGAGCCTGGATGAACACGGTGAAAAATGCCATTGGCGTGCTGTTGCTGGGGCTGGCTATCGGCCTGCTCAGCCGCGTGCTGCCCGGCCCGCTGACGTTGTTGCTGGTGGGCCTGCTGAGCGCCGGTGTGGCGCTGTTTCTCGGCGCCCTTGAGTTCGTGGTCAAGTCGCCACGCCAGCGCCTGGCACAGCTGCTGGGCCTGGCGTTGCTGGTGTACGCCCTGGCGTGCTGGTACGGCGCGCTCAGTGGCCAGGGCGATCCGCTGCGGCCATTGCCGCCCGCTGTTCAGGTGGGTGTTGGCACCCCTGCGGTACCGGCCGACGCCTGGCAAACCCTAACCGCCCCCGCCGCCCTGGACGCAGCGCTGGCGCAGGCCAAGGCGGCTGGCCAACCGGTGCTACTGGACTGGTATGCCGACTGGTGCATCAGTTGCAAGGTGATCGAGCACGAGGTGCTGAATGCCGCACAGGTGCGCCCGCAGTTGGCTGGGTTCAAGCTGCTGCGCTTCGATATCACCCAAAGTGATGCCGCCCAACGCGGCCTGCTGGACCGGTACGGGCTGTTCGGCCCACCTGCAATCCTGTTTTTTGGCGGTAATGGCAGCGAAATAACCGCTGATCGGGTCATTGGTGAAGTAAACGCCGATGAATTTGCCGCTATTCTTCAGCGCGTACGCGCTACAGCAGGCCTTTGAGGCGCCCGTATGCCGGGCGCAAACCTGCGCTGAGTGACCGGATCCAAACATCCGGTCACATACTTCGCGCGAACCTCGGGCATCGTGCTGGCTATTTCGGGGAACTGGACACTTGGTACCCCTTTACGGCACACTCGCCGCGCTGTGTCGAATTGCCCTACAAATCCAAGGAATCTGCAGATGGCAACGCTACTGGTGCTTCACGGCCCCAACCTGAACCTGCTCGGTACCCGCGAGCCTGGCCACTACGGCGCCGTGACCCTGGCCCAGATCAACCAGGACCTGGAGCAACGCGCCCGTGCAGCGGGCCACCATTTGCAGTATTTGCAGAGCAATGCCGAATACGAACTGATCGAACGCATTCACGCGGCGCGCAATGAGGGTGTGGACTTCATCCTGATCAATCCGGCGGCGTTCACCCATACAAGTGTCGCATTACGTGACGCGTTGCTTGCGGTGAGCATCCCATTCATCGAAGTGCACCTGTCCAACGTGCACAAACGCGAACCGTTCCGCCATCACTCCTACTTTTCCGACGTTGCAGTGGGTGTGATCTGCGGCCTGGGCGCCAGCGGTTATCGGCTGGCCCTGGAGTCTGCGCTGGAACAACTGGCTGCCAACGCACAGCCCAAATAATGAAAACCCTGGCCTCGGTGGCCAGGGTCGAGAGAAACGTGTCGACACGTTTTTACCTTTCGCCCCCTGACCGAACCTTTGGGAGTTGATGATTAATGGATATCCGTAAAGTCAAGAAACTGATCGAGCTGCTGGAAGAGTCTGGCATCGACGAGCTGGAGATCAAGGAAGGCGAAGAGTCTGTCCGTATCAGCCGTCACAGCAAGACCCCGGCTGCCCAGCAGTTCTATGCACCTGCACCAATGGCCGCTGCCCCAGTAGCCGCCCCGGCAGCCGCCGCGGCCCCGGTTGCTGAAGCCGCTGCTGCTGCCCCTGCCCTGAAAGGCACCGTGGTCCGCTCGCCAATGGTCGGCACCTTCTACCGCAAGCCTTCGCCGACCTCGCCGAACTTCGCTGAAGTTGGCCAGACCGTGAAAAAAGGCGACACCCTGTGCATCGTCGAAGCCATGAAGATGATGAACCACATCGAAGCCGAAATCGGCGGTGTGATCGACGCCATCCTGGTAGAAGACGGCCAGCCGGTTGAGTTCGACCAGCCGCTGTTCACCGTCGTTTGAATCGCGGAGAGCCAACGATGTCTGGGAAGCTCGAAAAAGTCCTGATCGCCAACCGTGGGGAAATTGCCCTGCGGATCCTGCGTGCCTGCAAAGAGCTGGGCATCAAGACCGTCGCGGTGCACTCCACCGCCGACCGTGAACTGATGCACCTGGGCCTGGCAGACGAGTCGGTCTGCATCGGCCCTGCATCGTCCAAGGATTCCTACCTGCATATTCCGGCAATCATCGCGGCCGCCGAAGTCACCGGCGCCACGGCGATCCACCCGGGCTACGGCTTCCTGGCGGAAAACGCCGACTTCGCCGAACAGGTGGAAAAATCCGGGTTCGCCTTCATCGGCCCCAAAGCTGACACCATTCGCCTGATGGGCGACAAGGTTTCGGCCAAGGACGCCATGATCAAGACCGGCGTACCTACCGTGCCCGGCTCCGATGGCCCGCTGCCGGAAGACGAAGAAATGGCCCTGGCCATTGCCCGTGAAGTCGGCTACCCGGTGATCATCAAGGCCGCCGGTGGCGGTGGTGGTCGCGGCATGCGCGTGGTGCACAAGGAAGAGGACCTGATTGCCTCGGCCAAGCTCACCCGTACCGAAGCCGGTGCTGCCTTCGGCAACCCGATGGTGTACCTGGAGAAGTTCCTGACCAACCCGCGCCACGTTGAAGTGCAGGTGCTGTCGGACGGCCAGGGCAACGCCATCCACCTGGGCGACCGTGACTGCTCGCTGCAGCGCCGTCACCAGAAGGTACTGGAAGAAGCGCCGGCCCCGGGCATCGACGAGAAAGCCCGCCAGGAAGTGTTCAAGCGCTGCGTGGACGCGTGCATCGAGATCGGCTACCGCGGTGCGGGTACTTTCGAGTTCCTGTACGAAGACGGTCGCTTCTACTTCATCGAGATGAACACCCGCGTACAGGTTGAGCACCCGGTTTCGGAGATGGTCACCGGTGTCGACATCGTCAAGGAGATGCTGAGCATCGCCGCTGGCAACAAGCTGTCATTCCGCCAGGAAGATATCGTGGTCCACGGCCATTCGCTGGAATGCCGGATCAACGCCGAAGACCCGAAGAAGTTCATCCCGAGCCCAGGCACGGTGAAGCACTTCCACGCACCCGGCGGCAACGGCGTACGTGTCGATTCGCACCTGTACAGCGGCTACTCGGTACCGCCGAACTACGACTCGCTGATCGGCAAGCTGATCACCTGGGGCAAGGACCGCGACGAGGCCATGGCCCGTATGCGCAATGCCCTGGACGAAATCGTGGTCGATGGCATCAAGACCAACATCCCGCTGCACCGCGACCTGGTGCGTGATGAAGGCTTCTGCAAAGGCGGCGTCAACATTCACTACCTCGAGCACAAACTGGCGAACCAGGATTGATCGCGTAGTGTGATGTTCAACAACCCCGGCCCTGGTGCCGGGGTTTTTTATGGCCTGTCCGGGCCTGTGCTCACCCCTTCATCCGCGGCATTTCGATGCGGTGTTCATGTACGCGCCGATACAGCGTCGCGCGCGATATGCCCAATGCCCGCGCCGCTTCAGCCGGCTTCCAGCGGTGACGAATCAAAGCATCGAGCAGCAACTGCCGGGCGGGGCACGATACCCCTGGGGCATCTGCAACAGGGGGTTCGTGTTGCAGCGCCTGGGGCAGGTCTTTCATCCGGATGTGCCCGCCTTCACTCACTGCGCAGGCGTAGCGCAGCACTTGGCGCAACTGCCGCAGGTTCCCAGGCCAGCGGTACACCAATAGCGCTTGCAGCGCATCATTGGCCAACACGGCGTCGGTACTGCAGCTGGCCGCTTCTTCACTCAGCATCTGGTGGATCAACCCCAGCAGGTCCTCACGCTCACGCAGCGGCGGCAGCGCGAAGCTGGCGTTGGCCAGGCGGAAGTAGAGGTCCTCCCGGAACTGGCCCTGCTCCACCCTCGCCGCCAGATCCCGGTGGGTCGCGCAGATCACCTGAATGTCCACGTGCTCACGCCGCGCCGCGCCCAAGGGCGCCACTTCGCCGTCTGCCAGCACACGTAACAGGCGTGTTTGCAGGGTGAGGGGCATGTCGCCGATTTCATCGAGGAACAACGTGCCGCCGTCGGCCTGCTGCAACAGCCCCTGCATCCCTTTGCTGGAAGCCCCGGTAAACGCCCCTGCCGCATACCCGAACAGTTCGCTCTCGATCAGGCTTTCCGGAATGGCCGCACAGTTGAGGGCCACGAACGGCCCTTGGTGGCGCCGGCTCAGGCGATGCAACTGGCGGGCGAACACTTCCTTGCCAGCCCCCGTCTCGCCCAGCACCAGTATTGCCAGGCCACAGTCCTTGACCCGCGTGGCCAACTGCAGGTGCTGCTCGATACGCGCGTCCTGGCCTTGCTGCTCGGCCCGGGCAGGCGTGCGGCGCTGGGGCGGGCTGACCCGGCCGTACAGCCCGGCAAGGCCTGGCAGGCGCTGGGCGCTGGAGGCACTGACACGCCGCAGCTGCTCAGGGTCGAACAGCTCGCCGATGTGCGCCGGCAAGCGCCCAAGCCTTTGCGCCAGGTGCTCTCGTGCCAGGCTGTTGAGCGCCTGCAGGCGCCCATCGGTGTCCCAGGCCAGCAGATAGTCGGGCTGGCTTTCCACGTAGCCCGGGGTGCCATGGGCACGCATCACCCAGTGCCCCTGCGCACTGTGCATGAATACCGCGTTCTCGATCTCGCGCGCGGTCTGCTCCACCAGTTGGCGGATCAGGTGCTGGCTGCGACGGTCATCCGGCGACTGCAGGGCCGATACATCCAACACGCCCAGCACCTCGCCTTGCGGGTCAAACACCGGCGCCGCCGTGCACGTCAGGCCGATGAAGGCCGCACGAAAGTGGTCGCGCTTGTGCACCGTGACCGGGGCCCTGCTGGTCAGCACCGCGGCCACCCCGCAGGTGCCCTCCACGCCCTCCGACCAGCAGGTGCCCAGGTCGAGCCCGGCCTTGCGGCAGTCCTTGCGGATGGCTGACTCGACACGGTAGTCGATGGTACGGCCCTGGGCATCAGTCAGCAGCACACAGTAGTCGGCGCCACGCACCCGTTCATGCAGGCGTGCCACCGCATCGCTGGCAATGCGCAAAAACAGCTCGGCACGCTCGCGGCATTCGTTCAGCAGGCTGGGTGAAAGCACCCGCGGCCCTTGTTGGGAGGCAGGGTCCAGGCGGTATAGCTCCATGGAGCGGCGCCATGAATCCAGGATCAGCGGTGGCACCGGCGCCTGGGGCAGGCGGTCGGCATTTTTCAGCACCCGGCTGACGCAGTCGACATGGGCTCGGGAGTTCGCGGCAAGCATTCAGGCCCTCCGGTTCTCGTTACAGCTTTTTATGGTTGTGCTGCCATTAAGCGCCCGCTGGCATGCCCCGACAAGCACGGGGTGATTATCGGCAGGCGTGAGACGCAGCGTCTCAACGTCTCACCGGCCGCAGCCGCGCGCCGGCACCGGGCGTCTCAGCCTGCCTGGCGAGGCTGATCGCGAAATACATGCAGGGCCGCTCTGCAACGAGCCTTTCCGGCAGCCTGCATAAAGCTGGCACCGGCCTTGCTCCAGCCCAGGCAAGCACGTGCGATGGGCCTGCACGCTGTGAACCGTTGAGACACCCCGGAGAACAACAACATGTCCAATCAACTGAGCACCGAACAACTGCTGCATGCCTACCAGGTGATGCGCACCATCCGCGCGTTCGAAGAACGCCTGCATGTCGAATTCGCCACCGGCGAGATACCCGGCTTTGTCCACCTTTATGCCGGCGAGGAAGCCTCGGCCGCCGGCGTCATGGCGCACTTGCGCGACAGCGACTGCATCGCTTCCAACCACCGTGGCCATGGCCACTGCATCGCCAAGGGCGTGGATGTGTACGGCATGATGGCCGAGATCTACGGCAAGAAGACCGGTGTGTGCGGCGGCAAGGGCGGCTCGATGCACATCGCCGACCTGGGCAAAGGCATGCTCGGGGCCAACGGCATCGTCGGCGCAGGCGCACCGCTTGTGGCCGGCGCCGCGCTGGCGGCCAGGCTCAAGGGCCGTGACGATGTGGCGGTGGTGTTCTTTGGCGACGGCGGCTCCAACGAGGGTGCAGTGTTCGAGGCCATGAACATGGCGGCGATCATGAAGCTGCCCTGCATCTTCGTGGCCGAGAACAACGGCTATGCCGAAGCCACCGCCTCGAACTGGTCGGTGGCCTGCAAGCACATCGCCGACCGCGCGGCAGGCTTCGGCATGCCAGGGGTGACCATTGATGGCTTCGACTTCTTTGCCGTGCACGAAGCTGCCGGCGCCGCCGTCGAACGCGCCCGCAGTGGCCAGGGCCCCTCGCTGGTCGAGGTGAAGCTCACCCGCTACTACGGCCACTTCGAAGGCGACGCACAAACCTACCGTGCGCCCGACGAGGTAAAGAACCTGCGCGAGACCCGCGACTGCCTGATGCAATTTCGCGACAAGACCACGCGGGCGGGCTGGCTGAGCGTCGCACAACTTGACGCTATCGATGCGCGCATCGAAGACCTGATCGAGGACGCCGTGCAGCGCGCCAAGGCCGACCCCAAACCGCAACCTGCCGACCTGCTGACCGACGTCTACGTCGCTTACCCCTGAGCTGCCCATAACAAGAACGACAGGAGAATCACCATGGCAAGAAAGATCAGCTACCAGCAGGCCATCAACGAAGCCCTGGCCCAGGAAATGCGCCGCGACGAGAGCGTTTTCATCATTGGCGAAGACGTCGCCGGCGGCGCCGGCGCACCGGGCGAGGATGACGCCTGGGGTGGCGTACTGGGGGTTACCAAAGGCCTGTACCACCAGTTCCCCGGGCGGGTGCTGGACGCGCCGTTGTCCGAGCTTGGCTATGTGGGGGCGGCGGTGGGCGCCGCGACCCAGGGCCTGCGCCCGGTCTGCGAGCTGATGTTCGTCGACTTCGCCGGCTGCTGCCTGGACCAGATACTCAACCAGGCCGCGAAGTTTCGCTACATGTTCGGTGGCAAGGCGGTCACCCCGCTGGTAATGCGCACCATGTACGGTGCCGGGCTGCGTGCCGCTGCCCAGCACTCGCAAATGCTCACCTCGCTGTGGACGCACATTCCTGGGCTGAAGGTGGTGTGCCCGTCTTCGCCCTACGACGCAAAGGGCCTGCTGATCCAGGCCATTCGCGACAACGACCCGGTAATCTTCTGCGAGCACAAACTGCTGTATAGCCTGCAGGGCGAGGTGCCGGAAGAGGTGTACAGCGTACCGTTCGGCGAGGCCAACTACCTGCGCGACGGTGACGATGTGACCCTGGTGACCTACGGCCGCATGGTCCATGTGGCACTTGAGGCCGCCAACAACCTTGCCCGCCAGGGGATCGACTGCGAGGTACTGGACCTGCGCACCACCAGCCCGCTTGATGAGGACAGCATTCTGGAAAGCGTAGAAAAAACCGGGCGCCTGGTCGTCATCGACGAAGCCAACCCGCGTTGTTCCGTGGCCACCGACATCAGCGCGCTCGTTGCACAAAAGGCGTTTGCCGCACTCAAGGGGCCGATCGAGATGGTGACCGCACCGCATACCCCCGTGCCGTTCTCCGATGCGCTGGAAGACCTGTACATCCCTGACGCAGCCAAGGTCGAGGCCGCCGTACGCAAGGTGATCGACGCTAAAAGGAGCGCCGCATGAGCCAGATCCATACCCTGACCATGCCCAAGTGGGGCCTGTCGATGACCGAAGGCCGGGTGGACACCTGGCTCAAGCAGGAAGGTGACCCGATCAGCAAGGGCGATGAAGTGCTGGACGTGGAGACCGACAAGATCAGCAGCAGCGTCGAGGCGCCTTTCAGCGGGGTGCTGCGCCGCGTGGTGGCCAAACCCGATGAAACCCTGCCGGTGGGGGCGCTGCTGGCGGTGGTGGTCGAAGGCGAGGCTGACGAGGCCGCAATCGAGGCCGTGGTACAGCGGTTCCAGGCCGAGTTCGTCGCAGAGGGCAACGCCGACCAAGCCCAGGGGCCCGCCCCGCAAAGGGCCGAGGTGGCCGGGCAACTGCTACGCTGGTTCGAGCTGGGCGAAGGGGGTACGCCGCTGGTGCTGGTGCACGGCTTTGGCGGCGACCTCAACAACTGGTTGTTCAACCACCCCGCCCTGGCCGCCGAGCGCCGGGTGATCGCCCTCGACCTGCCAGGCCACGGCGAGTCGGCCAAAGCCCTGCAACGCGGCGACCTGGGTGAGCTGGCCGAAACCGTGTTGGCCTTGCTTGACCACCTGGGCATCGCCAAGGCTCACCTGGCTGGCCACTCGACGGGCGGCGCAGTGTGCCTGAACATTGCGCGCATGGCCCCGCAGCGGGTGGCAAGCCTGAGCCTGATCGCCAGCGTGGGCCTGGGCGAGCGTATCAATGGGCAGTACCTGCAAGGCTTCGTGGCTGCCGCCAACCGCAATGCCCTGAAACCGCAAATGGCTCAGCTGTTCGCCGACCCGGCGCTGGTGACCCGGCAGATGCTGGAAGACATGCTCAGGTTCAAGCGGCTGGAGGGCGTGGACAGTGCCTTGCGCCAGCTGGCTTCGGCCCTTGCCGAGGGCGACACCCAGCGCCACGACCTGCGCCATGTACTTGCCCAGCAGCCGGCGCTGGTGATCTGGGGCGGCAAGGACGCGATCATCCCGGCCAGCCATGCCGAAGGCCTCGATGTTGAAGTGCTGCTGGTGCCTGAGGCTGGTCACATGGTGCAGATGGAGGCTGCCGAAGCGGTGAATCGCAGCATGCTGGCGTTTTTGCGCAGCGCCTGAAGGACTGGGGCTGCTATGCAGCCCATCGCGAGCTGCGCTCGCTCCTACATTTGTTGGGAGCAATTATTCCAGTGTAGGAGCGGGGGGCGCTCGGTTTCACCGGTGAAAAAAATCATCAGGGGGGCACCTCCAAGCCCTCCCTCTCTCCTACCGTCGCTCACCCAATCTGCGTCATACTCGGCAAACTTATTGCCCGGTCATCGCCATGCGTCCACTGCTGCCTTTTACCTTGCTTCTGCTGCTTACCGCTTGTGGCGATGGCGAATCCCTGTTGCCGCCGGATGCCCGCCTGCCCGATGGCGGCCGCTACCGAGGCCAGGTGGTCGATGGCCTTCTGCAGGGCGAAGGGCGCATCGACTACCCCAACGGCAGCTGGTACGCCGGCACCTTCAAGAATGGCCAGTGGCACGGCCAGGGTGAATGGCATGGCCAGAACGGTGAGGTGTACCGTGGCCAGTTCAAGGATGGCCTGTTCGAAGGCCTGGGCGACCTGGTCACCCCCGGCAGCCACTACGCCGGCACCTTCCGCCACGGCCGCCGTGACGGTGAAGGCACCCTCAAGCAGGCCGACCAGACCTACCGTGGCCAGTTCAAGGACGACCAGTACGAAGGCGCCGGCCAGCTGGAGCTGGCCGACGGCAGCCGCTACCAGGGCCTGTTCGCCAAAGGCAAACCCAACGGCGCCGGGGTACGCAGCGACGCCAGCGGCAACCAGTTCAGCGGGCGCTTCGTGGACGGCCAATTGCAAGGCACCGGTACTTACGACAGCGTCGACGGCGAGCAGTACATCGGTGAATTCAAGGACAACCGCCTGGAAGGCCGGGGCCGCTATGAAAATGCCGACGGTGATGTGTGGATCGGCCAGTTCAAGGACGGCGCGCTGGTGGGCGAAGGCGAAATGCTCGGCAGCGATGGCAGCCATTACAAAGGCGCTTTCGTCGACTGGCGCATGTCTGGCCACGGCAGCCTGCAACTGGCCGATGGCAGCCAGTACGTGGGTAACCTGCTCAACGATGCCTACCACGGCCAAGGGCGCCTGACCCTGGCCAACGGCCAGGTGCAAAGCGGGGTCTGGGCCAACGGCGTGCGCGTGCGCGACCAGCACGGCAAGCTGCTGCCCGACCCTCTCGACCTCGCCCTGCTCAACCAGGGCCGGCTGCTGGACGAAGCGCTGGCGGCAGTGCCGCGCTCGCTGGCGCCCATCCAGCTGTACAGCCTGGTGGTGGCCGGGGATGGGCAGCAGAGCGTGTTCCTGCATGAGGCCGACTACGTCAGCAACCTGCTGAAGGTACGCTTCGGTGCCCGTGGCCAGGTCACCCTGGTCAATCACCGCGACTTCATGGCCACACGCCCCATGGCCACCCGCCAGAGCATTACCCGCGCGGCCCAGGCACTGGCAGAACGCAGCGGCCCGCAAGACCTCCTGTTCATCTACCTCACCAGTCACGGCAGCGAGGATCACCAGCTGGTGCTGGACCAGCCACGGCTGCAGCTGGCGGACCTGTCTGCCGACGAGCTGGCCAGCGCCCTGGCACCGCTCAAGGACCGGGACAAGGTAATCGTCATCTCTGCCTGTTATTCCGGTGGCTACATCGCCGGCCTGAAGGACGAGCGCACCGTGATCATGACCGCAGCGCGGGCTGACCGGGTGTCGTTCGGCTGCTCGGAAGAAGCCGACTTCACCTACTTTGGCGATGCCCTGTTCGCCCAGGCACTGAACCAGACCGACGACCTGAAACAGGCGTTTGAACTGGCGCGTGACAGTGTTGCCGAACGGGAACGAAGGGAAGGCTTCGAGGCGTCTGAACCGCAGCTGTGGGCGCCGCCCAAGGTGCTGGAACACTGGCAGCGGCTGCGCAGCCAGCAAGCCGAAGAAGCCTTGCGCAATGCCACGCATGCCAAGGTGGGGGCCCAGGCAAAAACGCCGCGCAACCACTAAGCTTGGGTGTAACAAGGGAGAGACATCATGTACTTGACGCCTCAGCATGTCCTGCTTGCCGGAGCGACCGGCCTGACCGGTGAACACCTGCTCGACCGCCTGCTCAACGAGCCGACCATCACCCGGGTGCTGGCACCGACCCGGCGGCCACTGGCCGAACATCCGCACCTGGAGAACCCCGTCGGCGACCCGGCGGTGTTCTTGCCACAGCTGGGTGGGCGTGTCGACATCGCCTATTGCTGCCTGGGTACCACGCTGAAACAGGCGGGCTCCGAGTCTGCGTTCAGGGCAGTGGACCTGGACATGGTAGTGGCCTTCAGCAAGCGGGCGCGGGAAATGGGCGCCCGTCACCTGTTGGTGATCAGCGCGCTGGGCGCAGACCCGAAATCCTCGATTTTCTACAACCGAGTCAAGGGCGAGATGGAGGACGCATTGAAGGCCCAGGACTGGCCACAGCTCACCATCGTGCGCCCCTCGTTGCTACTGGGCGAGCGCAGCCACCCGCGCCTTACAGAAAAACTCGCGGCGCCGTTTTCCAAGCTGATACCGGGCAAATACCGGGGTATCGAGGCCTGCACCTTGGCCAGGGCGCTGTGGCGCCTGGCGCTGGAAGAACAGGACGGGGTGCGCGTCGTCGAATCGGACGAGTTGCGAAAACTGGGCAAGCAGTAGCCGTCAAAGGCCGCCCGAGGCCCTGTACTCGATACCCGCTGCGGTCAGCAGGGAGAGTGGCAGCAGCAGGGTATCGAGGAGCATGCTGGGCACAAGGTCAGCCTTTGCAAAATAGGGCGCCTCAGCACCGAACCGATCCCGCGGGCAGCAGCCGCCATTGATCACGTACCAGTCCAGCCGGGTCCCGGCATACACCACCGGGGCCCCAGGCACATTCGCATCCAGTGTACGCACCGTGGCGCAGCCGCCCAGCGCAGCCACTGCCATCAGGCAGGCCAACGCTCGCTTCAATCATCCACCCCAAGGTGATGCTCACCCCAGCGCGGCAGCATGTCCTGCGGGATGTCCAGCAGGTTGAGAATGCGCGCCACCACAAAGTCCACCAAGTCATCGATGGTCTGCGGCTGGTGATAGAACCCGGGCGCGGCAGGCAAAATCACCGCACCCATTTGCGAGAGCTTGAGCATGTTCTCCAAGTGAATGGTGGAGAACGGCGCTTCGCGCGGCACCAGGATCAGCTGGCGACGCTCCTTGAGGGTCACATCGGCAGCCCGCTCGATCAGGTTGTTGCAGGCGCCAGTGGCAATGGCAGACAACGTGCCCGTCGAACAGGGCACTACCACCATGGCAGCGGGCGCGCCGGAGCCCGACGCAACCGGCGACATCCAGTCTTCCTTGCCGTACACCCGCACCTGCCCGGCGGCGGCGCCGGTGTACTCGGTAAGGAACGCCTGCATGGCCTGAGGCTTGGCCGGCAGCAGCACGTCGGTCTCGGTGGCCATCACCAGTTGTGCGGCCTTGGAGATCAGAAAGTGCACCTCGCGGTCCTCGCGCACCAGGCAGTCGAGCAGGCGCAGGCCATACTGGGCGCCCGAGGCCCCCGTCATGGCCAGGGTGATGCGCTGCGGCCCGCTCACTTCAGGGCCTCTGCCAGCTTGCCGTGCAGGCCGCCAAAGCCGCCGTTGCTCATGATCACCACGTGGGTGCCTGGGCGGGCCTGGCCCTTGATGTGCTCGATGATCGCCTCGAGGCTATCCGCCACCGTGCTCGGTACCGTGCACTGTGCGGCAGTGCCCGCCAGGTCCCAGCCCAGGTTGGCAGGCGCGTACCAGATGACCTGGTCGGCATCATTGACGCTTTCGGGCAGGCCGTCGCGGTGCGCCCCCAGCTTCATGGAATTGGAGCGTGGCTCGATCACCGCAATGATCGGCGCCTCGCCTACGCGCTTGCGCAGGCCGTCCAGGGTGGTGGCGATGGCGGTAGGGTGATGGGCGAAGTCGTCGTAGAGGGTTACACCCTGGACTTCAGCGACCTTTTCCATGCGCCGTTTAACGCTCTTGAATGCGCTGAGGCCTTCGATACCCATGGCGGCCACCACGCCCACATGGCGTGCTGCCGCCAGGGTAGCCAGGGCATTGGCCACGTTGTGCTGGCCAGTCAGGGCCCAGTCCACCACGCCCTGCACCTGGCCTTCGAACAGCACCTCAAAGCGCGAGCCGTCCGGGCTAAGCAGGCGCGCCTGCCACTGCCCGCCATCGCCCGTGGTCTGTACCGGCGTCCAGCAACCCATGCCAATCACCCGCTCCAGCGCCTGTTCGGAGGTGGGGTGAATCACCAGGCCTTCGCTGGGGATGGTGCGCACCAAGTGATGGAACTGCCGCTCGATGGCCGCCAGGTCCGGGAAGATATCTGCGTGGTCGAATTCCAGGTTGTTCAGGATGGCGGTGCGCGGGTGGTAATGCACGAACTTGGAGCGTTTGTCGAAGAACGCGCTGTCGTATTCGTCAGCCTCTACCACGAAGAAGGGCGTCGCGCCCAGGCGGGCCGACACCGAGAAATTCTGCGGCACGCCGCCAATCAGGAAACCCGGGCTCATGCCAGCGTGTTCCAGCACCCAGGCCAGCATGCTGCTGGTGGTGGTCTTGCCGTGGGTACCCGCTACCGCCAGTACCCAGCGCCCCTGCAGCACATGGTCGGCCAGCCACTGCGGGCCAGACACATAGGGCAAGCCCTTGTTCAGCACGTACTCCACTGCCGGGTTGCCGCGGGACATGGCGTTGCCGATGACCACGAGGTCTGGCGCCGGGTCGAGTTGCGCAGGGTCGTAGCCCTGGGTCAGCTCGATGCCCTGGGCTTCAAGCTGGGTGCTCATGGGCGGATAGACATTGGCGTCGGAGCCCGTGACGCGGTGGCCAAGTTCCTTGGCCAGCACCGCCAGCGAGCCCATGAAGGTGCCGCAAATACCGAGAATGTGAATATGCATGGTCGACCTCGCAAAACATCGAGGCAGGGTAGCCCAGGGCGCGATAAATCGCACCCGCTGTTTCGCTCAGGCTGGTCGGTTGAGGTCGTGCTTGCGCAGTTTCCGGTACAAGGTGTTGCGGCTGATGCCCAAGTACTCGGCAACCCGGGTGAGGTGCCAGTGTTTTGCTTGCAGGGCGGCCAGGAGTGTTTGGCATTCGGCATCTTTCAGGGCGTCGGGCCCTGACGCGGGCAAGCCAGCACCTGCACGCAAGTGCGAGCCCTCGCGGATGATGTCTGGGAGGTCGGCAAAAGCGATGTGGGTGTGCTCGCACAGCGCTACCAGGGTGCGCAGCACGTTACGCATCTGCCGCACGTTGCCGGGCCAGGCGAAAGCCAGCAGCGCCTGGCGCGCGCAGGGTGCGATGTCGATCAACTGGCCTTTGGCCTCCTCGCGGAACAAGAAGTCCAGCAACTGGGCCTTGTCGCTGCGCTCGCGTACCGCAGGCAGTGCTACCTCCAGGCCATTGAGGCGGTAGTAGAGGTCTTCGCGGAAGGTGCCCTGCTCCACCCGTTGCAGCAAGTCACGGTGGGTGGCGCTGATGATCCGCACGTCCACCGCCTGGGGCTCGCCGCCAATCGGCACCACCTGGCGTTCCTCCAGCACCCGCAGCAGGCGCGTCTGCAGGTCCAGCGGCATGTCGCCAATCTCGTCCAGCAACAAGGTGCCGCCATCGGCCTGCAGCAGCTTGCCGCGCATGCCTTCCTTGCGTGCGCCGGTGAAACTGCCGCCGCGGTAACCAAACAGCTCGCTTTCGATCAGGCTTTCGGGGATGGATGCGCAGTTGATGGCCACGAACGGTTTGTCGCGTCGCCCGCTGGCCTGGTGCACGGCGAGGGCAAAGGCCTCTTTGCCGCAACCGGTCTCCCCGCGCAGCAGCAACGGCACATTGCGCTCGAACACCCGCACGCTACGGCGGAAGTGGTTCTGCAACGCAGGGTCCAGCAGGCACACCTGCGGCTGCACCTCGGGCACCGGCAGCGGCTGAGCCGCAGGCACCGACCACACCGGCGCGGGCGCCTGACCACGCAGGCTGGCAAACACCAACCGGCCATCGACGGTGTGCAGCGGCCACACCGCACTGCCGCCCGGGGTGGCTCGGCTGAATACCTCGTCGTGGCGGCAGGTGAAAAAGTCTTCCAGTGACTGGCCGACTACGTCCCCGCGCACGCGCCCCAGCAGGTTGAGCGCGCTCTGGTTGGCAGCGCAGATGCGCCCATCCCCCTCCACCGCCAGCAGCCCTTCGCTGAACAGCCCGACCGATTCGGCCTGGACATGAAAACGCAGCAGCCAGTACTGCTCGAACTGGCGCAGGAAATAGCAACTCTCGATCATCTTGGCCGACAGGGTGACCATGGCCATGGTGTGGAATTCGCTTTGGCGCGAAACATCGGGCCGCGCTGACGACACGTCGAGCACCGCCAGCAACTGGCCGTGGGGGTCGAACACGGGGCTCGCAGAGCAGGTCAGCCCGGTGTGCCGCCCACGGAAATGTTCATGCTGGTGAATGGTCAGCGCCTGGCGCTCGACCAGGCAGGTGCCGATGCCGTTGGTGCCCTCGCGGGCTTCGCTCCAGTCGGCGCCCAGCCACAGCCCGGCGCGCTCGAAACTGCACCGCTCGGCAGGCGCGGTGACGCAGTTGAGGATCACCCCGCGTGCGTCGGTGAGCAGCACCGCGTGGCCGGCACCCGACAGCTGCTGGTGCAGGCTGTTCATCTCGTGCTCGGCAATTTGCAGTACCTGGCGCAGGCGCTCGCGGCTCTCCTGCAGGCGGCCATGCTCCAGCACCACCGGGGCCTCGATCAGTGCCGGGTCGAGGTGATAGTCCTCCAGGCAACGCAGCCAGGAGCGAGCGATGGACGGGTCGCCCCCACCCTCGCTGGCGCCGCCGTGGGCCACCGTGTGCACTTGCCGGGCGTGGCGGGTGAATGGGTTGCTCTGCATTGTTGTTGTGCTCCGCAGATGAGTGCATCGCCCCAGCATCCTCCACCGCGCAGGGGTTTGCAATGCAGCGGCCCAACGTTGTGCCGTAAACGGTACACAGTGTCATGCCCAACTGTACCGCCAGCGGTACAAGGGCCAGGCTGCAACAACCGAAAACTGGCACAAACCTTTGATTTTGTTGAGCGAAGGCACAGTGGCCCGCGCTTTGCTCTACGCTTGGTAACTCCACACAAACACAATAGCCAGGAGACACACCATGCGTTACGCACATCCCGGTACCGAAGGCGCGAAGGTTTCCTTCAAGAGCCGCTACGGCAACTACATCGGTGGTGAGTTCGTTCCTCCGGTAAAGGGTGAGTACTTCACCACCACGTCCCCGGTGGACGGCCAGCCGATTGCCGACTTCCCGCGTTCCACTGCCGAAGACATCGACAAAGCCCTGGACGCTGCACACGCGGCCGCCGATGCCTGGGGCCGCACCTCGGTGCAGGACCGCTCCAACGTGCTGCTGAAAATCGCCGACCGCATCGAGCAGAACCTCGAAGTGCTGGCCATTACCGAAACCTGGGACAACGGCAAGCCAATCCGCGAAACCCTGAACGCCGACATCCCGTTGGCAGTGGACCACTTCCGCTACTTCGCCGGCTGCATACGCGCCCAGGAAGGCGGCGCTGCCGAGATCAACGAAAACACCGTTGCCTACCACATTCACGAGCCACTGGGCGTGGTCGGTCAGATCATTCCCTGGAACTTCCCGATCCTGATGGCCGCATGGAAGCTGGCCCCGGCACTGGCGGCCGGCAACTGCGTAGTGCTCAAGCCTGCTGAACAAACGCCGCTGGGCATCACCGTACTGGTCGAGCTGATCGGCGACCTGCTGCCCAAGGGCGTGCTCAACGTGGTGCAAGGCTTTGGCCGCGAGGCCGGCGAGGCGCTGGCCACCAGCAAGCGCATCGCCAAGATTGCCTTCACCGGCTCTACCCCGGTGGGCTCGCACATCATGAAATGCGCAGCCGAAAACATCATCCCCTCCACCGTCGAACTGGGCGGCAAGTCGCCGAACGTCTATTTCGAAGACATCATGCAGGCCGAGCCGAGCTTCATCGACAAGGCTGCCGAAGGCATGGTGCTGGCGTTCTTCAACCAGGGCGAGGTGTGCACCTGCCCGTCGCGGGCACTGGTGCAGGAGTCGATCTACCCGCAGTTCATGGAAGTGGTGATGAAGAAGGTGCTGCAGATCAAGCGCGGCGACCCACTGGACACCGACACCATGGTCGGCGCACAGGCCTCCCAGCAGCAGTTCGAGAAGATCCTGTCGTACCTCGACATCGCCCAGAAGGAAGGCGCCGAGCTGTTGACCGGCGGCAAGGTGGAAAAACTGGAGGGCTCGCTGGCCACCGGTTACTACATCCAGCCGACGTTGCTCAAAGGCAACAACAAGATGCGCGTGTTCCAGGAGGAAATCTTCGGGCCGGTGGTCAGCGTGACCACGTTCAAGGATGAGGCCGAGGCCCTGGCGATTGCCAACGACACCGAGTTTGGCCTGGGTGCCGGGGTGTGGACCCGCGACATCAACCGCGCCTACCGCATGGGCCGCGGGATCAAGGCTGGCCGTGTCTGGACCAACTGCTACCACCTGTACCCGGCCCACGCGGCGTTCGGCGGCTACAAGAAGTCGGGTGTTGGCCGTGAAACGCACAAGATGATGCTCGACCACTACCAGCAAACCAAAAACCTGCTGGTGAGCTACGACATCAACCCGCTGGGCTTCTTCTAAAAGGGCAGCTGCAAGCTGCAAGTTACAAGCGGCAAGAGGGGCGGACCGCATCATGGCTGCCCCTGTTGCTCGCTTGTGGCTAGAAGTTTGCTAGTGATCTTCGTGGCTCAACGCTCGCCACTGATAACAACCACATAAATTCAAACAGCGAGCTCCAAGCTAAAGAAGATGGCGAGCCAGGCGCAGTTCGCTTTGTCTTGCAGCTTATGGCTTGCCGCTTGCCGCTTTTTTTTGAAAGGTGAAATTATGCCAAGCGATCATTCCGCCGGCTCGCCGGCAGGCTCTTCCGTCGATTTCGAAAAGGTCGGCTCCGACTATTTCCAGCAACGTGAACTGAAAAAGGGCGCCGCAGGCTGGGTTTTGCTGGTCGGCCTGGGGGTGGCGTACGTGATTTCCGGCGACTATGCCGGCTGGAACTTCGGCCTGGCCCAAGGTGGCTGGGGCGGCATGTTCCTGGCCACCTTGCTGATGGCCACCATGTACCTGTGCATGTGTTTCTCCCTGGCTGAACTGTCGTCCATGATCCCTACAGCCGGCGGCGGCTACGGCTTTGCCCGCAGCGCATTCGGCCCCTGGGGCGGGTTTCTGACCGGTACGGCGATCCTGATCGAGTACGCCATTGCCCCCGCCGCCATCGCCACGTTCATCGGCGCCTATTGCCAGTCGCTGTTCGGCATCGGCGGTTGGCTGATCTACCTGGTGTTCTACGTGGTGTTCATCGCCATCCACATCTTCGGCGTGGGCGAGGCGTTGAAGCTGATGTTTGCCATCACCGCCGTCGCGGCCATTGCACTGGCCGTGTTCCTGGTGGCCATGGTGCCCCATTTTGATGCAGCCAACCTGTTCGACATCGCCGTTACCGACGCCGCAGGCGCCAGCAGCTTCCTGCCGTTCGGCTACGTGGGCGTGTGGGCGGCCATCCCCTATGCCATCTGGTTCTTCCTCGCAGTGGAGGGCGTGCCGCTGGCCGCTGAAGAAACCAAGAACCCCAAGCGCGACCTGCCGCGCGGGCTGATCGGCGCCATGCTGGTGCTGGTTGCCTTTGCCTTGCTGATTCTGGTGGTAGGCCCAGGTGGCGCGGGCTCCGAAGCTCTGAAAGCCTCCGGCAACCCGCTGGTCGAGGCCCTGGCCAAGGCCTATGGTGGTTCCACCTGGATGGGCAGCTTTGTCAACCTGGTGGGCCTGGCCGGCCTGATTGCCAGCTTCTTCTCGATCATTTACGCCTATTCCAGGCAGATTTTCGCCCTGTCCCGGGCCGGCTACCTGCCGCGCAAGCTGTCGGAAACCAACAAGAGCAAGGCGCCGGTGATGGCCCTGGTCATCCCTGGCATCATCGGTTTTGCCTTGTCGCTGACCGGCCAGGGTGACCTGCTGATCCTGGTGGCGGTTTTTGGCGCTACCTTGTCTTATGTACTGATGATGGCGGCGCACATCACCTTGCGGATCCGTCGGCCGAAGATGGAGCGGCCCTACCGCACGCCGGGGGGCATCTTCACCTCAGGCCTGGCTTTGGTGCTGGCCTGTATTGCCGTGGTCGCGGGCTTCCTGGTAGACCCGCGGGTGGTGATTGGCGCCGCCGTGATCTATGCGGTGCTGATCGCGTACTTTGCCTTCTACAGCCGCCACCACCTGGTAGCCGGCACACCGGAAGAGGAATTCGCCGCGATCCAGCAGGCCGAACAGGCCCTGCACTGATCATCGCCACCTGCCGCGGGGCAGCCCGCGGCTCTGGAGAACCTGTATGGCAACTTTCGTGCACACGGTCGGCCAGATGGTCTACCGCTTCGACAGCCTCAAGGAGGTGATGGCCAAGGCCAGCCCGGCGCGTTCCGGTGACTACCTTGCCGGCGTCGCCGCCAGCAACGATGGCGAGCGGGTGGCCGCGCAGATGGCCCTGGCGAACATCCCGCTGACACACTTTTTGAACGAAGCGCTGGTCCCCTACGAGGACGACGAAGTCACCCGCCTGATCATCGATACCCATGATGCTCAGGCATTTGCCGCGGTCAGCCACCTGACGGTAGGTGGCCTGCGGGACTGGCTGCTGAGCGAGCAGGCCGACGAGACCAGCCTGCGTGCACTGGCACCTGGGCTGACACCGGAAATGGCCGCAGCCGTGTCGAAGATCATGCGCGTGCAGGACCTGGTGCTGGTAGCCCAGAAAATTCGCGTGGTCACGCGCTTTCGCGGCACCATGGGCCTGCGTGGGCGGCTGTCGACGCGGCTGCAGCCCAACCACCCCACCGACGAACCGGCAGGCATTGCCGCGAGCATTCTCGACGGCCTGCTGTACGGCAATGGCGATGCCATGATCGGCATCAACCCGGCCACCGACAGCATCGCCTCCATCTGCGCACTGCTGGAGATGCTCGACGCCATCATCCAGCGCTACGACATCCCTACCCAGGCCTGCGTACTCACCCACGTCACCACTTCGATCGAGGCGGTCAACCGTGGCGTACCGCTGGACCTGGTGTTTCAGTCCATCGCCGGTACCGAGGCCGCCAATGCCGGGTTCGGCATCAACCTCAACGTGTTGCAGGAAGGCTACGAAGCCGGCCTGTCGCTGCAGCGCGGCACCCTCGGCCAGAACCTGATGTACTTCGAAACCGGCCAGGGCAGTGCCCTGTCGGCCAATGCCCACCATGGCGTCGACCAGCAAACCTGTGAAACCCGCGCCTACGCCGTCGCCCGCCACTTCAAGCCCTTCCTGGTCAATACCGTGGTCGGCTTCATCGGCCCGGAGTACCTGTACAACGGCAAGCAGATCATCCGTGCCGGCCTTGAAGACCACTTCTGCGGCAAGTTGCTGGGCGTGCCCATGGGTTGTGACATCTGCTACACCAACCATGCCGAAGCCGACCAGGACGACATGGACACCCTGCTGACGCTGCTGGGGGTAGCCGGGATCAACTTCATCATGGGCATCCCCGGCTCCGACGACATCATGCTCAACTACCAGACCACCTCGTTCCATGATGCCCTGTACGCGCGCCAGACCCTGGGCCTGAAACCCGGGCCGGAGTTCGAAGCCTGGCTGGCCCGCACCGGCATCTTCACCCAGGCCGACGGCCGGGTGCGTTTCGGTGACAACCTGCCGCCGGCGTTCCGCCAGGCATTGGCGCAGCTCGCATAGGGATGACCATGAACAAACACACACCTACTGCCGACAACCCCTGGCTGGCCCTGCGCAACCTCACCCCGGCGCGCATTGCCCTGGGCCGTGCCGGCACCAGCCTGCCCACCGGCGCGCAATTGGATTTCCAGTATGCCCATGCCCAGGCACGCGATGCGGTGCACCTGCCATTCGATGCTGATGGCCTGGCGGCCCAGCTGAGCGAGCGTGGCCGCCACAGCCTGCTGCTGCACAGCGCGGCAAGCGACCGCCACCAGTACCTGCAGCGGCCCGACCTGGGGCGGCGGCTGAACGACGAGTCGGCGGCAACCCTGCGCCAGCACGCCCAGCAAAACCCCGGCGGGGTCGACCTGGCGATCGTGGTGGCCGACGGTTTGTCGGCCCTGGCCGTGCATCGCCATACCCTGCCGTTTCTGGCCCGCTTCGAAGAGCAGGCCAGCGACGACGGCTGGGCCTGCGCGCCGGTCGTGCTGGTGCAACAAGGCCGGGTAGCGGTGGCCGACGAAGTGGGCGAATTGCTGGGCGCGCGCATGACGGTCATGCTGATCGGTGAGCGCCCGGGGCTCAGCTCACCCGACAGCCTGGGGCTGTACTTTACCTACGCCCCCCGGGTAGGCCTGACCGACGCCTACCGCAACTGCATCTCCAACGTACGCCTGGAGGGGCTGAGTTACGGCATGGCAGCGCACCGCCTGCTGTATCTGATGCGCGAAGCCTGCCGGCGCCAGTTGTCGGGCGTGAACCTTAAAGACGAAGCCGAGGTGCATAGCCTGGAAAGCGACGACCTGGCCAGCCAGAAGGGCAACTTTCTGCTGGGCAAAGATTAACCAAGCTGTCACGTAGGGCAGATTGCACTTGCCCCGGGCATTGGGCAGCATGGCCTTGGACGCTGCTGGCGTTGCACTGTTTTCCACATGGACGCTGAGGGCCGCACATGCGCATCATCAAGGCAACCCTAGATCACCTCGACCTGCTAACCCCGATGTTCGTCAAATACCGGGAGTTCTACGGCCAACTGCCCTACCCCGACAGCTCTCGCAGCTTTCTGCGCAAGCGCCTGGCGCGTGAAGAGTCGGTGATCTACCTGGCATTGCCCGATGACGATGACAGCAAACTGCTGGGCTTCTGCCAGCTGTACCCCAGTTTTTCGTCGCTGTCGCTGAAGCGGGTGTGGATTCTCAACGACATCTATGTGGCCGAAGACTCCCGACGCATGCTGGTGGCTGACCACCTGATGCGCGAAGCAAAGAAGATGGCGCGCCAGACCAACGCCGTGCGCATGCGGGTTTCCACCAGCAGCGACAACCAGGTGGCGCACAAGACCTACGAGTCCATCGGGTTTCGCGAGGACACCGAGTTCCGCAACTACATCCTGCCCATCAGCCAGGAATGACCTGCGGTTGCCTTATCGCGGGTATGCCCGCGACAAGGCCAGCCGAGGACGACTTCCGTCGTAACCCGCCGCTACAAACTCCCCGGGCATGATCCTGACTTCGCCGTATAATGGCCTACTTGTCATGTGAGAAATGTTTCCACTCTCCCAGCTAACCGAGCCTTCGACCAAGAACACAGGTGCTGTACATGGATTTCAACCCGCTGGACCTTATCCTGCATCTCGATGCGTACCTCGACCTGTTGGTCACCAATTACGGCCCCTGGATCTACGCCATTCTGTTTGCCGTGATTTTCTGCGAAACCGGCCTGGTGGTCATGCCGTTCCTGCCGGGTGATTCGCTGCTGTTCATCGCCGGCGCCGTGGCCGCGGGGGGCGGTATGGACCCGGTACTGCTTGCCGGGTTGCTGATGATCGCCGCTATCCTGGGCGACAGTACCAACTACGTCATCGGGCGAACGGCCGGGGAGCGTTTGTTCAGCAACCCCAACTCGAAGATCTTCCGCCGCGACTACCTGCAGCGCACCCACGATTTCTACGAACGCCACGGTGGCAAGACCGTGACCATGGCGCGGTTCCTGCCCATCCTGCGTACCTTTGCCCCGTTTGTTGCCGGCATCGCTCACATGCACTACCCCCGCTTCCTGGGGTTCAGCATTGCCGGGACCTTGCTGTGGGTGGGTGGGTTGGTCACCCTGGGTTACTTCTTCGGTAATGTGCCGTTCATCAAGCAACACCTGTCGCTGATGGTGGTGGGCATCATCGTATTGTCACTGGTCCCCATGATCCTGGGCCTGCTGCGCTCCCGCCTGGGCCGCACGGCCAAGGCACACTGACCGCCAGGCGTCGCGTCCATGTGGTCATTCAGCGCCTGGCGGCGCAAGCGAACCCTGGCGCGCTACCCCATCACGCCCCAGCAATGGCAGGCCGTGCGCGAGCGCCTGCCCATGCTCGACGGCATCAGCGACGAAGAAGACCACTGGCTGCGCGAAGCCTGCATTCTGTTCCTGCTGGACAAGCACCTGACATGCCTGCCGGGGGTCGAGCTGGACGACCAGCAGCGCCTGGTACTGGCAGCCCAGGCCCAGTTGCCGTTGCTGCACCTGGGCGAGCTGCACTGGTACCAGGGCTTTCACGAAATCATCCTCTACCCCGACGACTTCAAGAGCCCCCAGCGCCACCGTGATGCCAGTGGCATCGAGCATGCCTGGGACGGCGAGCACAGCGGCGAGGCTTGGCAGCAGGGTCCGATCATCCTGGCCTGGAGCGGGGTACTGGCCAGCGGTGGCTGGGAAGCCTACAACCTGGTCATCCACGAGCTGGCGCACAAGCTGGACATGCTCAACGGCGACGCCAATGGCCTGCCGCCCCTGCACAGCGACATGTCGATCGAGCACTGGGCCAGCGCCATGCAACACGCCTACGACGACCTCAACCGGCAACTGGACGCCAACCCCGACGCCGAAACCGCCATCGACCCCTATGCGGCAGAAAACCCCGCTGAATTCTTCGCAGTGGCCAGCGAGTACTTCTTCAGCGGGCCCGACCTGCTGCACCAGGCCTACCCACAGGTCTACCAGCAGCTGTCGCTGTTCTACCGCCAGAACCCGCTGGCCCGGCTCAACCAATTGCAGGCGGAGCACCCCGCGTACCGTGAGCACCCCGCCTGACGCCCCGCTGCATCAGGCCAGGCGTGGCATGCACGGGCAGAATATGCCTATAATCGCCGCCACTTTTTTGGTCAAACACGGGGGCACTGCCCAATGAGCTACAGCAAGATTCCGGCGGGCAAAGACCTGCCGAACGACATCTACGTCGCCATCGAGATCCCGGCCAACCACGCGCCGATCAAATACGAAATCGACAAGGACAGCGATACCCTGTTCGTCGACCGTTTCATGGCTACCCCGATGTTCTACCCGGCCAACTACGGTTTCATCCCCAACACCCTGGCTGACGACGGCGACCCGCTGGACGTGCTGGTGGTCACCCCTTACCCGGTAGCCCCAGGCTCGGTCATCCGTGCCCGCCCGGTAGGTGTGCTGAACATGACCGACGATGGCGGCGGTGACGCCAAGGTTATCGCTGTTCCACACGACAAGCTGTCGCAGCTGTACGTGGACGTGAAGGAATACACCGACCTGCCAGCCCTGCTGATCCAGCAGATCGAGCACTTCTTTGCCAACTACAAAGATCTCGAGAAAGGCAAGTGGGTCAAGATCGAAGGCTGGGATGGCGCAGACGCCGCCCGCGCTGCGATCACCAAATCGGTCGCTGCCTACAAGGGCTGATACCGTTTGCATGAAAAACCCCGCTTTGGCGGGGTTTTTTTATGGCGGCTGAAAGCGTCACGCGCTGTGTAATGAGGCCGGTAACAGGTCCTACAACGTCTTACGTCTTGGCCTTACAAACCACCGTATTTCTTACAAACCCTGTCAACCTGCTGTTCATATCCTTGCTGGCACCTCGCCGCTACACTCGCGCCATGAACACATCCGGTGACCGCCTCAGGGCCCTTCTTCATGAATGCGGGCTTACAGCCTCCGATTTCGCTGCCCAGTGCGGCGTGACCCCACAGCATGTCAACAACTGGTTCAACCGCGGCGTGCCACTGGCGCGCCTGGACGAACTTGCCGACTTGTTCTGCGTGCACCGTCGCTGGCTGCGTAGCGGCGAGGGCATCAAGCACCCCAATGCGATTTTGCGCAATTGCGCGCCGCGGCCTGCGCCTGCCCAGGTGCCCATCCCGTTGTCGGTGCAGCGCGGCCGGGTGGTGAATGTGCCCTTCCATGAGTTGCGCAGTGGCCTGCTGTGCCCGGTAGCCGGCCGCCACCTGCGCCTGCCCGCCAATGCCTTGAAGGGGCTGGGGGTACACCCCGACAATACCCTGTGCGTGGCCATGCCCACGGGCAACATGGCGCCGCTGATTCCACTGCAGGCGACGTTGGCAATCGACATGGGCATGACGCAGATTGTCGAGGGCGAAACCTATGCCTTGATGCTCAATGGGGCCTTGCGCGTGCACAACCTCAGCCTTGGCCAGAACGGCACCCTGTACCTGCACAGCCACGACCGGCACAACTATGCGGTTGAGCGCTACACGCCCGCCCAACGCCATGCCCAGGGGCTGGAGATTCTGGGCTGGGTGTTCCACTGGGCGTTCTTCCGCCAGCAACGCCCGCGGTGACACACCCTGTGCCATTTTTTGCTGTGCATCATGGCTGGGGCCTTGTATGCTACGCCGCACATCAGCCCCGCCCGGTGCAAACCGCGGCCCAGAGGGCTCGGCGATACCCCACACGGGCATCTGCCTTCTTTTTCAGGCCTTTGCTGGCCACCCTGTTAAGGCGATTGCGGCTTACCATAAATTAGCCGGAAGCGTCCCCGAGAAGCCGGCCACAAGCCGGCTTTTTAATTGTCCGAAATAATCTTATCCCTTCCGCGCACACTGCCGATAACCTTGATATGGCGGGCGCTTCAGTCATGCCCTCGTCCGAAGGTGTCCAGCACCATCTGTAGTGGTCAATAATTCTCGGACACAGAATTGAGCCACGGTGAACTTACGATCAAGCACATTGGGAATGTCGGGGCGCTCGACCGTGGCGTTCTTGTACGTATGAGAACCCGGCTGTTTGCTGATCAGTCCTTATTCCTTCATCAATCTTCTGACTCTGAAACGCCCGACGTTAACGCCTTCATCCCGGAGCATGGCAACCAGACTGCGACTGCCCGCTGAGCCACGACTTTGGTTGAACAGCTCGTTGACACGACTGCGTAGGCTCACTCGGCGGACATCGATATGACGCCGCCGGGCCAAGGGGGCGTACTAACAAGACGGGGTAGCTCGAAGACTGAACACAACCGTTGAACAGGGTAGTACTTTGCCAACTGTCGAATCGACTTCAACGTCTGCGCCCGTGTCCCTCGGCCATCAAGAGCGCAGTGGCCTCGTTTAGTATTTTCTTCTCAAGCTCCAGCCGGTAGATGCGGGCCTGAAGCTCCTGTATGCGCGCTCGGAAGTGGATCCGTGCGCCAGGCGTTGACTCCATTGCCAATTTTGCAGTCGGGCATCACTGGGAATCTTGATTGTGCATGCGGGTACCCACACAGCTGGAAAGTGCCTTTGGCCGATTTCAAAAGCCAACACGGAAAACTGCCGATTTTTTCAAAAATGCCCATGAACGCCCAAGGTAAAATGCCTTTCCGACGGTCGGCAGACCAAGGTCTTTCCCGTACAAGCGCAGCCAGTGCCCGCGCTCAGCTAAACTCCTCCATGAGAAAACCGATGAATGCTTTCAACTTGAACGGCATGTGGGAGCTCTTGCGGTACACCAGGTGCATGGGCCGTGAAGGGATCTGGTAGCCCGGCAGCAACGCCACCAACTGGCCCGTCGCCAGGTAACCGCTCACGACCACTTCCGGCAGTAGGGCGATGCCTTGCCCGCTCAACACCATGATGCAGACGCCCTGGGCATCGTTGACCTGCATCTTGGCAGGAACCGACACCTTGATGAACTCGGCATCGTCGCTCAAAAACTCCCAGGTGTTCTGCAAGGTATTCCACGCGGTCTTGTGCCCGTCGAAATAGGTTGCGATACAGTCGTGCAGGATCAACTCCTGCGGCGTCGACGGTGCGCCACGCCTGTCCACATAGCCCGGCGCGGCACAAAGGATCAACTTATAGGGCCGCAGCGGCCGCGCCACCAGCGACGAGTCCGAAAGCGCGCCCAGCCGCACAGCGGCATCGAAGCGATTTTCGGAAAAATCCACCAGGGCGTCGCTGATCGAAACGTCGACCCGAATCCTCGGGTGCGCCTGATAAAACTTGTTGAGCGCCGGCAGAAAACCAAAAATGCCAAATGAGCGTGGTAGCGAGACATTGAGGACACCCTCAGGGTTCTCAATGAAATGGGAAGCAACTTCCTCACTTTCGCGCATCAGGTCGAATACGTTCCGGCAGGTCTTGTAGTAGTACGCGCCGTAATCCGTGATGGATATCTTCCGGGTCGTTCTCAGTAATAATACCGCGCCCAAATCGCCTTCAAGGAACTTCAAATAATTACTGACCATCGCCACTGAAACATTAAGTTTGTGCGCCGCGTTGGTGAGGCTGGCACTGTCAACAACCTGAACAAATACCTGCATGGCCTTCAATTTATCCATAGCAATCAACTATTCATTTTTTAATCAGGCTAAAAAGTGTTTTTAATTGTAAATGCTTTACCAAATTTTGCAAAGGACAGACTATCGGCCGGCGTTAAGGAAACAGCCCCGGAGAGCACCGATGAGAGTCACTTACGAAAACTGGCAAGGCCTGGAGCGGGAAAGAAACATACACGTGGAATACCTCCACTTCGGCAGCACCGAGTACCACACCACGGCGCAGTGGCTGCTGCGCTGCATCGACCTCGACAGCAATGAAGTGCATGACTTCGCCTTGATCAAGATCAAGCAGATGGATGTTCAACAACTCACCTTCAGGAGGGACATATGAAACAGGTAAAACTCGGTTCACAAGGTTTGACGGTGTCGCGTCTGGGCCTGGGTTGCATGGGCATGAGCCAATGGTACGGCGAGCCCGATGATGTCGAGTCCGGCGGAACCCTGCGCAGGGCTCTGGACATCGGTGTGAACTTCTTCGACAGCGCGGAAGCCTACGGGCCCTTCACCAACGAGGTGCTGGTCGGCAAGGCGCTTAAGGGCGTTCGTGAAAAGGCCGTGATCGCGACCAAGTTCGGCTTCGACCTACAGGACGGCAAGATCGTCGGCGTCAACAGCCGCCCTGAGCATATTGTCGATGTGGTGAACGCCAGCCTCAAGCGGCTGGACACCGATTACATCGACGTGCTGTACCAGCACCGTCTCGACCCGACCATCCCGATCGAGGAAGTGGTCGGCGTGATGGGGGAGCTGGTCAAGGCCGGCAAGGTCAAGTACCTAGGCCTGTGCGAAGTGGGCGTCGGCACCATCGAGCGCGCTCATCGCGTGCATCCGCTTTCGGTGGTGCAAAGCGAATACTCGCTGTGGGAGCGCAACATCGAACTGGATGTGCTGCCGATGCTTAGAAAGCTCGGCATCGGCCTGGTGTCGTTCTGCCCGCTGGGCCGGGGCTTCCTCACAGGTACGGTCGAGCGCGCCGAACAGTACCCGGCATCGGATTTCCGCGCCCAAGACCCGCGCCTTCAGGGTGGCAACTACGACACCAACATGTCGATCGCCCGGGAAATCAGAACTCTCGCCGAACTTGAGGGCATGAGCGCGTCGCAGCTGGCCATTGCCTGGATCCTCGCACAGGGCGAAGACATCGTGCCCATCCCAGGGACGAAACGACGCCACTACCTCGAGGAAAACGCCCAGGCCACCCGCGTCCAGATGACCGCCGAAACCCTTCGCGCCCTGGAGCAGATGACCACCGAGCTGCCCGCTTCGGGCCCGCGTTACAACGAAAGAATGATGGCCTTCGTCGACCGCTGAACGCCCCGAACACCCACCACTGCAGTGAGCAAGATGCAACGTTAGTTAACTGAACCTGTCATCACGGAATAAGGAAATTTCGATGTCTCGGAAAAGTCGCCCCGTCGATTGGTACGGACGCAAAGATGAGTTCTTGCACGAGTGTGTGATGGCCAACTCGCGATACATGACGTCGCTGCAACATCCCAAACATGCTCAGCGGGATGTCGTGCAAGACATTATCGCTATCAGCCGCAACGCCCTGCATTGGCGCGAACAGGGTTATAACGAATCGGTCACCGACGAAGACTCGTACCGCCAACATTTGCCGATCATGCGCTATGAAGACTTCGAGCCTTACTTGGAACGGGAAGCCCAATGCAAAGGCGGCGTACTGACCTGCAGCCCGGTAATGCGTTGGTTGAAAACCAGTGGCACCACAGGCGTGCCGAAGAAGATCCCCTATACCTTGCATTGGTTGCAGAAGTATCGCATACCGGCAATGAAAGTACTGTGGGCCACTTATATTCGCCATTACCCCGAAATCATGGACCACCCCTACGCCGTGCTCGATACCCAGACGGTCAGGGAAGATGTACAGGACTACCTGCAAGGCGTCTGTCATCAGGCGATCAGCAACCGCCACCCGCGCATCAATGCCAATGACTGGTGCCCACCGTGGTACGTGCCGCAAATGCCGGTGGCCCACGAGCAGAAGATGAGCCCCTGCCGCACGGCTGGCTCTGGCGGCTTTCGGTGATCCTCGCACCCGGCGCACTGCACCTTTACCTCACCCGTAGCCATGTGATCTCGGACGCGTACTCCACCCGAGTGCTGCTGCAATCGTTGCTGGAAATCCTGGTGTGGAATGTCTGCACCGTGCAGCAGACGTCGCTGTTGCCCAACCGCCGAGAGCACCTGCAGCAGCCGTCGAGCAGCGCGCCCCGCACGCAGGGCGCCGGCGATACCACCCTGCGCCACTGCGTGACCTTGCCGGTCGCCGAGCGGCACACGCGGATTCACCGGCGCACGCTCGACCGAAGGTTGTCGGCCACGATCATCACCGTGTGCAAGGCGCGAGGCATCACCCTGAACGAGTGCTTCGCCGCGGCGCTTGCCGAGGCTTACGCCAGTTGCCTGGGCACGCAGCAGGTCGAGCTGTACACCGCCATCAACTCTCGCCGTCATTTCGCCGGAGCCCTGGCCAGCGGTATGGGCTGCAACATCCACGTACTGGGTTGCGCCATGCAGGCGACTCCGTTGCCGCTGGACTCCCAAGTCCTGCGCTACCGTGGCGCCCTGGCCAAGGCCAGCGAAGGCTGGGCCCCCAGCCTGCAGAGCCACGCCGCCATCCGCGCGAACGTCTCGGCGCTGTGCACGGCCGAGACCTTCCTCGGGCCCTGCATCACCAACAGCGGCGTCAACGACTTCACGTCTGCTATTTACCGTCACGTGGACTTCGTCGAAACCGCGGTCAACCGCAACGTCGCCAACTACAGCGTCGTGCTGCACCTGTCCTGCTTCCGCGGCCGCCTGCAGCTTCTCTACTCCTACGCCAGCCCAGCCATGTCCGACGCCTTCATCAAGGAAATCGACTACGCGCTCATGACCAAGCTGGGGCTTCTGGAAACATCACTACCCGGTCAAATTCCCCTGCTGAGGGTTGCACAATGAATACCTTGCTAAGAAGAAAACTGAGCCTGGCGTCCGCCTGCCTGGCCTTCGTCATCGTCATACTCGACGTGAGCGTCGTCAACGTCGCCTTGCAACAGATCTACGCGCAGTTCGAGGGCAGCCTCGCGCATCTGGAATGGGTGGTCAACGGCTACACCCTAACCTTCGCCTCCTTCCTGCTGACCACCGGCTCCCTGGGTGACCGCTTTGGCCCCAAGCGCGTGTTCCTGGTCGGTTTCGCCCTGTTCGCCCTGGCCTCCTGGCTGTGCGGCACCGCGGACAGCCTCACCCTGCTGATCGCGTTCCGCCTGCTGCAAGGCATCGGCGCGGCGCTGGTAGTGCCGGCGTCGCTGGCGATCGTCAACCAGACCTTCTCGGACGCGAACGAGCGCAGCGGCGCAATCGGCCTGTGGGCCGCGGCCGGTGGCATGGCCCTGGCGCTGGGGCCGGTGTTCGGCGGCGTGCTGATCTCGATGTTCGGCTGGCGCTCGATCTTCTACGTCAACATTCCGATCGCGGCCCTGGGCATCACCATCGCTTATGTGTTCGTGCAGGAGAAAACCACGCTGGTCGAACGCAGTATCGACATCGCCGGGCAGGTGCTCGCGGTCGCGGCGCTGGGCTGTCTGACCTATGCATTGATTCAGGTGAACAGCCATGGCCTGCAGTCCCAGGAGGTTCTGCTCAGCGCCGCGGGCTTCATCGGCGCCAGCGCCCTGTTCATCGTGGTCGAGCGCCGCGTCGCGGCGCCGATGCTGCCGTTGAACCTGTTCGCGAACAAGCAGTTCGCCACCTCCGCCGTAATCGGCATCCTGATCAATTTCGCCTTCTACGGGCTGGTGTTCCTGTTCAGCTTGTACTTCCAGTACAGCTGGCACTACTCGCCGCTGCAGACCGGCCTGGCGCTGCTACCGATGACGGGCGCGATCATGCTAGCCAACCTCTATTCCGCCAAGCTGATGGTGCGCAGCGGCTTCCGCAAGACCCTGCTGATCGGCACCGGCCTAGCGGCGCTGGGATACGCCTGCATCGTGCCACTGCTGGGCGGTCATGGGTACGGCGCGATGGTCGTGCAGATCGTCGTAGCGGGCTTCGGCATCGGCCTGGCCGTGCCCTCGGTGACCAACGCCATGGTGTCCAGTGCCGACAGCCAGCATATCGGTGTCGCCTCCGGCGTGCTCAACGCCTCGCGGCAGATCGGTGGGTTGATCGGGGTGGCGTTCATGGGCCTGGTACTCGGCGACTTCGCAGCGGAGTCGTTCGACCAGGGTATGGGCCCGGCCTTGATCATCGCCTCGCTGGCGCTGCTGCTGTGTGTCGGCCTGGTGCTGACTGGCTTCAGCAAACCCCAAGTCCTCATTTCCAAAGCCACCTCCTGAGCAAGGAATCTCAGCATGCCTCACCTGACCCTCGAGTACTCCATCAACGCCGGCCCCGCCCCCGACAGCCAACCGCTATTCAACGCCCTGCATGTGCAACTGGCCCAAGCCGGTGAGTTTCGCACCCAGGACTTCAAGTCCCGGATCTTCCCGGTCGACACCTTCCATATCGGCCTGGGCGACGGCGACGCCTCGTTCGTGCGGTTGAACATCGAGACGTTCTTCGGCAAGAGCGCACAGCAGAAGAAGGCTATGTCACAGGTCGCCCTGCGGGTGTTGTCCGAACACTTCCACCAGGCGCTGACCCTTGGTAACTGCGACATAGCCGTGCAGATCACCGAGCTGGAACGGGAAAGCTACGCCCGTGTGCGCTCCAGCGACATGGTGGAGAACGCCTGATGTTCGACTTCAAAGGAACATCGGTGCTGGTGATCGGCGGTTCGTCCGGCGTTGGACTTGCCACGGCGAAGCTGCTCGACCGCCTGGGCGCCCAGGTGACCATCGCCTCGCGCAACCTGGAAAAACTCCAGGCAGCCCGGCAACAGCTCGGCGCTGGCGCCAGATACCTGCAACTCGACATCACCGATACCGCGCAACTCCAGGCCCTGGCTGACGGCCCGCGCTGGGACCATGTGGTGATAAGCGCCGCCGACACGCCCATGGGCAGCATCGCGACACTGCCCGACGCCGCCGCGCGCCAGGCCATGGACAGCAAGTTCTGGGGCGCCTACAGCGCGGCGAAGTACATCCCGCTGCGTGCCCAGGGCTCACTCACCTTCGTCGCCGGCTACCTGTCGGTGCGCCCTGGCAAGGCCAGCGCCTTGCAGTCTGCGATCAACGCGGCCCTCGAAGCATTGGGCCGGGCCCTGGCGCTGGAGCTGGCGCCTGTGCGCGTCAACACCGTATCGCCCGGCTTGCTGGCGACCGAGCTGTGGGACGGCCTAGCGCAGGACAAGCGCGCCTCGCTGTTCGACAACGTGGCCAATCGCCTGCCGGTCGGCCGCGTCGGGCTGGCGGAGGATGCCGCCAAGGCTGTCGGCTTCCTCATCGACAACGGCTACACCACCGGCTCGACCCTCTATGTCGATGGGGGCGGTCGCATCGCGTAAAACCTGAACCGTACTGGCGCCCCTCGCGGGGAACTCTGCAAAGGGCATCAGTGCGGTTTTATTCAACGCCTTCAACGCAGTAAACCCTCGTTTTCGTGCCGATTGACGCAAGGTTACGGCGGCGGTGATGCCGGAACGTGGCACCGTTAAGCTGGGCGACGCACCAGCGCAAGGCTGACTCAATCAATAGAACATCTACGTGCTGTCAGAGGGCGTTGGGGTGCCGGGCAACAGGGCAGCGGTCGAGCAGTTCCGGAAGGATCTGGTTGCATGGGTCGAGCGTCTGCACGAACTGCTCGGCGCGGTGCTCGACCCGGCCTGCCTGGCGCGGATCCGCGCGCTCGAGAATGCCCATCTCGCTCGTATGCTGCGCCGTGCCAACCCCCTTGATGATGCTGATTTGCCTGAGGCAGAGATAAGCATGGTCTGCGCTAAGCTGGAACATCATCCTAGCAAGCTGCTTGCGCTCTGGATTCACGTGACGTTTCGACAGCTGTGGGCGCTATCGGACCACCGTGTCATTCTTCTCGACAAAAGTGACGCGCTGCCAGCCTGGGGGGGACAAGTGGGGGACACGGAAAAAAATCGGATAAACCCCTATAAATCATACATTTGGCGCATAAGTACGCCGGCCTAAAGCCGGCTTTACAATGTGTTTTTTTCGGCTGCTTAAGGTCGATTCAAAGGCGCATCACCCCCTCAGAAATCGTAACGCGCCCCCACCATCATGCTGCGCGACGGCCCGTAGAAGTTGAACGTCGAGGTAGACCCCACCCGCGACAGGTAGTCCCGGTCGAACAGGTTGTTCACGTTCAACGTGGCCGTGAGCTTCGAGGTCACCGGGTACGACAGCATGGCATCCACGGTAGCGTACCCCGGTGCATTGATACGAACCCCGCCATTCTCCGAGTTGAAGTTGCTCATCGCCGAAACGCCGCCGCCGATGGCCAGCCCTGTCAGCGGCCCCTCGCTGAGGGTGTACTTGCTCCACAACGAAGCCTGGTTGCGCGGCATGATGAAGAAGGTGGTTTCGGCATCACCCTTGACCGTTTCGGTTTCCATCCAGGTGTAACCGGCCAGCAATTCCCAGTTCGGCGTCAGTTTGCCGCTTATTTCCACCTCGGCGCCCTTCACCCGGGTCTTGCCTGATGCCGCCGAGTCATTGGTGGCTACGCCGTCGGCGTCGTACACCGTGGTCGCGCGGTTCTCATCCGTCAGCCGGAATACCGAGAACCGTGTATTGAGGTCGCCACCGAAGTAGCTGCTTTTCAAGCCGAACTCATACTGTTCGCCCTCGCGCGGCTTCAATACACGGCCATTGCCATCAGTGGCAGACTGCGGCTTGAACACTTGCGAGTAGCTCGCGTACAGGGCGTGGTTCTCGGTGAGGTCGTAGACCAGCCCACCGTAAGGCGTGAAATGGCCATCTACCTGCTTGCTGTCGTTGGTGGTGGCGCCGGTCTTGAGCGTAGTGGTGTAGAAGTCGCCGCGGTACCAGCTGAAGCGGCCACCGGCTATCAGCGCCAGGCGCTCGACCGGGCGGAAGGTTACCTTCGAGTACAGGCCGTATTCTTCTTCCTGCATCCCCGTCTCGGTGCTGTAGTTGGGCGACGGCTTGGCGAAGCGCTTGGGCGTGTAGGTATTGACGTTGATGGCCCCCAGGTTGGTGGTGCCGTTGAGGTACTCGGTGTCGTAGTTCTTGTAGTCGCTGCCCACCACGAACTCACTGACCTGGCCGAAAGTTTCGAACGGCTGGCTGTAGCTGGCGTCCAGCGCGTAGGTGTCCTGGGTGAAATCCCGGGCGCTGGCGCGTTCGGAGTTGGCACCATTGGCCGCATTGGTGGCGGTGAAGGCATACAGGTAATCGGTATCACGGTGCGAGCCGCGGGCGGCGATCCGGCCATAACCACCATTGTCGAAACGGTGGGTCAATTCTGCGACCAGGTCGGTGGTCTTGCCGTCGAAGCTGTTCCAGTCCGCCCCCAGGAAGCGGGAGTGGCTGAAGTCTGGCACCTGGCCGGCCAGTGTCGCCGGGTAGCCGTTGTGCGGGGTGATGTTCTTCACCTCATGGATCAGCCCGAACGACAGGGTGGTGGCATCGTCCAGGTCCACATCCAGCGCACCGTAGTAACTGTTGCTGGTGTTGGCGTTGTAGTCGACCTCGCCATTGGTGTCGTCGCGTGAGGCAATCAGGCGGCCACGCACGCGGCCAGCATCGTCCAGCGGCCCGCTCAGGTCGATTTCTTCATGGTTGGTGTCCCAGCTGCCGTAGCGGCCTTCCACATGGCCCTGGAACTCGGCCGTAGGGCGCTTGCGCACCATGTTGACGATGCCGCCCAGTTCGCTGGTGCTGCTGAACAGCCCTGCCGGGCCACGCATGATTTCCACACGGTCGAAGGCCACCAGCGACGGCACGGTACCGAAGATGCTGGCCATGGGCGCCGGCAGGCCGTCGATGTTGAACTCGCTGTATTCGTAGCCACGGGCATAGATGGAGGAGCGGCCGCTGTCGTTGGTCAGCGTGCGCAGGCCGGCGGTGTACTTGGCTAGGTCATCCAGGTGCACGAACTGGCGATCCTTGACGTAATCCTGGGTATAGACGGTGATCGATTGCGGGATGTCTTTCAGCGCAGCCGGCGTTTTGGTCCCCACCGTGGCGGCGTCCACGCTGTAACCGCCGGTCTGCTCCGATGGCAGCATGTCGTAGAGCCGGTTGCCCTCGATGGTCAGGGCCGGCAGATCAAGCGCGCTGTCTGCGGCCGAAGCCTGCACCGCCACCGTTTCGGCCAGTGCCGACAACGAAAACGGCGCCATCAACCCCAGCATTACCCAACGCACACGCCCCACCCCGTTTGAACCCTTCATGACCTACCCTTCGCCCAAATAAAAATAATTCGCAAACGAAACACGTTGCTTTTTGCGAACGATACCGGAGCAAAATCAGGGGTGCAGCAGGATTAACCTTCTTAACACACGCAGGGCATTGCCCCTGCCGGGGCGACAGTGGGATGATCCACAACTGATAGACATTCTCATTCAAGGCTGCCCGTGCCCACCTCCCTGCTGCTCGTCGAAGACGACCCTTGCCTGCGCCACGACTTGGACCGCCACTTCCTCGGCCGCGGGTTTCGCGTGCAGGCCTGCGCCTGTGCCGAGCAGGCACTTGGCGCCATCGCCCAGGCAACGTTCGACCTGGTGTTGCTGGACATCATGCTGCCAGGCATCGATGGCCTGACCCTGCTCGACGCTTTGCGCCATCGCCAGGCCGTACCGGTGATGCTGATGTCGGCGCTGGGCGCAGAGCAGGACCGCATCACCGGGTTTACCCGGGGCGCCGATGATTACCTGCCCAAGCCTTTCAGCCTGGCAGAGCTGGATGCGCGGGTGGACGCGCTGCTACGCCGGGCGGCGTTTGCCCGCCAACCCGCGCGCCTTGCAACCCTTGGCGACTTGCTGCTGGACCAGGACCGCCAGGATGCCCTGAACGGCGGCAAACCGGCCGGCCTGACGCCGTCCGAATTCCGCTTGCTGGTAACCCTTCAGGCCCATGCCGGCGAGCCGCTGAGCAAACCGTTTTTGTATCAGACCGTGCTGCACCGGGCCTATACCCGCCTGGACCGGGGCCTTGACGTGCACGTGTGCAACCTGCGGCGCAAACTCGCCGACATCGACGTGCAGCACGTGCAGATCCAGGCGGTGCGTGGCCAGGGTTACGTGCTGGTCGACCAGGAGCAGGCGTGATGCGCCGTCACCCGCTGCTATGGAAGCTGGCATTGCTGCAGGTGAGTTTCTGCCTGCTGCTGACCTGGCTGATATGGACGTGGGGCCTGAGTGTTGAACGTGGCAGCTACTTTCTGCCTGAGGCCGACCAATTGTACCTGGCGCGCTATGGCCAACAGGCCGAACAGGCCCTGGCGGCCGGTGGAGCGCCTGCAGTCGAAGCCTGGCGCCAGCACGTGCAGGCAACCGAGGGCACCTGGGTCGCAGTGGTAGGCCCGCACCTGCAAAGCCTGGGCACCACGCCGCTGACCGCCGACGAGGCCGGCCACCTCACCTTCATGCGCAAGCTGGCCTGGCCCATGAGCCGACGCCTTCAGGATGAACTGCCCTACGTGAGCATCGCCTTCGTGCAACACCCCGAGCAAGGTCGGGTGGTGATGCAGCTGCCCGAGCGCCTGCTACCCACCGGGCTGACCCCCTGGACCCACGTGGTCACCCACGGTATTGCCCCGGCACTGCTGGCGCTGCTGCTGGGCCTGGCGCTGTACAGGCACCTTGTGGCGCCACTGAACCGCCTGCGTGACCGCGCCGATGCCCTGCGCGCCAACGACCTGGAGAGCCCCGGTTTGCATTTGCACGGCCGCCACGACGAACTGGGCGAGCTGGCGCAGGCGTTCGACCACATGGCCACCCGCCTGCGCCACAGCCTGGAGCAACAGCGCCTGCTGCTGCGCACCCTGTCCCACGAGCTGCGCACGCCCCTGGCACGCCTGCGTATCGCCCATGACAGCGGCCTGCCAGCCGTGCAACTACGCGAGCGCCTGGATTACGAAGTCGCCGATATGCAGAAGCTGCTGGAAAACACCCTCGACCTGGCCTGGATGGATACCGAACAGCCCAGCCTGGCCACCGAGCCTGTGCTGATGGCTTCGGTGTGGGAGGCGCTGTGCCAGGATATCTGCTTCGAAAGTGGCTGGGGCCGGGAGCGCCTGCCGTGCTCGCTCGGTAGCGACTGCGTTGTCCAGGCCCATCTGGACAGCCTGGCCCAGGCCCTGGAAAACCTGATGCGCAATGCCATTCGCCACTCCCCGCCCGCAGGCCGGGTGAGCCTGGACGGCTGGCGCGAAGGGGGAAGCTGGCACCTGTGCCTGCGTGACCAGGGCACGGGCGTGCCCGAGCATGAGCTGGAGCGCATCTTCACGCCTTACCAACGCCTGCCGGGCAGTGGCACAGGGTTCGGCCTGGGCCTTGCCATCGCCCGCCGCGCCATCGAATTGCAGGGTGGCCGGCTGTGGGCCAGCAATGGCAACCCCGGGCTGCACCTGCACCTGACCCTGCCCATGGCACCTGACGGTTTAGAAAGTTAAGGCGCTTTACGCGCTGGCGGGGCTGTCTATCATCTGGCGATTCAACCCTTGCCCCCTGACGAGACGCCCGATGAGCAAGTTGATCCTGGCACTGACGCTCGCACTGGCCTTCGTCGCCTGCGGCGCCACGGCCCAGCCCCAACACGACCAGGTGATGGACACGACGTTGTTGCACCGCCCCGGGCTGGCTTACCGCTTCAGCCAGCTCGACCTGGACTCGGCCGACGGTAAGCGCCACTACCGCTTGTGGGTCGGCACGCCGAACCGCCCTGCACCGGCTGCCGGTTACCCGGTACTGTGGATGCTCGATGGCAACGCCGCCCTCAGCGCACTGGACGAAGCCCAGCTGGCCAAGCTCGCCGAGGGCCAGGCACCGCTGCTGGTGGCGGTGGGTTACCAGACTGACCACCGCATCGACCGGGCAAGCCGCACCTACGACTACACTCCGGCGCTGGCCGGGCAGGCTGACCAGCGAGACCCGCTCACCGGGCAACCCAGCGGCGGCGTAGAGGCGTTTTTCGACTTGCTGCGCACCCGCATGCGGCCGATGGTGGCGCAGGTTGCGCCCATCGACACACAGCGCCAGACGCTGTGGGGGCACTCCTACGGAGGCCTTGCCGTGCTCCACGCGCTGTTCACCCGGCCAGATGAGTTCAGCGTCTACGCGGCCGCCAGCCCCTCATTGTGGTGGCACGACGGTGCGATCATCGATGAAGCCCAAGGTGTGCAACAGCGCCTGGGCACTACCCGGCCACAGTTGGTGCTGATGCGCGGTACGGACGAGCCTGGCAGCCCGCAAGGCACCCTGGGTGATGACGCGGAGCAACGCAGCCGCGAACTGCTGCAGTACCTTGGCAACATTGCAGGCCTGCAGGTGCAGTTCGAGCGCTTCCAGGGGCTCGGGCATGGGCCCATGCTGCCCGCCTCGCTGGGCTGGGTGATCCAGGGCATGGGCGGCATGCAAGGCAACCGCCCACTGCCCCGGTAGCCCAGGCCCTCGCCATTCAGGCTTGCCAAAGCCGTAGGCCGGTACGATATGCTGGGCCGGTCTTCAGGGCGGGGTGAAAGTCCCCACCGGCGGTAAATCGAAAGATGAGCCCGCGAGCGCCCCGGCCATGCCGGGGGTCAGCAGACCTGGTGAGAACCCAGGGCCGACGGTCATAGTCCGGATGAAAGAAGGCGTCAGGCAGGGGCCATCAACGGGCGCCCCTGCGCGCGCATTGTGTTCGCCCCGAGACGTTCATCGACCCTTCACGAGGAGCGTTTCATGTCTACGTTGCACCCTTTGCACTTCCCCAACGTCAGTGCTGCCATCGCCGCCTTCCAGGCTGGCCGCCCTGTGCTGTTGCTCGATGATGACGACCGCGAGGACGAAGCGGACATCATCGCCGCCGCCGAGAACATTTCGTTGCAGACCATGGCCATGATGATTCGCGATTGCAGCGGCATCGTCTGCCTGTGCCTGGACGAAACCACCGTCGATGACCTGCAACTGCCGCCCATGGTGCAGAACAACCAGGCCCGGCACGGCACTGGGTTCACGGTCACCATTGAAGCCGCAGAAGGCATCACCACCGGCGTGAGCGCCCAGGACCGCCTCACTACCATTGCCGCTGCACTGGCCTCCACCGCCGCGCAGCGCCATATCGTCAGCCCAGGGCATGTGTTCCCGCTGCGTGCACGTAATGGTGGGGTGCTGGTGCGCCGTGGCCATACCGAAGGCTCGGTGGACCTGGCGCGCCTGGCAGGCCTGCGCCCCGCTGCCGTGCTGTGCGAGCTGATGAACCCCGATGGCAGCATGGCGCGGGGTGAAGACGTGGCCGTGTATGCGCGCCAGTACGGGCTGCCGATGCTGACCATCGACGAGCTGGCACGCTACCGCGAAGCACAGCTGCAGCAGGTGGCCGAAACCGCCTGACACGCCATACCCTGGCCGGCTCCTCCTGCCTGCACGCTGCACGGGCAGGCGGGGCTTCGCCGCTCAAGTTTGCTCCCCCCGGCCCGCTCTGCTAGTGTCGCGGCGTTCAGAATGCCACCGAGACAGCCGCCATGGCCCGTAAAAAAGCTTCCCTCGATTTCGAGCAATCCCTTGCCGAGCTGCAAGCACTGGTCGAGCGCCTGGAGAACGGCGAGTTGTCGCTGGAAGACTCACTGGCCGCCTTCGAGCAGGGCATCGCCCTGACCCGTGATTGCCAAGGCGCCCTGGCCCAGGCCGAGCAAAAGGTGCAGATTCTGCTGGAGCGCGACGGCGAGCTGGCCGCCCAGCCCTTCGATGTGGAGCCCGAGGCATGATCGGCGCCTACCAGGCTACCTGCCAGGCGCGCGTCGACAGCGCCCTCGAACCGCTGTTCGTCGCCCCCAGCGAACCGCTGCAACGGCTCTATGCCGCCATGCGCTACAGCGTGATGAACGGCGGCAAGCGGGTACGCCCGCTGCTGGCCTACGCCGCCTGCGAGGCGCTGGGGGCACCGGCTGAGCAAGCCAACGGCGCCGCCTGTGCGGTCGAGCTGATCCATGCCTACTCACTGGTGCATGACGACCTGCCGGCCATGGACGACGACGACCTGCGACGCGGCCAGCCGACCACCCACAAAGCCTTCGACGAAGCCTGTGCCATTCTTGCCGGTGACGGCCTGCAGAGCCTGGCATTCAATGCCCTGCTGGACCCACGCCTGAGCCCTCAGGCCGACAGCATTCGCCTGGCCATGGTGCAAGCCCTGGCCAAGGCGGCGGGCCCTGTCGGCATGGTGGGCGGGCAAGCCATCGACCTCGGTTCAGTGGGCATCAGGCTGGACCAGCGGGCGCTGGAATTCATGCACCGGCACAAGACCGGTGCGCTGATCGAAGCCAGTGTGCGCCTGGGCGGCCTGGCCAGCGGCCGCGCCGAGCAACCTCAACTGGATGCGTTGCAGGCGTACGCACAGGCCGTGGGCCTGGCGTTCCAGGTGCAAGACGACATTCTCGATGTCGAGAGCGATACCGCCACCCTGGGCAAACGCCAGGGCGCAGACATTGCCCGTGACAAGCCCACCTACCCCTCGCTGCTGGGCCTGGAGGCCGCCAAGGCCTATGCGATCGAACTGCGCGACCAGGCGCTGGTCGCACTGGAAGGGTTCGATGAAAAAGCCCAGCCGCTGCGTGAGCTGGCGCGCTATATCGTCGAACGCCGCAACTGACCCTGCGGCCCCTGCGACACCCGTGTGAATGGGCAGCTTTTCCTCCAATGGGGTAAACTGCCGCGTCTTAACACCTATAACGACTCGCCTGATGCCCACGACGTTTCAAGAGATCCCCCGCGAACGCCCGGTCACGCCGCTGCTCGACCGCGCTGACACGCCTGACGGCCTGCGCCGCCTGGCCGAAGCCGACCTGGAGAGCCTGGCCGACGAGCTGCGCCAGGAGCTGCTGTACACCGTGGGCCAGACCGGTGGGCACTTCGGTGCCGGCCTGGGCGTGATCGAGCTGACCATCGCCCTGCACTACGTTTTCGATACCCCGGACGACCGGCTGGTATGGGACGTGGGCCACCAGGCGTACCCGCACAAGATCCTCACCGGGCGCCGCAACCGCATGCTCAGCCTGCGCCAGAAGGACGGCGTGGCCGCCTTCCCGCGCCGCAGCGAAAGCGAGTACGACACCTTTGGCGTCGGTCATTCCAGTACGTCCATCAGTGCCGCGCTGGGCATGGCCATTGCTGCCCGCCTGCAAAACAGTGGGCGCAAGTCGATTGCCGTGATCGGCGATGGTGCGCTCACCGCAGGCATGGCCTTCGAAGCATTGAACCACGCCCAGGAAGTCAACGCCGACATGCTGGTGATCCTCAACGACAACGACATGTCGATCTCGCGCAACGTCGGCGGGCTGTCCAACTACCTGGCCAAGATCCTCTCCAGCCGCACCTACGCAAGCATGCGCGAGGGCAGCAAGAAAGTGCTGTCGCGCCTGCCCGGTGCTTGGGAAATCGCCCGCCGCACCGAAGAATATGCCAAAGGCATGCTGGTGCCCGGCACCCTCTTCGAAGAGCTCGGCTGGAACTACATCGGCCCCATCGACGGCCACGACCTGCCCACCATGATCGCCACCTTGCGCAACATGCGGGACCTGAAGGGCCCGCAGTTCCTGCATGTGGTGACAAAGAAGGGCAAGGGTTTCGCCCCGGCTGAAATCGACCCTATCGGCTACCACGCCATTACCAAGCTTGAGCCAGCGGACAAACCCGCTGCGCCCAAGCAGGCCAGCGGCCCCAAGTATTCTGCCGTGTTTGGCCAGTGGCTGTGCGACATGGCGGCTGCCGACAACCGCCTTGTGGGTATCACCCCGGCCATGAAGGAAGGCTCCGACCTGGTGGCCTTCAGCGAACGCTACCCCGAGCGCTATTTCGACGTGGCCATCGCCGAACAGCACGCGGTTACCCTGGCGGCCGGCATGGCCTGCGAGGGCAGCAAGCCGGTGGTGGCGATCTACTCCACCTTCCTGCAGCGTGCCTACGACCAGTTGATCCATGATGTGGCCGTGCAGAACCTGGACGTGCTGTTTGCCATCGACCGTGCTGGCCTGGTGGGCGAAGACGGGCCGACCCACGCCGGCAGCTACGATTTGTCGTACCTGCGCTGTATCCCGGGCATGCTGGTGATGACCCCCAGCGACGAAAACGAGTTGCGCAAGATGCTCAGCACCGGCCACCTGTACAACGGCCCGGCGGCTGTGCGCTACCCACGTGGCACCGGCCCGAACGCGCCGATCAGCGACGACCTGGAGCCGCTTGAAATCGGCAAGGGCGTGGTGCGCCGCCAAGGGAGCAAAGTGGCCCTGCTGGTGTTCGGCGTGCAACTCGCGCCAGCGCTGCAGGTGGCCGAGCAGCTCGACGCTACCGTGGTCGACATGCGCTTCGTGAAGCCGCTGGATGAAGCGTTGGTGCTGCAGTTGGCCGATAGCCATGAACTGCTGGTGACCCTCGAAGAAAACGCCATTATGGGTGGCGCGGGGGCTGCGGTGGGTGAGTTCCTCGCCAGCCAGGCGGTGACCAAGCCGTTGTTGCACTTGGGCTTGCCAGACCTGTATGTGGAGCACGCCAAGCCTGCGCAGATGCTGGCCGAGTGCGGGCTTGATGCGGCGGGGATAGAGGCTTCGGTGAGAGCCCGCATGGGCAAGCTCGGCCTTTGATTTACTGGGCCGCTTTGCGGCCCGATCGCCGGCAAGCCGGCGGTTGCCAGGGTAAAGCCAATGAAACTCCCAACCCTCACCGCGACCCTGCTGTGCCTGCCGATGCCACTACTGGCGGCTGAGCGTGATGACGCCCTCAAGCTGCCCGATGTGCTGATCAGCGCCAGCCGCCAGGTGGAATCGCGCACTGCCACCAGCGCGGCCAATACCGTGTTCACCCGCACCGATATCGACCGCCTGCAACCCACCAGCGTCACCGACCTGCTCACCCGCGTACCTGGCGTGCAAGTGGCACCCACCGGTGGTCGTGGCAGCCTGCCTGGTATTTTTATCCGCGGCACCAAGACAGCACAAAGCCTGGTGCTGGTCGATGGCGTGCGTATCGCCAACGCTACCTCCGGTGACAGCGGCCTGCAGTTTCTGAATGTGGACCAGATCGAGCGGGTCGAGGTACTGCGCGGTTCTCGTTCGGCGATTTACGGCAGCGATGCCATTGGCGGGGTTATCCAGATCTTCACTCGGCGCAGCAACGGTGCCGGTTTGCAGCCACGCCTGCGTGTGGCAGCCGGCAGCCACCAGACGTTCCAGCGCAGCCTTGGCCTGGCTGGTGGCGACGGAGCCACACGCTTCAACCTTGGCGCCAGCCTGGATGAAACCGCCGGTATCGATGCGACCGGCCCATCGTTTGCCAGCGACAGCGACCACGATGCCTACCGCAACAAAGCGCTCAACCTCAGCCTGAGCCACACCTTTGGCGAACGCTTCGAGGCCGGCTTGAACCTGCTGAACAGCCAGGGCCGCAGCGAATACGACAACCCCTATGGCCGCTTCGACATGGACACCTTCGAGGTCAGTGGCCAGCAACCCTACACCGACTTCAGCGTGAGCAGCCTGGGTAGCTATGTGGACGCCCAGTTCAGCGACGGCTGGCATTCCAGGCTGGAGCTGGCCCACAGCGAAAACCGCGACGACAAGCGTGACAAGCTCAGCAGCGAACGCTCTGTTTTCAATACCTACAGGGACCAGGTCACCTGGCAGAATGACCTGGTGCTGGACGAGCGCAACAGCCTGCTGGCCGGTGCAGACTGGTACGAAGACCGGGTACATGCCAGCACCGACTTCACCCAGGACAGCCGCTGGAACCGCGCCGTGTTCATCCAGCACAGGTATGCGGCAGAAGGTTTTGCCACGGAGCTGGGCGTCCGCCACGACCGCAACCAGCAGTTTGGCGGGCAGACCACCTGGAGCGGCAGCCTGACCCTGCCGCTTGATCAGCGCAACGATGTGCTGCTGTCGTACAGCGAGGGCTTCCGCGCCCCAACCTTCAACGACCTGTACTACCCGCAGTACAGCAACCCTGGCCTGAAGCCTGAGCACTCACGCAGCTACGAGCTGCAGTGGCGCAGCCAGCTGACGACCGACAGCCGGCTGGAAACCTCGCTGTACCGCACCGACCTGCGCGATGCGATCGTGTTCGGTGAGGGCTCGATACCGCGCAACGTCGCCTCGGCACGCATCAATGGCCTGGAAATGGCCTTGGCCCAGCAGTGGGGCGCCTGGCATAGCCAGCTGGGTTTGGCGCTGATCGACCCACGTGACCGCGACAGTGGCCACACCCTCGCCCGCCGCGCTCGCCGTACCTTGAGCCTGGATGTGGACAGGGAACTGGGGCGTTTCAACGTCGGGGCGAGCTGGCAGGCCGTGAGCAGCAGTTATGACGACGAGGGCAACCGTAACCGCATCGGCGGTTATGGGCTGCTGGGGTTACGCGGCAGCTGGGCGGCCATGGATGCGCTGAAGCTGGAGGCCAAGGTGGACAACCTGCTGGGCCGCTCGTACGGCCGGGCACGCTACAGTTATGAAGGGACCAACCCGACTTACCGCGAGGAAGGCCGCACCCTGCTGTTCAGCGTTACCTGGACGCCGGCGCTTTAGCCGCCAGCAGTGCACACAGGCGGGCTGTGGCCTCTATCATTTGCCCGCTGGGCCGCTCCAGCCCTTTGTCGGGCAAGACCAGCAGGCGCTGATCGGCTACCGCACGCAGCTGCGGCCAGCGCTTCCAGCCGGCCAACTGGGCTTGGTCTCCGGCTACAATCACCTGGGGGTTGCGCGCCAGCACCGCCTCAACGCTGACCTGCGGTGCCGGCAGGCTCAGGTCGGCGAACACATTGCGTGCCCCACACACGGCCAGGGCGTCGCTGACCACCTGGCGGCCACCGAGGGTATACAGCGGTTGGTCCCATACCTGGTAGAACACCTGCAACGGCTCACGCCGCTGGTATTGCTGACGCAGTTGCTGCAGCCGTTGACGCAGTGCCTGTGCGTACCGGCGGCCCTCCTCGCCACGCCCCACCTGTTGGCCAATGGCCTCGATCTGCCCGATCAGTTGGTCGACAGTGCGAGGTTCGGCACTGAAGGTTTCAATGCCCAGGCGCTTTAGCTGATCGCGCTGGGCGGGGCCAATACTGCCCGGCCACAGCAGCAGCAAGTCTGGCTGCAAGCCGACCAGGCGCTCTATGTTCAACTGGCCCTGGCGCCCAACCGAGGGCAGCGCCGCCAGCGCGCCAGGCCGCTCGCCACCGTCGAGCACACCTACCAACAAGTCATCAGCGTGCAGTTCGAGCATGATTTCGGTCATGGAGGGCGCCAGGCTGACGACCCGCAGCGGCGGCGCCGCCATGGCGGTGGATGCCAGCAGCGCCAGCAACCCGAGCAACAGGCGCATCAGCCGAGCTGGCGTGGGATGCGATAGAGGTACAACAGCACCAGCGTCGACAACGCCAGCAGCAGGCGCGGTACCGTCTCAAGGCCTACCAGTACCGACAGCGCCCCGACCCAGGCCGGGAAGCACGCGTACAACATGGCCATACGCCGGGCCCGTGCCAGCTCGATCCAGGCAGCAGGCTCTGCGCGGGTGCCCAATGCCTTGGAAGTGGCGATAAGGGCCAGTTTGTAAGCACCGAAGCGCGGCAGGCTGAGGAACAGGGTGGCCGCGCCAGCGATGAACAGCGGCATGGCCAGCACCGGAATCAGCGCATCGCCCCCGCCGAAGGCCCAGGCCATGACAGGCAACGGCACCAGGCCGACCGCCAGGTATTGCCACCAGGCCAGCGCCAGGCGCCGTTTGACCTGGGCGCGGGTCACGCCTGGGGCACCTCGCCCTGGTGTTCATTGCCCAGCATATGGCCCAGCTTGCCGGCCTTGGTCGCCAGGTAGTAGCGGTTGTGCGGGTTGTGACCGGTGTGCAGCGGCACGCGCTCTGCAACCATGATGTTCATGTCGGTGAGGGCTTTGACCTTGCGCGGGTTGTTGGTCATCAGGCGCAGCGACTTCACCCCGAGGTGCTCCAGCATCGGCAGGCAGATGCCGTAGTCGCGCTGGTCGGCGGCAAAGCCCAGGCGCTCGTTGGCTTCTACGGTATCGGCACCGCCATCCTGCAGTTCATAGGCGCGGATCTTGTTCAGCAGGCCGATGCCACGGCCCTCCTGACGCAGGTACAGCAGCACACCGCGCCCCTCGCGGGCGATGGCCTGCAGGGCAGCTTCAAGCTGCGACCCACAGTCACAACGCTGGCTGAACAGGGCATCCCCGGTCAGGCATTCGGAGTGCAGACGCCCCAACACCGGCTGCCCGTCCGCGATGTCACCCAGGCTGAGCACCACGTGCTCACGGCCCGTGGCTTCATCGAGAAAGCCATGCATGGTGAAGGTCGCAAAGGGGGTCGGGAGTTTAGAGGCGGCAACAAAGACGACGGGCACGTTGTGCTCCTGGCATAAGTAGGTGATTTCTCGTGGGCCGATTGTATCAGCAGGTCGGCGACTGTGCGCTGGCTGAATACGGGCGGTTGATATCGAAAAATTCGATATACCGCTGCTTGCAGGCGATCACTGAGGGGCGCTGCCTGCCCCGAACGGGTACGGCTGCTTCCAGTGCTCGAAAATGGCCTTCAGCTCACCGCTGCGTACCAGTTCGCCCATGCGCTTGTCGAACAGGTCGCGCAAGGCCCTGCCCTGGTCGTGACGGGCAAAGGCCAGGTACAGCGGTAGTTCGGCCACGTGGGTACGGCGAAAATGCTCGGGCCGCGAACTTTGTCCCAACACATAGTCGACTTCGGTAAGCGCGTCTATGTAGAAGTCCACCCGGTCGTGCTCAAGCATCGGCAAGATGCCTTCACGGCGCTGGATTTCACGAAAATCACGAACCCGCGGCAGGTACTTGCCAAAGTCGTAGCCGCGCACCCATGCCAGGCGATAGTCACCGATGTTCGCCAGGGTGGGGGCTGGCTTGCTGGCCAGTCCCAAGGCGTAGATATGGTCCATGTCGTAGTGCCAGCGCGGGTAGAGGTTGTCTTCGTCCTCTTCCTTGTACGAACCCACCCAGGCATCGGCCTCGCCGCGTTTGACCAGGCCGATGGCCCGGCTATAGGGGGCGCTCTGCACCACCACCTTGACGCCGGCCGGCTCGAATACCTTGCGCATCAGGTCCCAGGCGAGCCCGCTGCCATCAGCATTCGTATAGTCCAGCCATTCTTCGCTGGCCAGGCGCACTTGCTGGGGCAGGCGTTCACCTGCTGCCACCCAAGGGCAAATACTCAGCAGCATTGCCAGCAACACAGCCCTCACGGCCATCCCTACGCTCCCTGTGTCAGGCAACCGCCCAAACCAGCACCTGCATGCCTAGCCAGGCGAACACGCCTGCCAGGATATCGTCCAGCATGATGCCCACACCGCCGTGTACGTGGCGATCGATCCAGCGAATGGGCCAGGGCTTGAGGATGTCGAAGAAACGGAACATCAGGAAGCCCGCCAGCAACCATTGCCACCCGTCCGGCACCAGCCAGAGGGTGATCCACATGCCGACGATCTCGTCCCAGACAATGCCTTCGTGATCGTGCACACGCAAGTCGGTGGCCACTTTGCCGCACAGCCAGATGCCGAACAGCATGCTTACACCCAGCAGCAACCAGTAACCCCAGTCTGGCAGCATCTGCCACAGCGGGATGAACGGTATTGCTACCAGTGAGCCCCAGGTACCCGGAGCCTTGGGCAAAGTGCCCGAACCAAAACCAAAGGCGATGAAGTGCCACGGGTTGCGCCAGACCGAAGGCGGAACGAACTCCGCAGGCACCTGATTGGGGTGGTCGGTCACGGTGTCTCCCTAAAATGTTGGTAGCCCCGCTGCACGGGGGTGATGTCCTGGCCGTCGCGGTCGAGCAAGGTAACGCCCTGCCCTTCCAGTACGCGGCCAATCACATGCACTTCGATAAAGCCCAGGCTGGCCAGCGGCGCCAGGGCCTCGGGCGGCAGTGTGAAGGCCAGCACGTAGTCGTCACCCCCGGTAAGCGCTGCCTGCAACGCAGCGTCATGCCCGAGAAATGCCTGCAAAGCAGGAGACACTGGCACCTGGGCCAGGTTCACCTGCAGCGCCACGCCCGAGGCCTTGGCGATGTGCCCGCAATCGGCGAGCAGCCCGTCGGAGATGTCCAGCGCCGCCGTGGCAGAGCCACGCAGCCATTGCCCCAGGGTGAGCTGTGGCATGGGGGCCCAGTAGTGATTGAGCAGCGGCTCGGTTTGCTCGGCAGGCGCCTGGCGCTGGCCCAGTACCAGCGGCAGTGCGCCAGACGCGTTGCCCAGCGGGCCGCCGACACACAGCAAGTCGCCAGGGCGCGCACCACTGCGGCGCAGTGCCTGCCCGGCGGGCACACGGCCAAAAACGGTGATAGTGATGCTCAACGGGCCACGGGTGGTGTCGCCGCCCACCAGGCTCATGCGGCAGCGATGGGCCATGCGGCTGAGGCCATTGGCGTAAGCCTCCAGCCAGGCCGGGCCGACCTCGGGCAGTGTCAGCGCCAGGGTGAAGCCGATGGCGGTGGCGCCCATGGCGGCCAGATCGCTGGCTGCCACAGCCAGCGAGCGCTGGCCAAGCAGGCCAGGGTCGCAGGCGTCGGGAAAATGCACCCCGGCCACCAGCGTGTCGGTGGACACGGCCAGCTGCTCGCCGGGTGGCAGGCTGAGCAGGGCGCAGTCGTCGCCGATCCCCAGCACCACGCCCTCACCCCCTTGCGCGCAAGCCGCAGAGGCAAAGTAGTGGTTGATCAGCTCGAACTCACCCATGGCAGCCAGCGCCGGAGTCAGCGCTTGTTAGCCTTGACTTCAACTTCACGCAGCACAGGTGCCAGCTTGTCCAGCACGCCGTTGACGAACTTGTGGCCGTCGGTGGCCCCGAACACTTTCGCCAGTTCCACACCTTCGTTGATCACCACGCGGTACGGTACGTCGACGCGCTTGATCAGCTCCCAGGTGGACAGGCGCAACACGGCCAGTTCAACCGGGTCCAGTTCATCCAGTGCAATGGCCATGCACGGCACCAGCGCGTTGTCGATCTCGTCCTTGCTTGCCGGGACCCCATGCAGGATCTCGCGGAAATAGGCGCCGTCGACATCGGTGAAATCGTTATCGACCCGGAACTGCGCCTCGATCTCGTTCAACGAATGCTTTGCCATATGCCACTGGTACAGCGCCTGGGTCGCAAGCTTGCGCGCTTCACGACGCTTGGCGCTCTTCGACGGCTTGCCGGCATCCGCAGGTTTAGGATCGCGCGGGTTGAAACGATCGCTTTCGTCGCTAATCACTTGGCCTCCAACTGCGCCAGCAGGCTGACCATTTCCAGAGCGGACAGGGCGGCTTCGGCACCTTTGTTGCCGGCCTTGGTGCCGGAGCGCTCGATGGCCTGCTCGATGGAATCGACGGTCAGTACGCCGAATGCCACCGGTACGCCGAACTCCATGGACACCTGGGCCAGGCCCTTGGTGCATTCGCCCGCTACGTATTCAAAGTGCGGGGTACCACCACGGATCACTGCACCCAGGGCGATGATCGCGTCATAGGCACCTTGCTGGGCGACCTTCTGTGCCACCAGCGGGATCTCGAAAGCACCCGGGGCACGGATGATGGTGATGTCGCTTTCGCTGACACCGTGGCGTACCAGGGCGTCAACGGCACCGCTCACCAGGCTTTCGACGACGAAGCTGTTGAAGCGGCCAACCACCAAAGCATAGCGACCTTTGGGGGCGATGAAGGTACCTTCGATGGTCTTCAGGTTCATTCCGATATTCTCATCTTCAAACGCGAGGCCGCTTGCTGGCGGCCTCGACAGGGGTATGGACTCGAGCTGCAGGGCGTCAATGCCGCCTCAAGTCACTCGGAGGGCACGTATTCTACAACTTCCAGGTCGAATCCGGATATCGCGTTGAACTTCATCGGCGAACTCATCAGGCGCATCTTGCGCACGCCCAGGTCCCGCAGGATCTGCGAGCCGGCGCCGACGGTGCTGTAGGTGGTGGGCGCCTTGACCGGGGCATCGCCCGCGCTTTCGCGGATATGCGCCAGCAGTACATCGCCGTCCAGCGGGTGGCCCAGCAGCAACACCACGCCGCTGCCGGCCTCGGCCACGGCGGCCATGGCAGCGCGCAGGCTCCAGCGGCCCGGCTGCTTGACCAGCAGCAGGTCGCGCAGTGGGTCCATGTTGTGCACGCGCACCAGGGTCGGCTCTTCGGCGCAGATGCTGCCCAGGGTCAGGGCCATGTGCACATCGCCTTCCACCGCGTCGCGGTAGGTGACCAGGTTGAATTCACCCAACTCGCTTTCCACGGGCTGTTCGGACACCCGCTGCACGGTGCGCTCGTGGATCATGCGGTAGTGGATCAGGTCGGCAATGGTGCCGATTTTCAGGCCGTGCTCGGCAGCGAACACTTCCAGTTCGGCGCGACGCGACATGGTGCCGTCGTCGTTCATCACTTCGCAGATCACGCCGCTGGGCTCGAAACCGGCCATGCGCGCCAGGTCGCAAGCCGCTTCGGTGTGGCCGGCGCGGGCCAGGGTGCCGCCCGGCTGGGCCATCAGCGGGAAAATGTGCCCGGGGCTGACGATGTCTTCGGCCTTGGCGTCCTTGGCAGCTGCCGCTTGCACAGTGCGTGCTCGGTCGGCCGCGGAGATACCGGTGGTGACACCCTCGGCCGCTTCGATGGACACCGTGAACTTGGTGCCGAAGCCCGAGCCGTTGCGCGGGGCCATCAGGGGCAGCTTCAGGGTTTCGCAGCGCTCGCGGGTCATCGGCATGCAGATCAGGCCGCGGGCGTGCTTGGCCATGAAGTTGATATGCTCGGGCAGGCAGCATTCGGCTGCCATGATGATGTCGCCTTCGTTCTCGCGGTCTTCGTCGTCCATGAGGATGACCATTTTGCCCTGGCGGATGTCTTCGACCAGTTCTTCGATGCTGTTGAGCGCCACTGGCACCCCCTTCTCAATCAGGATTTCAAGAAGCCGTTGGCGGCCAGGAAGCTTTCGGTTATGCCACTGCCCTTGCTCGGTTCGGCAGCCTTGTCGCCCAGCAGCAGACGCTCCAGGTAACGGGCCAGCAGGTCGACCTCAAGGTTTACCCGACGCCCTGCGCGGTAGTCGGCCATGATGGTTTCGGACAGGGTGTGCGGGACGATGGTCAGCTCGAATTCGGCGCCATCGACCTCGTTGACCGTGAGGCTGGTGCCATCGACGGTGATCGAACCCTTGTGGGCGATGTACTTGGCCAGCTCCCTGGGTGCGCGCACACGGAACTGGATGGCGCGGGCGTTATCGCTGCGCGAGATGATTTCGCCCACCCCGTCGACGTGGCCACTGACCAGGTGCCCACCCAGGCGGGTGGTAGGGGTGAGGGCCTTTTCAAGGTTGACCTTGCTGCCACTCTTCAGGTCGATGAAGGCCGTGCGCTTGAGGGTTTCGACGCTGACGTCGGCCCAGAAGCCGTTGCCGGGCAGCTCGACCGCCGTCAGGCACACACCATTGACGGCAATGCTGTCCCCCAGTTTGACGTCTGCCAGGTCGAGCTTGCCGGTTTCGACGTATACACGCACGTCGCCCCCCTTGGGGGTGAGGCTGCGTATGGTGCCGATGGATTCGATGATGCCGGTGAACATGGGTCTTCCTCAAAAACGCTTTGCGCGGGGCAAGCCGGGCATTATACGCCGGGCGGCGGCAGCGGGACGGCTGTGACGCGCCAGTCATCGCCTACTGCACGCATGTCGGTGATTTTCAGCCGCGGCGCCTCGCTCATCCTGCTCAATGGCCACTCCAGCAGCGGCCTGGCGAGTGAGCCGAGGAAGGTGCCAGCGACGAACAGCTGGTACTCATCGACCAGGCCGTACCGGGCAAACGCCCCCACCAGCCCAGCGCCGGCTTCCAGCAGGATTTCGTTGACGCCCCGGGCCCCCAGGGCGTGCAGCAGCGCCAGCAGGTCGACCTGGGCATTGTCGCTTGGCAGGCTGATCAGTTCATGGCCTGCAGCGGCATAGCGCGGGTCATCCGCGACAGCAGTCACCACCAAGGCCGGGCCGGCCTGGAAAAAAGGCGCGTCCAGCGGCAGGCGCAGGCGGCCATCGATCAGCACGCGCAAGGGGGGGCGGCTGAGGGCAAGTTGAGTGGTGTCGGCATCCAGGCCCAGTTCATCACCGCGCACGGTCATGCGCGCATTGTCGGCCAGCACGCTGGCCGCGCTGGTCAGCACCGCGCTGGAGCGGGCGCGCAGGCGCTGCACGGCCGAGCGGGCAGCCGGGCCGGTGATCCACTGGCTCTCGCCGCTGGCCATGGCGGTGCGCCCGTCCAGGCTCATGGCCAGCTTGGCGCGAACGAACGGCATGCCGTGCTCCATGCGCTTGAGAAAGCCTGGGTTGAGCGCCCGCGCTTCGGCTTCAAGCACACCGCTGGCCACTTCAATGCCGGCGTCGGCCAGGCGCTGCAAGCCACGCCCTGCCACTTGCGGGTTCGGGTCCTGCATGGCTGCGACCACCCGCGCCACGCCGGCCTTGACCAGGGCTTCGGCGCACGGTGGGGTGCGCCCATGGTGGCTGCAGGGTTCGAGGGTCACGTAGGCACAGGCGCCCCGGGCCTGCTCCCCAGCCTGGCGCAGCGCGTGCACCTCGGCATGGGGCTCGCCGGCGCGCACGTGCCAGCCCTCGCCCACCACCTGGCCATCGCGCACGATGACGCAACCCACGCGGGGGTTGGGGTGGGTGCTGTACAGCCCCTTGCGCGCCAGTTCCAGCGCGCGAGCCATGTAGTGGGCATCAAGGGCGGCAGAGGGGCTTTGCATGTTCACTCTTTGGCTGGCTCGCGGGCCAGTCGGTCGATTTCTTCACGGAACTCGTCCAGGTCCTGGAAGCGGCGGTAAACCGAGGCAAAGCGGATGTAGGCCACTTCGTCGAGCTTGCGCAGCTCGCCCATGACCAGTTCGCCCACCACCAGGGATTTCACTTCACGCTCACCGGTGGCGCGCAGCCGGCTCTTGATGTGCGCCAGCGCAGCTTCCAGGCGCTCGACGCTCACCGGGCGCTTTTCCAGGGCGCGCTGCATGCCGGCGCGCAGCTTGTCTTCGTCGAAGGGCTGGCGTGTACCGTCCTGCTTGATCAGCCGGGGCAGTACCAGTTCGGCGGTTTCGAAGGTGGTGAAACGCTCGCCGCAGGCCACGCACTCGCGGCGGCGGCGCACCTGCTCGCCCTCGGCAACGAGGCGAGAATCGATGACCTTGGTGTCGTTGGCACCGCAAAAGGGACAGTGCATGGTGGCAGGCAACAAAAAAAGGGAGGGCCATGGTAGCGCATTGCACTGGCAAGACAAGCCAAAGGGGTTAACATCCAAGGGAAATCTGCCCGCTAAGGACTCCTCCATGCACCACCGAGCACTCGTTGTGCTGTGCTGCGCCGCCCTGCTCGCCGCGTGTGGCAGCGACAGGCCGAAGACCGACACCCCGCCTGCGCCTACGCCGGTTGCCAAAGCCAAGCCTGCCGAAGTGCTGGGCCCGCTGCCCGCCTACCAGCGCGAGTTGAGCGGTACCTTGCTGGAGGTGCCGGCCGGGGCCGAGGTTGAACTCGCCCTGCTGGTGATCGACGAGCGCAACCGCCCGCAACGGCTGCTGGCCAGCAGCAACCTGACCGGTACTGGCCAGGCGCTGCCCTACCACTTGCGTTTCAACCCCGAAGCCTTCCCGGCCGGCGCACGTGTAGAGCTGCGCGGCCGCGCCAGCCGCTCCGGCCAGTTGATCCTGCACCTGCCGCCGGTGGCCATCGCCCAGGCGCAAACCCAGGCCACCGGCCCGCTGCGCTTCGAAAAGGCGCCTTGAGTGGCGCCGCTGGCCCTGACGCAGGCGCTTGGCGCGCTGATCGGTGAAGCCCGCCTGGTCGTCAGCGACCTGCCCGGCTGCGACCTGCGGCTATGGCTGATCGACGAGCAGAACATGGACCGGGCCTTCAGCAGTGATGAAACCCGGCGCATCCTGGAAGAGCCGCCGTACTGGAGCTTCTGCTGGGCCAGCGGCCTGGCCATGGCGCACTTTCTGGCAGAGCACCCGCAATGGGTAGCGGGCAAGCGAGTGCTGGATTTTGGCGCAGGCTCCGGCATCGCCGGTATTGCGGCCGCGCGGGCGGGGGCCTTGGAGGTTGTGGCCTGCGACCTCGACCCGCTGGCCTTGCAGGCATGCCAAGCGAATGCGGCGCTCAATGGCGTGACGCTGGGTTACAGCAGCGATTTTTTTGCCGAAGACGACCGCTTCGACCTCATTCTGATAGCCGACGTGCTGTACGACCGCGCCAACCTGCCGCTGCTGGATGCCTTTCTCGGCCGCGGCCGCCAGGCGCTGGTGGCAGACTCCAGGGTGCGCGACTTCAGCCACCCGCTGTACCGTCAACTGGGGGTACTGGACGCCCTGACCCTGCCAGACCTGGCCGAACCGCACGAATTCCGCCGGGTCAGCCTGTACCACGCCAGCCGCGACCCCTTATAGTGGTGCCATACACCCGTTTGTGAGAGTCGCGATGACCCAAGACACGCCCTACATTTTCGACGTCACCGATGCCAACTTCCAGCAGCTGGTGATCGAGAACTCCTTCCATAAGCCCGTGCTGGTGGATTTCTGGGCCGAGTGGTGCGCGCCCTGCAAGGCCCTGATGCCGCTGCTGGCAAAAATCGCCGAGGGCTACCAGGGCGAGCTGTTGCTGGCCAAGGTCAACTGCGACGTTGAACAGCAGGTCGTGGCCCAGTTCGGCATCCGCAGCCTGCCCACGGTGGTGCTGTTCAAGGACGGCCAGCCGGTGGACGGTTTCGCCGGTGCCCAGCCTGAATCGGCAATCCGCGCCCTGCTTGAACCCCACGTGCAAATGCCCGCCCCGGCCGCTGCGTCGCCGCTGGAACACGCCAAGGCGCTGTTTGCCGAAAGCCGCTTCGCCGAAGCCGAGGCGCTGTTGCAGGCACTGCTGGCTGAGGACAACAGCAACGCTGAAGCGCTGATCTTGTACGCCCGCTGCCTGGCCGAGCGCGGTGAGCTGGGTGAAGCCCAGGTGGTGCTGGATGCGGTCAAAAGCGACGAACACAAGGCTGCACTGGCCGGTGCCAAGGCGCAACTGACCTTCCTGCGCCAGGCCGAGAGCCTGCCGGAAGTGGCTGACCTGAAAAGCCGGCTGGCGCAGAACGCCGAAGACGATGAGGCGGCCTACCAGCTGAGTATCCAGCAGCTGGCGCGCCAGCAGTACGAGGCTGCACTGGAAGGTCTGTTGAAGCTGTTCCAGCGTAACCGCGCTTACGAAAACGGCCTGCCTCAAAAAGCCCTGTTGCAGGTGTTCGAGCTGCTGGGCAGTGATCACCCGCTGGTGGGGGTTTACCGGCGCAAGCTGTCGGCAGCCATGTTCTAACCGTGCCGGGGCCGCCAGCCGGCCCCTGTGTTCTAGGCTTCTCAGCCTACCCAGTGATACACCGGCGCATCCTCGCCACTTGCCACCTTCACCTCGCTGCAGTGCCGCAAGCGCACCAACAGACGCTTGCCTGCGGCAGTGCTCCCGGCCAGGCCCTCCAGGCGGTCGAGCAATTCCGGCCCGCTCATTTGCCCCGCCACGCGCAACACATCGCGGGCTGCAGCCCACTGGCCGTCGTCCTGGCGGGGCGCCGCTGCGGCTGGGGGCTGGACAGGCTGCGGGGCAACCGGCAGCTCAGCCTGCCGGCCGAGCTGGGCCCACTCTTCAGGGGCCAGTTCGATTGTCAGGTCCACAGGCCACTGGCCAATCTGTCCACGTATTCTCACGGTGCATTCCTTGAAGCGGGTTGATGCATTGCATGCTACCGCAACATGAAACCTGCGCCACGCAGGCTGGTAGCCGCTGGAGAATTCGTTATAACATAACCGCAACATCCACAACCTGTTCTGGAGCATTCCATGCGTCGTCTGCTGCTCGCCCTGCCCTTCGCCTTGCTGCCACTGGCCGTGGCCCACGCCCATGATGACGATGACCATGATCACGACCATGCCCATGGCACACTCGGCGCCCATGAACACGGGGTGGCCAAGCTCAACGCCGTACTCGACGGCAACAGCCTGGAGCTGGAACTGGACAGCCCGGCGATGAACCTGGTGGGCTTCGAGCACGCCGCAAGCACCGATGCCGACAAGGCCAAGGTAGCGGCGGTGCGCAAACAGCTCGAACAACCCCTCACGCTGTTCGGCCTTGCTGCGGCCGCCGGCTGCAAGGAAGACCAGCAAGCGCTGGAAAGCCCCTTGTTCGGCGATGCCGCCAAGGCTGACAACGACGGTGACGCCCATGAACATAGCCACCAGCACAGTGATATCGGGGCCCATTACCAGCTCACCTGCAGCAACCCGGGCAAGCTCGCACAAGTAGACCTGGCACCGCTGTTCAAGGCGTTCCCGGCCACCAAGAAAATCAACGTGCAACTGATCGGCCCCAACGGCCAGAAAGGGCTGGAAACCACACCGGCCAACGCCGTGGTTACGTTCTGAATGGGCCAGCCGCTGATACAACTGCAAGACCTGGTGTTCGCCTGGCCTTGCCAGGCGCCGCTGCTGGATGTGCCGGCATTCCAATTGGATGCCGGTGAGGCCGTGTTTCTCAAAGGCCCCAGCGGCAGTGGCAAAACCACGTTGCTGGGGTTGCTTGGCGGCGTGACCGTGCCCGAACGGGGCCACATTCGGTTGCTGGGCCAGGACCTGGCCGGCCTGGGGCAAAGCGCCCGGGATCGCTTCCGGGTGGACCACACCGGCTATATCTTCCAGCAGTTCAACCTGCTGCCGTTTTTATCGGTACGGGAAAACGTCGAACTGCCGTGCCGCTTCTCGGCCAGCCGCAAGACGCGGGCCGAGCAGCGCCACGGCAGCGTCGCCCAAGCGGCGCAAACCTTGCTGGCCCACCTGGGCCTGGATGACAGTGCATTGCAGGCACGGCGCGCCGACAGCCTGTCGATTGGCCAGCAGCAGCGGGTTGCCGCTGCGCGCGCGCTGATCGGCCAGCCCGAACTGGTGATCGCCGACGAGCCGACATCGGCCCTGGATGCCGATACCCGCGAGGCGTTCATCAGCCTGCTGTTCGCCGAGTGCCGCGCGGCGGGTGCCAGCCTGCTGTTCGTGAGCCACGACCAGAGCCTGGCGCCCCTGTTCGACCGCCACCTTTCCCTGGCCGAACTCAACCGCGCCGCCAAGCCCCGGGAGGTCTGATGTACCTGTTTCGCCTTGCCCTGGCCAGCCTGGCCAACCGGCGCTTTACCGCCTTTCTCACCGCGTTTGCCATTGCCCTCTCGGTCTGCCTGCTGTTGGCCGTGGAACGCGTGCGCACCGAAGCCCGCGCCAGCTTCGCCAGTACCATCAGCGGCACCGACCTGATCGTCGGCGCACGTTCCGGCTCGGTCAACCTGCTGCTGTATTCCGTGTTTCGCATCGGCAACGCCACCAACAATATTCGGTGGGACAGCTACGAACACTACGCCAAGGACCCGCGGGTGAAATGGGCCATCCCCATTTCGCTGGGCGACTCGCACCGCGGTTACCGGGTGATGGGGACCACCGGCGACTACTTCGAGCACTATCAGTACGGCCGGCGTCAACACCTGGAACTGAGCCAGGGCCGCGCCTTCGCCACCGACCCGTTCGAGGTGGTGCTTGGGGCAGAAGTGGCCGAAGCCCTGCACTACACGTTGGGCGACAAGCTGGTGCTGGCCCACGGGGTGGCAGCCATCAGCCTGGTGAAACACGACGACAAGCCGTTCACCGTGGTCGGTGTGCTCAAACGCACTGGCACCCCGGTAGACCGCACCCTGCACATCAGCCTGGGCGGCATGGAAGCCATCCACATTGACTGGCACAACGGGGTGCCAGCCCGGGGGGCGGGGCGCATCAGTGCTGAGCAGGCGCGCACCATGGACCTGCAGCCAACCGCCATTACCGCCTTCATGCTGGGGCTCAACAGCAAGATCGCCACTTTCAGCCTGCAACGGGAAATCAACGAGTACCGCAGCGAACCGCTGCTGGCGATCTTGCCCGGGGTGGCCCTGCAGGAACTGTGGAGCCTGATGGGCACCGCTGAGCAGGCCCTGTTCGTGGTGTCGCTGTTCGTGGTGCTGACCGGTTTGATCGGCATGCTTACGGCGATTCTGACCAGCCTCAATGAGCGGCGGCGGGAGATGGCGATCTTGCGTTCGGTGGGCGCCAGGCCGTGGCATATTGCAGGGCTGCTGGTGCTGGAGGCGCTGGCGCTGGCGGGTGTCGGCATCGTCGCCGGGCTGGGCTTGCTGTATGCGGGCATAGCCCTGGCGCAAGGGTATGTGCAGGCCAACTACGGCTTGTGCCTGCCGTTGGCGCTGCCGAGCGCCCACGAGTGGACGTTGCTGGCTATCATCCTTGGCGCGGCGTTGCTGATGGGTAGCGTACCGGCATGGCGAGCGTATCGGCAATCGTTGGCCGATGGTTTGTCGATCCACCTTTGAGTGCGTGCTCAATGATCAGACAGCTACTTGACAGCAGTGTGGGCTTGCCCGCGAAAAGGCCGGCACTGCGCTGGTTACTGGCCCTGCTGATGCTCGCCGCGGTGCCAGCTTGGGCCGCCGAGCCCAAGGAGCTCGACTGGCCTGCCCTGATCCCCGAGGGCGCCCCGGTCATCCCGCCGCAGCTCACCCCGCTGCACGACATGTCGCAGCTCAGTAATGCGCTTTCTGCCGAGTCTGCCCCCGCTGCCCGCCAGCAGGCGCCAAATGCGCCTGTGGTGCAGAGCCTGGACGGGCAGCAGGTCAAATTGCCGGGGTACATTGTGCCGCTGGAAGTGAGCGAGGAAGGCCGCACCACCGAGTTTCTGCTGGTTCCGTATTACGGCGCGTGCATCCACGTGCCGCCACCGCCTTCGAACCAGATCGTGCATATCTTCAGCGAGATGGGCGTGCGGGTGGAGGACCTTTACCAGCCTTACTGGATCGAGGGCCGAATGCAGGTAAAAGCCACCAGCAGTGAACTTGCCGATGCCGGTTACCAGATGGAAGCCGAAAAAATTTACGCCTATGACCTCAAGTAAACGCTGTTTGCAGGGGGTGAAGACGCTTCGTTGAGCTGGGTCAAACTTTCTGTTTAGTTGCATCCGTACCATTGGACTACATGATTATTAACGTCCTCTGGGAGCTTCCATGAACAAGTCCTTGCTCAGTGCCTCACTCGTGGCCCTGGCACTCGCCGCCCCTGCCGCCCACGCCTATCAACCGGGTGATTTCATCATCCGTGCCGGTGCCATCACCACCGCACCCAATGAAAGCAGCAGCGACCTGAAGTTTGATGGCAACAAGGTTTCGGGTACGAAGGCGACCCTGGACAGCGACACTCAGCTGGGCCTGGCATTTGCCTACATGCTCACTGACCACGTCGGCCTGGAGTTGCTGGCTGCAACCCCGTTCCAGCACACCGTGGGCGTTAAAGGCCTGGGTGGCGGCCTGGACGGCAAACTGGCAGACATCAAGCAACTGCCACCGACCCTGTCGCTGCAGTACTACCCGATGGACGCCGCGTCGAAGTTCCAGCCCTACGCTGGCGTGGGTATCAACTACACCCTGTTCTTCGACGAAGACCTGAGCAGCAACCGTAAACAACAAGGCTTCAGCAACCTGAAACTGCAAGACTCCATCGGCTTCGCCGGCCAGCTGGGCATGGACTACATGCTCACCGACAACCTGCTGGTCAACGCCGCCGTGTGGTACGTGGACATCGACACCAAGGCGAGCGTCAACGGCCCAAGCGCACTGGGCTACAGCAAGACCAAGGTCAATGTGGACGTGGACCCATGGGTGTACATGGTGGGCCTGGGCTACAAGTTCTGATCCAACCCATGACCGGGGCCGCATCGCGGCCCCGTTTCATTGCAGCCCCTATTCCTACCGAGATGTAGCGGGGTTGCTCAAAAGCTGTGCCAACCCTTCGGTCAGTGAAGTGGCCTGGGGGAATTCGAAGCGTGTCAGCAAGCGCTGGTTATCCGCCCGGGAATGGCGAATGTCACCCGCACGCGGCGCGGCATGGCTGATGGCCGGCAAGCTGCCTATCACCTGCTGCAACGCCGCCAGCAGCTGGTTCAGCGAAGTCGCCTGGTTCAGGCCGATGTTCACTGCGCCCTCCCCTACCTGCGCTTGCTCAAGCGCCTGCACCATCACCCGCACCAGGTCGCCGACATAGAGGAAGTCACGGGTCTGCTCGCCATCGCCGAACACCGTGATCGGCAACCCCTGCAATGCACGCTCGCTGAAAATGCTGATAACGCCGGAATAGGGCGAGGACGGGTCTTGCCGCGGGCCGAAAATATTGAAGAAACGGAACACCACCGGCTCCAGGCCGTGCTGGCGACGGTAGAAGTCCAGGTACTGCTCGCTGGCCAGCTTGTCGACCGCATAGGGGGTCAGCGGCGCCTTCGGGGTATCCTCGGCAATTGCCTGGCCTTCGCCGTTGTTGCCATATACCGCAGCACTGGAGGCGAACAGCACGCGGCGCACACCGTGCACGCGCATGGCCTCGCACACATTGAGGGTGCCGATGAAGTTGCTTTGGTGCGTGCGCACCGGGTCGTCCACCGAGGCCTGGACCGAGGCCACAGCAGCCAGGTGCACGACCGCCTGGCAACCTTCAACCGCCCGCTGGACAAGTGCGGCATCTGCAATATCACCCTCGATCAGTTCGAGCCGGGGGTGTTGCAGTGGCAAGTTGTTGCGCTTGCCCGTGGACAGGTCATCGACAATGCGTACCGCATAGCCTTTATCCAGCAATGCATCGCACAGGTGCGAGCCGATGAAGCCGGCGCCGCCGGTGATCAGGATTGGGGAATCAGACATGACGGTAGAACCGGTCCAGTAGGGCCGGCAAGCCGGCACGCCAGGCCCGCGGCTTGATGCCGAAGGTGTGAAGGATTTTCTTGCAGGCCAGCACTGCGTTCTGCGGCTCTTCGCTGGCATCCGGGCGTGCGGCATGGGCCTGGGCGGTAGGCGCCTGCACGGCCAGCTGGCGGTGTTTGCCCGCCTCGGCAAGGATGGCCTGGCCCAGCGCCAGCGGCGTGGTCGCCTCGTTGCCGGCGTAGTGATATGTGCCCCACAGGGGTGAACTGCAGTCCAGCTGCTTGAGCACAGACAGTATGACCCTGGCCGCATCGTCTACTGGCGTTGGGTTGCCGCGCCGGTCATCAGCCAACAGCAGCTCGTGCGGCTGCTCCGCACGGGTCAGGAAACGCCCCAGGGAGCCCTCGAGGGTTTCATCGAGCAGCCAGCCGAAGCGCAGCAATACGTGCTGGGGGCACGCCGCCCGCACGCTTTGCTCGATGCGCCAGAGTGCCTGGCCACGCAGGCCCAGTGGCAGCGGTTCGTCCTTTTCGCTATAGGCGGTAGCCCTTGAGCCATCGAAAACCCGGTAGCTCGAAGGCTGCACCAGGGTGATCTGATGGTGCTGGCACAATTCGGCCAGCCGCTCCACGGCACGCTCCTGTAGAGCCAGGCGCGGTTCGCTGACCGATTCGGCCTGGAACCAGTCGAAGTAATAGGCCAGGTTGATCACCGCGTCGGGGCGATGATCGTCAAGCAGCTGAGTGAGGCTGGCCGGCGCCCAGCCATCCTCGGGGGGGCGTGGGGCCAGGAAAGCGATGTCCTCCTCGGCCCCAAGACGAATCAGCGCTTGCCCAAGGGCATTGCCACCACCCAACAGCATCAGGCGCATACGCATAGAGTCAGCAGATCCGGAGAGGTTAGTAAAGGAAAGCGGCCATTTTGCGGTTTCCGGGCGGGGAAGTCCAACCACAGGCTCGGTCAAGCGTTAGGCCGCTTTACGCGCCATGACCGAGCGCTCAGTACAGATGGCCGCTTACTCGATTTCAAACAGACTGTTACGCAGAGGCCCCACACTCAGCCGCTCCCGTACATCGTCATCTATACGGGGGTCGTCCGGGCGGTACAGTTTGACTTGGCGATAGGCGTTGATGCGATTGATCTCCTGCCCCAGGTACTCCCACACCACCCGCGTACACGCAGGGTTGCGACGGTCTCCGCTGGACACGCCCGACTTCAGCCCATTCAGGCGCGTGATGCGGCTCTTGAAACTGGGAATCAGGATGGTCTGGCTCATCTCGTTGTAGGTCAGCGACTCGTAGTCGATGAGAAACACCCGGTCCTGCAACTGGAACGCGGCGCCCAGGTAGCGGCAGCGCACTTCGGCGTGCTGGTCGGTGGCGGTGGAGCGCTCCTGGCGTTCCTGGCGTTCGAACAGAAAGCGCCCGCGCTCCTCCCACAGGTGCACCAACGACACCAGGATGGTGCCCGGCACCGACATGCAGTTGGAATACTCGAAGTAGTAACCGCAATAGCGCGACAGGTTGCCAGCGTGTTCATGCAGCGGCCGGAACAACTCGCTGATCGGGTCGTCAGGTTGCTCGACGAGGGTTGAGACGCGCGCACCGATCAGACGCGAGAACTGCTCGGCAGGCAGGTTGAGCTCGTAATCCTCGACCCCGAAGAAGTCACCGATGCGTTTGAGGTTGTAAGCCGTCGGACGGCTCTGCCCGCTCAGGTATTTGTTGAACTGGGCCCTGTTGATCGACAGCTGCCGGCAAACTTCGGAAATAGAGCGGTAGTGGCTGCAAGCCAGCTTCAGATTGGTAGCGAAATGATCGCTCATGTGCAAAACCCGGATGACGCGAATGGCGCAAGTGTAGCATCAAGTCGCATCAAGTGTGAGCAACCCGCGAAATTGTAACCACTCTTGTCATGGCCAACCATGCGCCCCAACGAATAGCGGTGCGCCTGCCGTCCGCTGGTCTTTCCATACGAAGAATAAGAATCGAGGTCATTTTCCAATGCTCGAAGTAATCAACGATTTCCTCTCGGGGAAACTTCTCATCGTGCTGATCGTGGGGCTGGGTAGCTACTTCACCATCCGTTCCCGATTCGTCCAGTTCCGCCACTTTGCACACATGTTCGGTGTGTTCAAGGAATCGCTGCGTGGCCAGGCAGGCCAACTGAGCTCCTTCCAGGCCCTGATGCTGAGCCTCGCCGGCCGCGTTGGCGCCGGTAACATTGCAGGTGTTGGTATCGCTGTAACCCTGGGCGGCCCTGGTGCCGTGTTCTGGATGTGGGTAACCGCGCTGGTGGGCATGTCCAGCAGCTTCTTCGAATGTACGCTGGCCCAGGTGTACAAGCGCGCCGACGGCGATGGCCTGTACCGCGGTGGCCCGGCCTACTACATCCAGCATGGCCTGAAATACAAGGGCATGGCGATCGTGTTCTCGATCCTGCTGCTGGTCACCTACGGCTTCGCCTTCATCGGGCTGCAGTCGTACACCGTGACCCACTCGCTGCAGAACGCCTTCAACTTCGATCCGCGCCACACCGGTATCGTGCTGGCGGTGCTGCTGGCCATCACCTTCATCGGTGGTATCAAGCGCATCGCGGCGGTGTCCGACCTGCTGGTGCCGATCAAGACCCTGGCCTACATCGGCGTGACCCTGTACGTGATCGGCACCCAGATCGAACACGTGCCCGCCATGCTCGAAACCATCTTCAAGAGCGCCTTCGGCCTCGACCCTGCCTTTGGCGGCCTGCTGGGCAGTGCCATCGTCATGGGCGTGAAGCGCGGCGTGTTCGCCAACGAGGCGGGCCTGGGCAGTGCGCCTAACGTGGCCGCTGTGGCTGCCGTCAAGCACCCAGGTGCGCAAGGCGTGGTGCAGGCGTTCAGCGTGTTCCTCGATACCTTCGTGATCTGCACCTGCACCGCCCTGCTGATTCTGCTGTCGGGTTTCTACACCCCGGGCTTCGAAGGTGACGGTATCGTGCTGACCCAGAACTCGCTGGCCGCCGTGGTCGGTGACTGGGGCCGCATCTTCGTCAGCGTGGCGCTGTCGCTGTTCGTGTTCACCTGCATCCTCTACAACTACTACCTGGGCGAAAACAGCCTGCAGTTCCTGAGCCGCAACCGCGCAGTGCTGATGGTGTTCCGGGTACTGGTACTGGCCCTGGTGGTATGGGGTTCGATGCAGGACCTGTCGACCGTGTTTGCCTTCGCCGACATCACCATGACCTGCCTGGCCTTCGTCAACCTGATGGCCCTGGCCCTGCTGTTCAAGGTCGGCCTGCGCGTAATGCGCGACTACGATACCCAGCGCAAGGCGGGTATCAAGCAGCCAGTGTTTGACTCGGCCAAGTTCGCCGACCTGGACCTGGACCGCAACGCATGGCCTGCCAACCCGCAGGTGGACACAGCTTCTGACAAAGCAGTCGGCCAGGCCGAACTGCAGCGCTGATACCCTGCCGTGCCAAGCCGCCCCGTTCGCGGGCGGCTTTTCTTTCTCCGCTCACCGCTACGGATGCTCTCCATGCGTGCAGTCAAGAACCTCCTCGTGCTCTACACCGGTGGCACCATCGGCATGCTTGAAACCCCCGAGGGCCTGGCCCCCGCTGGCGGTTTCGATGCCCGCATGCGTGACCACTTCGCCCTGATGGCCGACGCGCCCAAGGTCCAGTGGACCTTGCAGGAACTTAACCCGCTGCTCGACAGCGCCAACATGCAGCAACGCAACTGGCTGGCCATGCGCGATGCCATCGTGCAGGCGGTGGAAGTGGCCGGCCATGATGGTGTGCTGGTGCTGCATGGCACCGATACCCTGGCCTACAGTGCTGCGGCGCTGTCGTTCCTGCTGCTGGGCCTGCCGGTGCCGGTGCTGCTGACCGGCTCGATGCTGCCAGCAGGCGCCCCCGACAGCGATGCCTGGGGTAACCTGTGCGGTGCGTTGCAACAGTTCGAACAGGGCCTTGAAGCCGGCGTACAGCTCTACTTCCATGGTCGCCTGCTGCACGGTTGCCACGCCTCGAAGCTGCGCAGCGAGGCCTTCGATGCCTTCGCCGCGCTGCCCCGTCATCGCCACAGCGAGCGCGCAGCAGAACTGCCCGCTGCATTGACCTATCGCCACCCTCGCCAGCCGGTCAACCTGGCGGTGGTACCGGTGTTCCCAGGCCTGCAGGCCGCTCACGTGCAGGGGTTGCTGGCCAGCGGCGTGCAAGGCGTTCTGCTGGAATGCTACGGCAGCGGCACCGGGCCGTCAGATGACCAGGCACTACTGGACACTCTGCGTGAAGCGCGCCAGCGCGGCGTGCTGCTGGCAGCCATCAGCCAGTGCCCGGAAGGCGATGTGGTGTTCGACACCTACGCCGCAGGCAATCGCCTGCGTGGTGCGGGGTTGGTGAGTGGCGGCGGCATGACTCGCGAAGCTGCGCTGGCCAAGATGTTCGCCCTGCTGGGCGCTGGCCTGAACGTCGACGAGGCCGAGCAGTGGTTTGCCCTGGAGCTGTGCGGGGAGCGGTAGAAGTGGCGGAAGGCAGCGGGAGTCGAACCTGCCCGGGAACGGATGCCGTCCCCAACCGGGTTTGAAGCCCGGCCGCGCCACCGGGCGCGATTGCCTTCCTTTGAGTCAGTGCCTGGCCTGCTGGTGGGCCAGGGCGCTGTCAGCGCGAATGTGGCGCTGGTCGGCCACCCTGCGGGTCAGGCCAATACGGTCGAAATACTCCAGAATCTGCACACTGCGCTTGCGACCGATGCCCAACATATCGCGAAACGCCGCAACCTGCACTACCGGCGTGGCATCGATGTGGCTCTGCAACAGCTCTGCCATGCGCTCCAGCGTGGCTTGCGGGTAGAACAGGTCACGCACCACCTGGTGCACCAGCCCTAACCGGGCCAGCTTGCGCAGCAGCAGGCGGACGTCAGCTTCGGCGCAGTTTTCTTCACTCGCCAGTGTCCTGACCCAGGGCGGGTCGTACAGCCCTGCCAGCAGCCGGGGCTGCAAGCGTGCCCACAACGCCGTGTCTGCGTCGCTCAGCTGAACCTTGTGATCCGGTAGGTGCAGCCAGGCCCCGCTGCTGGCCAGGTCGCCCTGCGCCAACAGCTCATCCACTAGGCTGACGAAGGCCGGGCGCTCAAGGGGCATGGCTGCAAAGCGCCTCAGCCGGTCGCGGTCGGGGCCAAGCTGGTCGGGCTCCTGTACGTGAAACAGCGCCAGCTGGCTGAGCAGTTCTTGCCGCAGTGCCTGCCATTGGGCGTTGGCGAACAACAACTGCCCCTGCCGTGTGGCGATCACCTGGACATCCTCGGGTAATGCCCAGGTATTGCGCAGGCGATTGAATTGCCGCTCCAGGCGCTGGGGGTCGATGCCACCGACGGCACTGGCCAGCAGCCCTGGCAGCGCCTGCTCAAGCCCTGGCGCATCACGCAGCACCTGCAACTGTTGCAGGCGCTGTTCACTGCGGCGCTGCCGGCTGGGGGCGAACGGGTCGAGCACCATGCCCCCGCCCAGGGTGTGCTGGGCACGCTGGTCACGTAGCACCAGGCGGTCGCCATGCACAGCCTGCAGGGGTGCGTTCAGCAACAACTGGGCGAACATGCGCTGGCCAGGGGCAAGGCTTGGCCCTTCCAGCAGGGCAACCCTGGCAGTTACATCCTGAGTGCCCAGGTGCACATGCACAGCATTGAAATGTTCGAATACCCGCCCCTCGCCCGGTAGCAAGTGCAGCTCGATGTCTACCCTTACGCTGGGCGCATGCAGCCACTGGGGCACCAGCCAGTCGCCCCGGCGCACGTGCTCTACCGCCAGGCGCTCGGCAGCGATATTCAGCGCCACCCGCTGCCCCGCTTCTGCCACCAGCGCTGGCTGGTTCTGCGCGTGTAACCCGCGCACGCGTACCGGTTTGCCGGCCTTGCCCAGCAACAGCGTATCGCCAGCCCTTACCTGCCCGGCCAACGCGGTACCGGTTACCACTACACCGGCACCGGTGACGGCGAAGGCGCGGTCTACCGCCAGGCGAAAACCGCCGGCCACGCTGCGGCGCTGCACATCACGCCCCGCCATCACCAAGGCCTGACGCAGCGCCTCCACCCCTGCCCCGGTGATACTCGACACTGCAAACTGCTGCGCGCCGGCATAGGGCCCTGGCGCCAGCAGCTCGCTGACCTGCCGCTGCACCTGCGCTAGGCGTTCAGGTTCGACACGGTCACTTTTGCTGATCGCCACTAGGGCCTGGGGGATGCCCAGCAGCTGGATGATCGCCAGGTGCTCGCGGGTCTGCGGCATGACCCCGTCGTCCGCCGCCACCACCAACAGCACCAGGTCGATGCCGTGGGCACCGGCCAGCATGTTGTGGATGAAACGCTCGTGACCCGGCACGTCGATAAAGCCCGTCAGCGGCGCGCCCTCCGCCAGCGCCGCATAGCGGTAGCCGAGGTCGATGGTCATGCCCCGTGCCCGTTCTTCCTGGCGATGGTCGCCGGCCTGGCCGGTGAGCGCCTGCAGCAAGGCAGTCTTGCCATGGTCGATGTGGCCGGCTGTGCCAACGATCACTGCACCGGCCCCACGTGCAGGCCGGGCAACTGCGCCAGCCACTGGGGCTCGTCGTCCAGTTGGCGCAGGTCGAGCCACAAGGCGTCATCGTCAATGCGGCCAATGACCGGCACTGGCAGCTCGCGCAGTGCACGCTCCAGCGCATGCAGGCTGCGCCCGCGCAATCGCTTGGGCACCAGCGGGCGCACGCACAACGCGGCGCTGGGCAGGCGTGCCACAGGCTGGCTGCCACTGCCGATCATACCCAAGGCAGGTTGCACGCTCACGGCCCACTGTTCACCCAGGCGGGCCTTCAGCTCGGGTTCCAGGCGTTCGGCCTGCGCCTGGATATCCGTTTGGCTACGGGTAAGCAACTGCAGGCTGGGCAGGCGTTCGGCCAACCGGTCGGGGTTGCGGTACAGCGCCAGTACTGCTTCGAGCGCGGCAAGGGTGATCTTGTCGACGCGCAGGGCACGCTTGAGCGGGTTTTTCTTGATACGGGCGATCAGCTCCTTGCGGCCGACGATAATGCCGGCTTGTGGCCCACCCAGCAGTTTGTCACCGCTGAAGGTAACGATATCAGCGCCGTCAGCCAGGGCCTGGCGAACGGTGGGCTCGGCCGGCAGGCCCCAGCGCGTGAGGTCCAGCAGGCTACCGCTGCCCAGGTCTTCGAGCAGTGGTAACTGGTGCTGACGGGCGATGCGCGCAAGCTCTGCGGTAGGCACCTGGTGCGTGAAGCCCTGGATGCTGTAGTTGCTGCAATGCACGCGCATCAGCAAACCGGTACGCGGGCCGATAGCGGCCTCGTAGTCGCGGGCGTGGGTACGGTTGGTGGTACCGATTTCGTGCAGCTTGACCCCGGCACGGGCCATGATGTCGGGGATGCGGAAGGCGCCACCAATCTCGATCAGTTCACCCCGGGAGATAATACCTTCCTTGCGCGCGCCCAGGCTGTTCAGGGCCAGCATGACCGCCGCCGCGTTGTTGTTGACCACGGTGACGGCTTCGGCACCGGTCAACTCGCGCACCAGCCCCTCGATCAGGTCATCACGGTCGCCGCGCTTGCCGGTGGCCAGGTCGAACTCCAGGTTCAGCGGGTAGCGCGCCGCGGTGTGCATGGCCTCGATGGCCTCTTCAGGCAGCAACGCCCGGCCGAGGTTGGTATGCAGCACGGTGCCAGTGAGGTTGAACACCCGGCGAACCTGGCTGCGTTGCTGGCTGGCCAGCCGCTCGCCGGCACGGCCCAGCAGCACTTCGCCAGCCAGCTCGGGGGCGCTGAGTTCGCCAGCGCGGGCCGGTTCGCGCAGGTCGTCGAGCAGTTGACGCAACGTGGCCAGGACGGCGTCGCGGCCGTGGCGGTCGATCAGCGGGTGGCAGGCGGGGTGACGCAGCAGTGTATCGATGGAAGGCAGGCGTGGGGTGTCGCTGGCTAAGCTGAGGGACATGCGGTACTACCCTGGGCTGGTCCGTTTGCGGTACTGGCCTTTGTCGCCAGCGAGCCGGCCCCACAGGCGTTTTCTGTAACCCCTATGGGAGCCGGCTTGCCGACGATGCAGGCGACTCGGTCTTACAGTGTAGACACTCTACCCCTGACCTGGGGCAAGCATCAGGTTCGGCGCCAGGCGATGGAAGCCTTCCTGGTCCAGGCACATGTCCAGCGCCAGCGTTGCCAGGTCGTCAGCCAGTGGCTCAGCCGCCGCGTCGTTTTCCAGGTAATGCTGCTTGAGGTAACTGTTGCAGCCTGGGCAGCACTCCGCGCGCAACGGCGCCTTGCCCGGGGAGTGGCGGTCGTCGTCGAGGGTGGTGTAGCGCAGGCCCTTGCTCGACTCGCAGTACACGCATTTGACGCGCACCACGTGCCATTCACAGGCACACAGCGAGCAGGCCAGGTAGCGCAGGCCATTATGCTTGCCGCGGTTGCGCACCACCCCAGCCATGGCCGGCGAGCCACAGGCCGGGCACTGGGCCAGGCTGGCGGCAGGCTTGAGCTCGGTGCCGGGCAACGCCAGCAGCCAGCTGGACCATGCCGCTTGCAAGGCAGCCCCCATGAACGGCACCAAGGCCGCCGGCACCGCATCGTACTGCCCCGAGAGCAAGGCGATGCCCCAGCCCTTGCGCTGGTTGTCATCACTTCTGCGCAGCAGCTGCACCGCTGTACCCAGCGGGCTATCGGCAGGCTCGTCGAAGTGGCCCAACAGCGCCTGCAACCATGCCAGCCAGGCCCCTTCGCGGACCAGGCTGTCAGCCGCCAAGGGCGGCAGGCCGTGGCTTATACACAAGCGCTGACGGTCCTCGGCAACAGGCAATGCAGAGGGTGGGTTGTCCACAAGCTGCTGCTGAATGCGGCACAGCCGTGCCACCAACAGCAGGTAGCGGCGCAGCGGGTTGCCTTCAGCCAGGCGCTCCAGGCGGGCGGCGCGCAAGGCGAACAGGTTGGCCGGCGGCAAGTGCAGAAACGGCGGCATGACCGCCGACGCTTCGATCTGCCCGGGTTCGAGTATGCTGCTCAAGCGTTCATCCTTCTTTTCTGCGGTGATCGGACGGCGTCTTGTCACCCGTCACTTCGCGGTACCACAACTCATGGTGCTTGCGCGCCCAGGCGCGGCTTACCCAGCCGTGCAGCATGGCGCCAACCGAGCCCTTGATCCAGATGCCTGCGTAGATGTGCACGATGATGCTGAGCACCAGCACGAAGGCCGCCAGGGCATGCAGCAAGGTAGCCAGGCGTATGGCGCCAATGCCGAAATACTGGCTGAAGTAGGCACGCCAGATCACCACGCCACTGACCAACAGAATCAACATGCACACCAGCAGCGTCCAGAACAGCAACTTCTGGCCGGCGTTGTACTTGCCGATTGGGGGCACGCCATCCTCCTGGTTGCGCATCACCCGGTCCACGCGCCGCAGCCATAGCCGGTCGTTGGCGGTGATGAAGTTGGCGCGCCAGAAGCGGATTACCAGGCCAAGGAAGAACACGAACATCGCGACGCCCAGGAACGGGTGCAGAATACGCGTCCACGGCCCACCGCCGAACAGGTTGCTGAGCCAGAACAGCGCCGGGTGGAACAGCGCCAGCCCGGACAGCCCGGCCATGAAGAACAGGATCGCCACCACCCAGTGGTTGGTGCGCTCGTTGGCGTTGTAGCGCAGGATGGGTTTGTTGTGGTTCATGGCCGCTGCTCCCCTTGCCCACCAGGCTTGGTCGGGTCGTACACATGCACTGCCGGGTCCACCTGATGCACGTCATCAGGCGGGGTCGGGTGTTCATCCTCCTCCACCCGCTGAGGCCCGATGCGCACGTAGTGGAAGAACCCGGCCAGCACCGCAGCCCCCATGGCCAACAGCGCCAATGGCTTGGTGAAGCCCTTCCACAGCCCTACCAGTGGGCTGATCACCGGCTGGTCCGGCAGGCCGGCATACAGCTTGGGCGTATCGGCGTGGTGCAGCACGTACATCACATGGGTACCGCCGACGCCATCCGGGTCGTACAGCCCGGCCTTGTCGTAACCCCGTGACTTCAGGTCGACGATGCGCTCGTCGGCATGCACCTTCATCTCGTCCTTGGTGCCGAACACGATTGCGCCGGTCGGGCAGGTTTTCACGCAGGCAGGTTCCAGCCCTACGCTCACGCGGTCCGAACACAGGGTGCACTTGTAGGCCTTGTGGTCCTTCTGCGAGATGCGCGGGATGTTGAACGGGCAGCCAGTGATGCAGTAGCCGCAGCCAATGCAATGGTCCTGGTTGAAGTCGACAATACCGTTGGCGTGCTTGATGATCGCCCCCGGGCTGGGGCACGCCTTCAGGCAGCCTGGCTCTGCACAGTGCATGCAGCCGTCCTTGCGGATCAACCACTCCAGGTTGCCATCGTCGCGCTCATGCTCGGTGAAGCGCATCAACGTCCAGGTTTCGGCACTGAGGTCCTGGGGGTTGTCGTAGGTGCCGTGGTTGTGCCCCACCTCGTCGCGCAGCTCGTTCCACTCCGAGCACGCCACCTGGCAGGCCTTGCAACCGATGCACTTGGTGGTGTCGATCAGCTTGGCGACCTGCTCCTGCTGGCGCACCGAAGGCGGCACGGTGGTGGTGGCCGAGCGGGCAATGATGTCTTGGCTGGCCATCAGCGTTTCTCCACTTTGACGAGGAACGACTTGGACTCTGGTGTCTGGGTATTACCATCGCCCAGGAACGGCACCAAGGTGTTGGTCAGGTACCCGTGACGGGTCGCCCCGGTGAAGCCCCAGTGCAACGGGATACCGATCTGGTGCACGGTCTGGTTGTTCACCTGCAACGGGCGTATCCGCTTGGTCACCACCGCCACCGCGTCGATATGCCCGCGCTTGCTCGACACCCGTACCCGGTCGCCGGCCTTTATGCCTTTCTCGTTGGCCAGTACTTCGCCAATCTCGACAAACTGCTCGGGCTGGGCAATTGCGTTTAGCCGGCAATGCTTGCTCCAGAAGTGGAAGTGCTCTGTCAGCCGGTAGGTGGTGGCCGCATACGGGAACTCGTCGTGGGTACCGAGGGTTTCCCACACCGAATCGAAGATGCGCCCGGCAGGGTTGCTGATCACCTTCTTGTTGTTCGGGTGCAGCGGGTTGATGCCAATGGGCGTCTCGAACGGTTCATAGTGCTCAGGGAATGGCCCTTCGGCCATCTTGTCGATGGCAAAGAAACGCGCCACGCCCTCGGGGTTCATGATGAACGGGTTCATGCCCGCCTCCGGCGGCGAGTCCACCTTGAAGTCCGGCACGTCAGTACCGCCCCAGGCCTTGCCATTCCACCACACCAGGCGTTTTTTCTCCGGGTCCCAAGGCTTGCCCTGTGGGTCGCTGGAGGCGCGGTTGTAGAGGATGCGGCGGTTGGCAGGCCACGCCCACGCCCAGTTCTGCACCTGGTGCATACCGTAGGGGTCGCTGTTGTCGCGGCGAGCCATCTGGTTGCCCTGCTCGGTCCAGCACCCGGCGAAGATCCAGCAGCCGGACGCAGTACTGCCGTCGTCCTTGAGCTGGCCGAAACCAGAAAGCTGCTGGCCGGCCTTGATGGCGGCGCCGGTTGGGTCGGTGAGGTCCGTTACTGCCCAGCCGTTCATCTCCTTGGCCAGTTCCTCGGGGGATGGTTCATCGGCGATCTTGTACGGCCAGTGGATGTTCAGCAGCGGGTCGGGGTAAGCCCCGCCCTCTTTCTGGTAGCGCTGGCGCATGCGCAGGAACAGCTCGCTCATGATCTGCACATCGGTGCGGGTCTCGCCCGGGCCATCGGCGCCTTTCCAGTGCCACTGCAACCAACGGCTACTATTGACCAGCGAACCGTCTTCTTCGGCGAAGCAGGTGGTGGGCAGGCGGATCACTTCGGTCTGGATGTTGGCCGTGTCCACGTCATTGTACGGCCCCGCGTTGCGCCAGAACTCGGACGTCTCGGTCGCCAGCGGGTCCATCACTACCAGCCACTTGAGCTTGGCCAGTGCGGCGGTGACGCGGTTCTTGTCCGGCAACGCGGCGATCGGGTTGAAGCCCTGGCACATGTAGCCGTTGACCTTGCCCTGGCTCATCATCTCGAACATGCGCAGCACGTCGTAGGCCGGCACGTCGAGCTTGGGCAGCCAGTCGTAGCCCCAGTTGTTCTCGGCGGTGGCATTCGGGCCATACCAGGCCTTCATCAGGCTGACATGGAATTTGCCGTAGTTCTGCCAGTACGACAGTTGCCCAGGGCGCAGCGGCTTGGACGCGCGCTTGTCGATGTAAGCGGTGTAGTCCTGTTCGGCATCGCCAGCCAGGGTGAGGTAGCCGGGCAGCGAGTTGGACAGCAGCCCCAAGTCAGTCAGCCCCTGGATGTTGGAGTGGCCACGCAGCGCGTTGACCCCGCCCCCCGGCATGCCCACGTTACCCAGCAGCAGTTGCACCATGGCCGCACTGCGGATGATCTGCGCACCAATCGAATGCTGCGTCCAGCCCAATGCGTAGAGGATGGTCATGGTCTTGCCGGGTGCCGAGCACGTGGCAATTTCTTCCCATACCTTCATCATCGCGTCCTGGGGCATGCCACAGGTCATGCTCGCCAGTTCAGGGGTGTAGCGGCTGTAGTGCTGCTTCATCAGCTGGAACACGCAACGTGGGTGCTGCAGGGTCGGGTCGACCTTGGCAAAACCATCCTCACCCAGCTCATAACCCCAGCCGGATTTGTCGGCATAGATACGCTTGCTTTCGTCGTAGCCGCTGAACAGCCCGTCTTCGAAGCCATAGGTATCTTTGACGATGAACGACACGTCGGTGTAGTTGCGCACGTACTCGTGCTGAATCTTGTCGTTGCTAAGCAGGTAATTGATCAACCCGCCCATGAACGCGATGTCGGTACCGGTACGGATCGGCGCATAGTAATCGGCTACCGAAGCGGTACGGGTAAACCTTGGGTCGACCACGATCAGCCGCGCCTTGTTGTGCGCTTTGGCCTCGGTCACCCATTTGAAGCCGCAAGGATGCGCTTCTGCTGCGTTGCCACCCATCACCAGGACCAGATTCGCGTTGGCGATATCTGACCAATGGTTGGTCATGGCGCCACGGCCGTACGTCGGGGCAAGACTTGCCACCGTCGGGCCATGTCAGACACGTGCTTGGTTATCGAACCCCAGCATGCCTGTAGCGCGGACGACCTTGTGGGTCAGGTAGCCAGCCTCGCTGGAGGCGGCCGATGCAGCGAGAAAGCCGGTGGTTAGCCAACGGTTGACCGTTTGCCCCTGGGCGTTCTTTTCGATGAAGTTGGCATCGCGGTCTTCTTTCATCAGGCCAGCGACCCGGTCGAGCGCCTCATCCCAGCTGACCCGTACCCATTGATTGCTGCCCGGCTTGCGGATCTCGGGGTACTTGAGACGGCTCTCGCTGTGGATGAAGTCCAGCAGGCCCGCGCCTTTGGGGCACAGGGTGCCGCGGTTTACCGGGTGATCGGCATCGCCTTCGATGTGGATGATGCTCTGCTTGACGTTCTTGCCCGCATCACCCTGGCTGTACATGATCAGGCCGCAGCCGACCGAACAGTAGGGGCAGGTGTTACGGGTTTCTTTGGTGTGCGTCAGTTTGAAATGACGCACCTGCTCGGCAAACGCAGGCGTCGGGGCCATACCCAACGCCGCAAGACTCGAGCCTCCAAGGCCTACGGCGGCGACCTTGAAGAATTGCCGACGGTTGAGATCCATCGTGCACTCCTGATCAGGTTTGGACGCGCGGATCATGGCCGGCGCCTCTTGGTAGTAACGTGAAAGTGCGGTGATGCGTGTCACAACCAGATAAATCGCCAGCCGTGGCTGATCGCCGAGTTGTCGCTGTTGATGTGGGTAAAAAAAACCCAGAGCAACTGCCCTGGGTTTCTGGTCTTGCTGAACGCGTGCCGTTCGATCAGAACGGAATATCGTCATCAAAGCTGTCAAAGTCTGCGGCCGGCTGCTGTGCTGGCTGCTGCTGCGGTGCCGGGCGCTGTTGCTGTTGCGGGCGCGGGGCCTGCTGGCGGGGGGCCTGGTTGTATTGCTGCTGCGGCTGGCCGCCACCATAGTTGCCACCACCCTGATTGTACGGGTCACCGCCTTGCTGCTGGTTCTGCGGGCGACCGCCGAGCAGTTGCATGGTGCCGTTGATGTCGACAATGATTTCGGTGGTGTAACGCTTGATGCCGTCCTTTTCCCACTCGCGGGTCTGCAGCTTGCCTTCGATGTAGCACTGCGAGCCTTTGCGCAGGTATTCGCCGGCAATCTCGGCAACCTTGCCGAACAGCGACACACGGTGCCACTCGGTACGCTCGACCTTCTGGCCCGACTGCTTGTCGGTCCACTGCTCGCTGGTAGCCAGGCTCAGGTTGGTCACGGCGTTACCGTTGGGCAGGTAGCGGACTTCGGGATCCTGGCCACAGGTGCCGACCAGAATGACTTTGTTAACCCCACGGGCCATAACGTTCTCCTAGGCTTCGCACGCCGCTGAGGCTGGGTTTACCAGGCGCTCCAGGGTCGTGCGGTCCAAAATTTTCGTATCCAGTTTGATGTAGACGGCTGCTTCCTCTGCCACCACCACGGCGTCGGTCACGCCAGGCACGGCCATCAGCCGCGTGGCCAAGCCGGCTTCGTTTGCGGCCTCAGGCGTCAAGGGCATGCGCAGGCTGGTCACATACGGCGGCTCGTTCATGCTCAAGGCGACGACCAGCCAGATGGCACACAGTATTGCGCAACCGAGGAACACCAGGTTCAGCCCGCCGTGCTGGAACAACCAGCCGCCCATGATGCCGCCCAAGGCCGCACCGAGAAACTGGCTGGTGGAGTAAACCCCCATCGCCGTCCCTTTGCCACCGGCGGGTGACACCTTGCTCACCAGCGAAGGCAGCGATGCCTCCAGCAGGTTGAATGCAGTGAAGAATACCACGGTGCCGATCACCAGTCCGCGCAAACCGTCAGCCCACTGCCAGAAGAACACCTCCACCAGCAGCAGCACACTGACCGCCCCGGCCAGCACGCGTTTCATCTTGCGCTTTTTCTCGCCGTAGATGATGAACGGCACCATTGCAAAAAATGAGACGAACAACGCGGTCAGGTATACCCACCAGTGCTGCTCCTTCGGCAGGCCGCCACGCTCGACGAACGCCAACGGCAGTGCGACAAAGCTTGCCATGAGGATGGCGTGCAGGATGAAGATGCTCGCGTCCAGGCGCAAAAGGTCCGGGTGGCGCAGGGTTGGCCCGATGGCCTGGCGTGCCACGCCGGATTCGCGGTGCTGCAACAGGGTGTGGGTGGCCGGCACCACGAACGCGATGAGGGCGATCCCGACCAGGGCAAGACCTGCAGTGGCAAGGAACAAACCTGACAACCCGAAGGCACTTGTCAGCAGTGGCCCGATGACCATCGCCACGGCGAAGGACAAACCGATGCTCATGCCGATCATGGCCATGGCCTTGGTGCGGTGCTGTTCGCGGGTGAGGTCGGACAGCAGCGCCATGACGGCGGCAGAAATAGCCCCGGCGCCCTGCAGGATACGCCCGGCGATTACGCCCCAGATCGAGTCCGCCTGGGCCGCCAGCACACTGCCCAGGGCGAACACCACCAGCCCGAGGTAGATCACCGGGCGCCGGCCGATACGGTCGGACACCATGCCAAACGGGATCTGCAACACCGCCTGGGTCAGGCCATAGGCACCGATGGCCAGGCCGATCAGCGCCGGCGTTGCGCCTGCCAGGTCCATCCCGTAGGTGGCAAGCACCGGCAAGACCATGAACATGCCCAGCATACGAAAGGCAAAGACCAAGGCCAGGCCGCCAGCGGCGCGGGTTTCGCTGCTGCTCATGCGCTCGTTGTGGGTGTCGTGCATGGATTAATCTCGTATGAACCGGCGGCGATTCTATCAGTCCGACAGCTTGACGGCATCTACGCGACGCTTTGCCGCGTACTGGCAGGGCGCCGTATAATTCTTCGTTTATGCCCGCCGAGCGAGGCCGCAGTGGACAAGATCCTGATTCGTGGGGCACGTACCCACAACCTGAAGAACATCGACCTGACCCTGCCCCGGGACAAGCTCATCGTCATCACCGGCCTGTCCGGGTCGGGCAAGTCATCCCTGGCCTTCGATACGCTGTATGCCGAGGGCCAGCGCCGTTACGTGGAATCGCTGTCGGCCTACGCCCGGCAGTTCCTGTCGATGATGGAAAAGCCAGACGTCGACACCATCGAAGGCCTGTCTCCGGCCATCTCCATCGAGCAGAAGTCTACCTCGCACAACCCGCGCTCCACCGTGGGTACCATTACCGAGATCTACGACTACCTGCGCTTGCTATATGCCAGGGTCGGCACCCCCCGCTGCCCGGACCACGACATTCCGCTGGAAGCGCAAACGGTCAGCCAGATGGTGGACCTGGTGCTGGAGCGCCCTGAGGGCAGCAAGCTGATGCTGCTGGCCCCGGTGATACGCGAGCGCAAGGGCGAGCACCTTGCCGTGTTCGACGAGCTGCGCGCACAAGGCTTCGTGCGGGCCCGGGTCAATGGCAAGCTGTATGAGCTGGACGAACTGCCCAAGCTGGACAAGCAGAAAAAGCACAGCATCGATGTGGTCGTGGACCGTTTCAAGGTGCGTGCCGACCTGCAGCAGCGCCTTGCAGAGTCGTTCGAGACTGCCCTCAAGCTGGCCGACGGTATCGCGCTGGTCGCGCCGATGGACGATGAACCCGGTGAAGAGACGATTTTCTCGGCGCGCTTCGCCTGCCCCATTTGTGGCCACGCCATCAGCGAGCTGGAACCCAAGCTGTTTTCCTTCAACAACCCGGCCGGCGCCTGCCCCACCTGTGATGGCCTGGGGGTAAAGCAATTCTTCGACACCAAGCGCCTGGTCAACGCCGAGTTGACGCTTGCCGAGGGGGCGATACGCGGCTGGGACCGGCGCAACGTCTACTACTTCCAGATGCTGGGGTCACTGGCCGCGCACTATGGCTTTAGCCTGGACGAGCCGTTCGGCGAGCTGGCCCCTGAACACCAGAAGGTCATCCTGCAGGGCAGTGGCAAGCAGAGCGTCGACTTCAAGTACCTGAATGACCGGGGCGACATCGTCAAGCGCTCGCACCCGTTCGAGGGCATCGTGCCGAACCTGGAGCGCCGTTATCGCGAAACCGAGTCGGCTACCGTGCGCGAAGAACTGGCCAAGTTCCTCGGCACCCAGCCCTGCCCGGACTGCCGCGGCACCCGCCTGCGCCGTGAAGCGCGCCATGTCTGGGTGGGCGAGAAAACCCTGCCGGCCGTCGCCAACATGCCCATTGGCGATGCCAGTGGTTATTTCAGTGAACTGACCCTGACCGGCCGGCGCGGTGAAATTGCATCGAAGATTCTCAAGGAGATCTGTGAGCGCCTGCAGTTTCTGGTGAACGTCGGGCTCGACTACCTGACCCTGGACCGCAGCGCGGAAACCTTGTCCGGTGGCGAGGCGCAGCGTATTCGCCTGGCCAGCCAGATCGGTGCAGGCCTGGTGGGGGTCATGTACATCCTCGATGAGCCGTCCATCGGCCTTCATCAACGGGACAATGACCGCCTGCTGGCCACGCTCAACCACCTGCGCGACCTGGGCAACACCGTGATCGTGGTTGAACACGACGAAGACGCCATCCGCCTGGCTGACTACGTGGTGGACATCGGCCCGGGTGCCGGTGTGCATGGCGGGCAGATCGTGGCTGAGGGGACGCCGCAGGAGGTCATGGACCACCCTGACTCGCTGACCGGCAAATACCTGTCGGGGCGCAAGAAAATCGTCGTACCGGCCAAGCGCACGCCGCGCAACAAGAAGCTGCAGCTCAAGCTCAAAGGCGCGCGTGGCAACAACTTGCAGAACGTCGACCTGGAAATCCCGATCGGCCTGCTGACCTGCGTGACAGGGGTATCCGGGTCGGGCAAATCGACACTGATCAACAACACCTTGTTCCCCCTGGCTGCTACCGCGCTGAATGGCGCCAGTACGCAGGAAGCAGCGCCACACGCCAGCATGGAAGGCCTGCAGCACCTGGACAAGGTGGTAGACATCGACCAGAGCCCCATTGGCCGAACGCCCCGCTCCAACCCGGCTACCTACACCGGCATCTTCACGCCGATCCGCGAGTTGTTCTCCGGCGTGCCAGAGTCACGTTCACGGGGCTACGGCCCTGGCCGGTTCTCGTTCAACGTGAAAGGCGGGCGCTGCGAAGCGTGTCAGGGCGACGGCCTGATCAAGGTAGAGATGCACTTCCTCCCGGACATCTACGTGCCTTGCGATGTGTGCAAGAGCAAGCGCTACAACCGCGAAACGCTGGAGATCAAGTACAAGGGCAAGAACATCCACGAAGTGCTGGAAATGACCATCGAAGACGCTCGTGAGTTCTTCGATGCCGTACCGGCACTGGCGCGCAAGCTGCAGACGCTGATGGACGTCGGCCTTTCCTACATCAAGCTGGGCCAGTCGGCGACCACGTTGTCGGGTGGTGAAGCGCAGCGGGTGAAGCTGTCACGTGAGCTGTCCAAGCGCGATACCGGCAAGACCTTGTACATTCTTGACGAGCCGACCACAGGGCTGCACTTTGCGGATATTCAGCAGTTGCTGGATGTATTGCACCGGCTGCGCGACCACGGCAACACCGTGGTGGTGATTGAACACAACCTGGATGTGATCAAGACGGCTGACTGGTTGGTGGACCTGGGGCCGGAAGGCGGTTCCAAAGGTGGGCAGATCATTGCCTGCGGAACCCCCGAAGAGCTGAGCAAGATGAAGCAGTCTTATACAGGGCACTACCTCAAGCCGCTGTTGGAGCGGGACAAGGCATAAGCAAAAGGGGCCGCTTAGCGGCCCCTTTCATTACATCTGCGACTGCAAGTAGTTCTGCAGGCCAATGGCTTTGATCAAACCCTGCTGCTTCTCCAGCCAGTAGGTGTGATCTTCTTCCGTATCGGCCAACTGGGCTCGCAGAATGTCACGGCTGACATAGTCCTTGTGCAGCTCGCACAGTTCGATGCCTTTGCACAGCGCGCCGCGCACCTTGTACTCCAGCTTCAGGTCGGCTTCGATCATCTCTGGCACCGTGGTACCCACTTCCAGATCGTCCGCACGCATGTCTGGCGTGCCCTCGAGCATGAGGATGCGGCGCATCAACGCATCGGCGTGCTGGGTTTCTTCTTCCATCTCGTGGTTGATACGTTCATAGAGCTTGGACAGGCCCCAGTCTTCATACATCCGCGAGTGAATGAAGTACTGGTCGCGCGCTGCCAGTTCGCCCTTCAGCAACGTGACGAGGTAATTGATTACGTCCGGGTGGCCTTGCATCGCCCTGCTTCTCCATATGAAAACGTCTATGGCACATAGTGTGAACCAGCTTTGCGCCACGGTCACTGAGAAATGCGCAATTCGATGCAAAAAATCGGGCAAACAGTAGTGATATTCATTGAAAAACCGCCCAAATGAGGGCGGTTCTTCTTATCACTTCGACTTAGGCGAGGTTCACGCCCAACGCTTTGGCAATGCCTTCCCCATACGCCGGGTCAGCGTTGAAGAAGTGCTGCAACTGGCGCTGGATAACATCTTCACTCACACCCGCCATGGTGCCGGCAATGTTGTTGATCAGCAGCGACCGTTGGGCTTCGCTCATCAGACGGAACAGCGCCCCGGCGTGGCTGTAATAGTCGTTGTCCACACGGTGGTCGTGGCGGTCTGCTGCGCCACTGAGGGCCAAGGCCGGTTCAGCGTGGGCTGGCGACTGCTTGGGGGCGTCAGCGTAGCTATTGGGCTCGTAGTTGGGTGCAGCGCCATAACCGCCCGTGGCCATGGAACCATCACGCTGATAGCTGTTCACGGCGCAGCGTGGCGCGTTTACTGGAAGGTGCTGGTGGTTGGTGCCTACACGGTAGCGATGCGCGTCGGCGTAGGCGAATACGCGGCCTTGCAGCATGCGGTCGGGCGACAGGCCGACGCCCGGCACCATGTTGCTCGGGCCAAACGCGGCCTGTTCAACTTCAGCAAAGTAGTTGAGCGGGTTGCGGTTGAGTTCCAGCACACCCACGTCGATCAGTGGGTAGTCTTTCTGAGACCAGGTCTTGGTGACGTCGAACGGGTTCTCGGCGCGGTTGGCTGCCTCAGCTTCGCTCATCACCTGGATGCACACCGTCCAGCGCGGATACTCACCGCGGTCGATCGCTTCGAAAAGGTCGCGCTGAGCGTAGTCGGGGTCAGTGCCTGCCAGGCGTGCGGCATCGGCAGGTGCGAGGTTCTTGATGCCCTGCTGAGTCTTGAAGTGCCACTTCACCCAGGTGCGCTCACCTTGTGCACTGATCAGGCTGTAGGTGTGGCTGCCAAAACCATGCATGTGCCGGTAGCCATCCGGGATACCGCGGTCGGAGAACAAGATGGTGACCTGGTGCAGCGCCTCAGGCGAGTGCGACCAGAAGTCCCACATCATCTGTGCATTCTTCAGATTGGTCTGCGGGTGACGCTTCTGGGTATGGATGAAGTCCGGGAATTTCAGCGGGTCGCGGATGAAGAACACCGGGGTGTTGTTGCCAACGATGTCCCAGTTGCCCTCTTCGGTGTAAAACTTCACGGCGAACCCGCGGGGGTCGCGCTCGGTGTCGGCCGAGCCGCGCTCACCACCCACGGTGGAGAAACGCAGGAACGTCTCGGTCTGCTTACCGACTTGATCGAACAGCTTGGCGCTGGTGTATTGAGTGATGTCACGGGTAACCGTGAAGGTGCCATAAGCACCCGAGCCCTTGGCGTGAACACGGCGCTCCGGAATGTTTTCACGGTTGAAATGGGCGAGCTTCTCGATGAGGTGGAAGTCGTCGAGCAGCAACGGGCCGCGAGGGCCGGCAGATCTAGAGTTCTGGTTATCGGCTACAGGTGCGCCGCTTGCGGTGGTGAGAATCTTGCTCATGGGCTCTCCTTATCAACATTCAGTGCCGTTGGATCGGCTTGAGGGAGAGTATCGACGAGCGGCAGCCTTAAACCAAATTCATTACCTGATTCATATCAATAGAAAAAGACAATTTTAGCGAGCACAAAAAACCGGGCACTAGGCCCGGTTTCTTGTAGCAGACAGAACGTCTTACTCGGCAGCTTCTACAGCACCACCGACCGGACGATCAACCAGCTCGACGTACGCCATAGGCGCGTTGTCGCCAGCGCGGAAACCGCACTTCAGGATGCGCAGGTAGCCGCCCTGACGGGTGGCGTAGCGCTTGCCCAGATCGTTGAACAGTTTGCCAACAGCGGACTTCGAACGGGTACGGTCGAAGGCCAGACGACGGTTAGCAACGCTGTCTTCCTTGGCCAGGGTGATCAGCGGCTCGGCAACGCGACGCAGTTCCTTGGCTTTCGGCAGGGTGGTTTTGATCAGCTCGTGCTCGATCAGCGACACTGCCATGTTCTGGAACATAGCCTTGCGGTGAGAGCTGGTACGGCTCAGGTGACGTCCACTTTTACGATGACGCATGATTCATTCCTTACCAAACACTACGTTCGGTGATTACGACGATCAGGCGGTCGCCTTGTCGTCTTTCTTAAGACTTGCAGGCGGCCAGTTGTCGAGGCGCATGCCGAGAGACAGACCACGAGAGGCCAGGACGTCCTTGATTTCGGTCAGGGACTTCTTGCCGAGGTTAGGAGTTTTCAACAGCTCTACTTCGGTACGCTGAATCAGGTCGCCGATGTAGTAGATGTTCTCCGCCTTCAGGCAGTTGGCCGAACGTACAGTCAGTTCCAGGTCGTCAACCGGACGCAGCAGGATCGGATCGATCTCGTCTTCCTGCTCGACTACGACAGGCTCGCTGTCACCCTTGAGGTCGACGAACGCGGCCAGCTGCTGTTGCAGGATGGTCGCAGCGCGGCGGATAGCCTCTTCAGGATCCAGGGTGCCGTTGGTTTCCAGATCAATGACCAGCTTGTCCAGGTTGGTACGCTGTTCAACACGGGCGTTCTCGACCACATAGGCGATACGACGCACCGGGCTGAAGGAGGCGTCCAACTGCAGACGGCCAATGCTACGGCTTTCGTCTTCGTCGGTCTGACGGGAGTCGGCCGGCTCGTAACCGCGACCACGAGCTACAGTGAGCTTCATGTTCAGGGCGCCATTAGACGCCAGGTTCGCGATTACGTGATCGGGGTTGACGATCTCGACATCGTGATCCAGCTGAATATCGGCAGCGGTAACCACCCCCGAACCCTTTTTCGACAAGGTCAGCGTAACTTCGTCACGACCGTGCAGTTTGAGAGCCAGGCCTTTCAGGTTCAACAGGATTTCAATGACATCTTCCTGTACACCTTCGATCGCGGAGTACTCATGGAGTACGCCATCGATCTCGGCCTCGACTACTGCACAGCCAGGCATGGAGGACAACAGGATGCGGCGCAGCGCGTTGCCCAGGGTATGGCCGAAGCCACGCTCGAGAGGCTCGAGCGTGATCTTGGCGCGGGTCGGACTGACTACCTGCACATCAATATGGCGGGGAGTCAGGAACTCATTTACCGAAATCTGCATGGATGCACCTATTTTCTAGCCCTTACTTGGAGTAGAGCTCGACAATCAGGTTTTCGTTGATGTCGGCAGACAGGTCGCTGCGAGCAGGAACGTTCTTGAAAACGCCCGACTTTTTAGCAGCATCCACATCAACCCACTCAACGCGGCCACGCTGGGCGCACAGTTCAAGGGCTTGAACAATGCGCAGCTGGTTCAGCGACTTCTCACGAACCGCGACCACGTCACCCGGACGAACTTGGTAGGATGGAATGTTTACAGTTTTACCGTTGACGCTGATCGCTTTGTGCGAAACCAGCTGACGGGACTCGGAACGAGTCGAGCCGAAGCCCATACGGTAAACGACGTTATCCAGGCGGCACTCGAGCAGTTGCAGCAGGTTCTCACCGGTTGCGCCTTTTTTCGAGGCTGCAACCTGGTAGTAACCGCGGAACTGACGCTCCAGTACACCGTAGATACGACGAACTTTCTGTTTCTCGCGCAGCTGGGTACCGTAGTCGGACTGACGGCCACGGCGCTGGCCGTGGATACCTGGGGCTGCTTCGATGTTGCACTTCGATTCCAGAGCGCGAACGCCGCTCTTCAGGAAAAGGTCAGTGCCTTCACGGCGAGACAGTTTGCATTTTGGACCAATGTAACGTGCCATTTATCTGTCTCCTGATTACACGCGACGCTTCTTCGGCGGACGGCACCCGTTATGCGGGATTGGCGTCACGTCGGTGATGCTGGCGATCTTGTAGCCGCAGCTGTTCAATGCACGAACGGCGGACTCACGACCTGGACCTGGACCCTTGACGTTAACGTCGAGGTTCTTCAGACCGTATTCCAGCGCAGCTTGACCAGCACGCTCGGCAGCAATCTGAGCTGCGAACGGGGTGGATTTGCGCGAACCACGGAAACCCGAACCACCGGAGGTCGCCCAGGACAAAGCATTGCCCTGACGGTCGGTGATGGTCACGATGGTGTTGTTGAAAGACGCATGGATGTGGGCGATGCCATCAACCACTGTCTTTTTGACTTTCTTACGAGGACGAGCAGCAGGTTTTGCCATGTCTATATTCCTGGGCGATTACTTGCGGATCGGCTTACGCGGGCCCTTACGGGTGCGTGCGTTGGTCTTGGTGCGCTGACCGCGAACCGGCAGACCTTTACGATGACGCAGGCCGCGGTAGCAACCCAGGTCCATCAAGCGCTTGATCTTCATGTTGATGTCACGACGCAGGTCACCTTCGGTGGTGAACTTCGCAACTTCGCCACGCAGGGTTTCGATTTGCTCGTCGCTCAGATCCTTGATCTTTGCGGCTGGGTTTACGCCAGCGTCTGCACAGATTTTCTGTGCAGTGGTGCGACCAACACCATAGATGTAGGTCAGCGAGATAACAGCATGCTTGTTATCTGGAATGTTAACGCCTGCAATACGGGCCATTCAGTGGGACTCCAATTGACAGCTACCTACGCCCCGGAAGCCAAGAAATAGGGCGCGAGATAATATCGCTGTAGAAACGAATAATCAACCCAGCAGCACACTAGCTGCTGGGTTTGAAGCACAGGTCACACTCAGCCTTGGCGCTGTTTGTGACGCGGTTCTGCGCTGCAGATCACTCGTACGACGCCTTCGCGACGGATGATCTTGCAGTTGCGGCACAGCTTTTTCACCGATGCACGAACTTTCATTACCGACTCCTCGAACCTTAGGGGCGTATCAGCGCAGCAAACCGCTGCCACCGTAGCCTTTCAGGTTGGCTTTCTTCATCAGGGATTCGTACTGGTGCGAAACGAGGTGCGATTGTACTTGGGACATGAAGTCCATCACAACCACTACCACAATCAGCAACGAGGTCCCGCCAAGGTAGAACGGCACATTTGCTGCCACCACCAGGAACTGGGGCAGAAGGCAGACGGCCATCATGTAAAGAGCACCGAACATGGTCAAACGGGTCAGAACGCCATCAATGTAGCGCGCCGACTGCTCACCAGGACGGATACCCGGAATAAAGGCACCGGACTTCTTCAGGTTTTCCGCTACGTCTTTCGGGTTGAACATCAGCGCTGTGTAGAAGAAGCAGAAGAAAATGATCCCTGCACTAAACAGCAAAATGTTCAACGGCTGACCAGGTGCGATCGACTGCGAGATGTCCTGCAGCCAGCCCATACCTTCGGACTGACCGAACCAGGCACCCAGCGAAGCCGGGAACAGCAGAATGCTGCTCGCGAAGATGGCCGGGATAACCCCCGCCATGTTCACTTTCAGCGGCAAGTGGCTGGTCTGCGCAGCGAAGACCTTGCGGCCCTGCTGACGCTTGGCGTAATGAACGGCGATGCGCCGCTGACCACGCTCAATGAACACCACAAAACCGATAATCGCTACTGCCAGCAAACCGATAGCGACCAGGGCGAAGATGTTGATATCGCCTGTGCGCGCAGACTCGAAAGACTGCCCGATTGCTCTCGGAAGACCGGCAACGATACCTGCGAAGATCAACATCGAGATACCGTTGCCCACACCGCGCTCGGTGATCTGTTCGCCCAGCCACATCATGAACATCGCGCCCGCCACAAACGTGGAGACGGCGACGACATGGAAGCCCAGGCCTACAGAAAACGCCACGCCCTGGTTGGCCAGGCCAATGGACATGCCAATGGCTTGTACCAGCGCCAGGATAACGGTGCCGTAGCGGGTGTACTGGCTGATCTTGCGACGGCCAGCTTCACCTTCCTTCTTCAACTGCTCCAGTTGCGGGCTGACCGCGGTCATCAGCTGCATGATGATCGATGCCGAAATGTACGGCATGATCCCCAGTGCAAAGATGCTCATGCGCTCGAGCGCGCCACCGGAAAACATGTTGAACAAGCTAAGAATGGTCCCCTCATTCTGCCGAAACAGATCCGCCAGCCGGTCTGGATTGATGCCAGGAACCGGGATATGCGCACCTATCCGATAGACGATGATCGCCATGAACAGAAAGCGCAGACGAGCCCAGAGTTCCGACATCCCGCCCTTACCGAGCGAAGAGAGAGCACCTTGCTTAGCCATTTATTCCTCGAACTTGCCGCCAGCTGCTTCGATAGCCGCACGCGCACCCTTGGTGGCTGCGATGCCCTTGATGGTAACTGCGCGAGTGACTTCGCCAGACAGCATGATTTTCACACGCTGAACGTTCTGGCCGATCACGTTGGCATCCTTCAGGGACTGCACGGAAACCACGTCGCCTTCCACCTTGGCCAGCTCGGACAGACGCACTTCTGCGCGGTCCATGGCTTTCAGGGAAACGAAGCCGAACTTCGGCAGACGACGGTGCAGCGGCTGTTGACCGCCTTCGAAGCCCGGAGCGATGGTGCCACCGGAACGGGAGGTCTGACCTTTGTGACCACGGCCACCAGTCTTGCCCAAACCGCTACCGATACCACGACCCGGACGATGCTTCTCGCGACGGGAACCCGGCGCTGGACTCAGATCATTGAGTTTCATCGATTAACCCTCGACCTTCAGCATGTAGTAAGCCTTGTTGATCATCCCGCGGTTCTCGGGAGTATCCTGGACTTCTACAGTGTGACCGATGCGACGCAGGCCCAGGCCTTTAACACACAGGATGTGGTTAGGCAGGCGGCCGGCGGTGCTCTTGATCAGCGTTACTTTTACGGTTGCCATGATCAGAAGATCTCCTCGACGCTCTTGCCGCGCTTGGCAGCAATGGATTCAGGAGATTGCATGGCTTTCAGACCCTTGAAGGTGGCGTAAACCACGTTCACTGGGTTGGTCGAACCGTAGCACTTGGCCAGAACGTTCTGAACACCAGCAACTTCCAGGACAGCACGCATTGCGCCACCGGCGATGATACCGGTACCTTCCGAAGCAGGCTGCATGTAAACCTTCGAGGCGCCGTGGGCAGCCTTGGTGGCGTACTGCAGGGTGGTGCCCTTCAGGTCAACCTGGATCATGTTGCGGCGAGCAGCTTCCATGGCTTTCTGGATCGCAGCAGGTACTTCGCGCGATTTGCCACGGCCGAAGCCAACACGACCTTTACCATCACCTACCACGGTCAGCGCGGTGAAGGTGAAGATACGGCCGCCTTTTACGGTTTTGGCAACGCGGTTAACTTGAACCAGCTTCTCGATGTAGCCTTCGTCGCGCTTTTGATCGTTATTTGCCATAACTTAGAACTCCAGCCCGCCTTCACGAGCAGCATCAGCCAGCGCTTTGACGCGGCCATGGTACTTGAAGCCGGAACGGTCAAAGGCAACTTGAGATACACCGGCGGCTTTCGCGCGCTCAGCTACCAGCTTGCCAACCTTAGTGGCCGCGTCGATGTTGCCAGTGGCGCCATCACGCAGTTCTTTGTCCAAGGTCGAGGCACTTGCCAGAACCTTGCTGCCGTCGGCCGAAATGACCTGGGCATAGATGTGCTGCGAGGAGCGGAACACGCACAGGCGCACGACTTCGAGTTCGTGCATCTTGAGGCGTGCTTTGCGAGCGCGACGCAGTCGAGTAACTTTTTTGTCGGTCATTTGCTAGGCCCTACTTCTTCTTGGCTTCTTTACGACGGACTACTTCGTCCGCGTAACGCACACCTTTACCTTTGTAAGGCTCTGGCGGACGGAAATCGCGGATTTCAGCGGCCACCTGACCCACCAGCTGCTTGTCGATACCCTTGATCAGGATGTCGGTCTGGCTTGGGGTTTCAGCGGTGATACCGGCTGGCAGTTCGTAGTCCACTGGATGCGAGAAGCCCAGAGCCAAGTTCAGGACGGTGCCCTTTGCCTGTGCCTTGTAACCAACACCGACCAGCTGGAGCTTGCGCTCGAAGCCTTGGCTTACGCCTTGGACCATGTTGTTCACCAGAGCGCGGGTGGTACCGGCCATGGCGCGAGCTTGCTGATCACCGTTGCGAGCGACGAAACGCAGCTCGCCAGACTCTTCGGTAACTTCAACAGACGAGTGAACGTTCAGTTCGAGAGTGCCTTTGGCACCCTTCACCGAAAGCTGCTGGCCGGCGAATTTGACTTCGACGCCTGATGGCAGCTTAACGGGGTTCTTAGCGACGCGAGACATGCCTATCTCCCCTTAGAACACTGTGCACAGAACTTCGCCGCCGACACCGGCAGCGCGCGCAGCGCGATCAGTCATCACACCTTTGTTGGTGGAGACGATAGACACGCCCAAACCGCCACGTACTTTCGGCAGGTCTGTGACGGACTTGTACTGGCGCAGGCCTGGACGGCTGGAGCGCTTCAGTTCCTCGATGACCGGACGGCCTTCGAAGTACTTCAGTTCGATCGACAAGGAAGGCTTGGCCTCACCAGTTACCTGGTAGCCGGCGATGTAACCTTCGTCCTTCAGAACTTTGGCAACCGCGACCTTCAGGGTAGAAGAAGGCATGCTTACGACGGACTTTTCAGCCATCTGGGCATTACGGATGCGAGTTAGCATGTCCGCTAACGGGTCCTGCATACTCATGGGCTAGATGCTCCTGATACAAGAATTATTAGCCTTGCGGCTATCACAACCACCTGAGCAGGCAGGGCAAAGTACCCAGGCCCAGGTGAGCCGGTCATTCTAGACACAACGCAGAAACGAAACAAGCCCCATAGAGGGGCTTGTTTGTGGGCGAGGTCACCGGCGGTCGGAAGATTGCTCCCCTTCCACCGGGATCACACCAGCAGTGCTTACCAGGAGGCCTTGACCAGACCCGGTACGTCACCACGCATTGCAGCTTGACGCAGCATGTTACGGCCCAGGCCGAACTTACGGTATACACCGTGAGGACGACCGGTCAGGCGGCAACGGTTGCGCAGGCGTGCAGCGCTGGCATCACGCGGTTGCTTCTGCAGCGCGACAACGGCAGCGAAACGTTCTTCAGGAGAAGCGTTCAGGTTGACGATGGTCGCTTTCAGCTCGGCACGCTTTTTAGCGTACTTGGCTACCGTGAGCTGACGCTTCAGCTCGCGGTTTTTCATGCTCTTCTTGGCCATTTTCCTACTCCAATCAGTTGCGGAACGGGAACTTGAAAGCACGCAGCAGAGCGCGGCCTTCGTCGTCCGAACGAGCAGTGGTGGTCAGGGTGATGTCCAAACCGCGCAGAGCATCGATCTTGTCGTAATCGATTTCCGGGAAGATGATCTGCTCTTTCACACCCATGCTGTAGTTGCCACGGCCATCGAAGGACTTGGCATTCAGGCCGCGGAAGTCGCGAACCCGAGGCAGGGAGATCGCCAGCAGGCGGTCCAGGAATTCGTACATCTTGTCGCTACGCAGGGTCACCTTGACACCGATCGGCCAGCCTTCGCGGACTTTGAAGCCAGCGATGGATTTGCGAGCGAAGGTCACAACCGGCTTTTGACCGGTGATCTTTTCCAGGTCGGCAACAGCGTGCTCGATGACTTTCTTGTCACCGATGGCTTCGCCCAGACCCATGTTCAGGGTGATTTTGGTAACGCGCGGAACTTCCATCACGTTCGACAGCTTAAGTTCTTCCTTAAGCTTAGGAGCGATTTCGTTCCGGTAAATCTCTTTCAGTCGTGCCATGGTCTTCTACCTAGCAGTGTTCAAGCATCAACCGCTTTTTGGGTCGACTTGAAGACACGAATTTTCTTACCGTCTTCTACTTTGAAACCAACGCGGTCAGCCTTGTTGGTTTCACCGTTGAAGATGGCAACGTTGGAAGCGTGCAGAGGCGCTTCTTTCTCGACGATACCGCCCTGAACGCCCGCCATCGGGTTAGGCTTGGTATGACGCTTGACCAGGTTCACGCCACCGATGACCAGACGGTCGTCAGCGAGAACCTTCAGCACCTTACCGCGCTTACCTTTGTCTTTGCCGGCGATCACGATGATCTCGTCGTCACGACGAATCTTTTGCATGTCGGATCTCCTTACAGCACTTCAGGGGCGAGCGAGACGATCTTCATGAACTTCTCGGTACGAAGTTCACGGGTCACTGGCCCGAAGATGCGAGTGCCGATCGGCTCTTGCTTGTTGTTCAGCAGAACAGCAGCGTTGCCGTCGAAACGAATGATGGAACCGTCGGCGCGACGAACACCGTGACGGGTGCGCACAACAACAGCGGTCATCACCTGGCCTTTTTTGACCTTACCGCGCGGAATCGCTTCCTTGACGGTAACTTTGATGATGTCACCGATGCCGGCGTAACGACGGTGCGAACCGCCGAGCACCTTGATGCACATGACGCGACGAGCGCCGCTGTTATCGGCCACATCGAGCATGGATTGAGTCTGAATCATAAAATTTCTCCGACCCCTAGCCCTTAGACTTCAACAGCGCGTTCGAGGACTTCAACCAGTGCCCAGGACTTGGTCTTGGCCAGCGGACGGGTTTCGGTAATGGAAACCTTGTCGCCGATTTTGCACTGGTTGGTTTCGTCGTGCGCGTGCAGCTTAGTCGAACGCTTAACGTATTTACCGTAGATCGGGTGCTTGACGCGACGCTCGATCAGAACGGTGATGGTCTTGTCCATTTTGTCGCTGACGACACGGCCAGTCAGCGTACGGACGTTTTTTTCAGCTTCAGCCATGATCACTTACCTGCCTGCTGGTTGAGCACAGTTTTCACGCGAGCGATGTCACGCTTAACTTGCGAGAGCAGGTGCGACTGCCCCAACTGGCCAGTTGCTTTCTGCATGCGCAGATTGAACTGGTCGCGCAGCAAGCCGAGCAGTTGCTCGTTCAGCTGCTGTGCCGATTTTTCACGAAGTTCATTCGCTTTCATCACATCACCGTCCGCTTAACAAAGGAGGTGGCGAGAGGCAGCTTTGCAGCAGCCAGGGCGAAAGCTTCGCGCGCCAGCTCTTCAGAAACACCCTCGATCTCGTACAGGACTTTACCTGGCTGGATCTGGGCAACCCAGTACTCCACGGAACCCTTACCTTTACCCATACGAACCTCAAGAGGCTTTTTGGAGATCGGCTTGTCCGGGAACACACGGATCCAGATCTTGCCGCCACGTTTTACGTGACGGGTCAGCGCACGACGTGCGGACTCGATCTGGCGAGCGGTGAGGCGACCGCGAGCAACAGCTTTCAGGGCGAATTCGCCGAAGCTGACTTTGCTACCGCGCAGTGCCAGACCACGGTTGTGGCCAGTCATCTGCTTGCGGAATTTTGTACGCTTTGGTTGCAACATTTGGCGTACCCCTTACTTAGCAGCTTTTTTACGAGGCGCTGGTGCTTGTGGTTTCAGTTCTTCTTGGCGACCACCAATTACTTCGCCTTTGAAGATCCAAACCTTCACACCGATCACACCGTAAGTGGTGTGAGCTTCGTAGGTGTTGTAGTCGATATCGGCACGCAGGGTGTGCAGGGGCACACGACCTTCGCGATACCACTCGGTACGAGCAATCTCAGCGCCGCCGAGACGACCGCTCACCTGGATCTTGATGCCCTTGGCACCAATACGCATGGCGTTCTGCACGGCGCGCTTCATGGCGCGACGGAACATTACGCGGCGTTCCAGCTGCTGAGCTACGCTTTGCGCAACCAGCATGGCGTCGAGTTCCGGCTTGCGGATCTCTTCGATGTTGATGTGCACAGGCACACCCATCTGCTTGGTCAGGTCCTGACGCAGCTTCTCGACATCCTCACCCTTCTTGCCGATAACGATACCGGGACGAGCGGTGTGGATGGTGATGCGTGCAGTTTGAGCCGGACGATGAATATCGATACGGCTTACGGACGCGCTTTTTAGTTTGTCGTGGAGGTACTCACGCGTTTTCAGATCCTTCAACAGGTAATCTGCGTAAGTAGCACCGTCTGCGTACCAGACGGAGGTGTGCTCCTTGACGATTCCCAGGCGAATGCCAGTGGGATGTACTTTCTGACCCATCTGATCGACTCCGTTACTTGTCCGCAACCTTGACAGTGATATGGCAAGACCGCTTGACGATGCGATCAGCACGGCCTTTGGCACGTGGCATGATGCGCTTCAGCGAACGCCCTTCGTTGACGAAAACGGTGGAGACCTTCAGGTCATCAACGTCTGCGCCTTCGTTGTGTTCGGCGTTGGCTACGGCCGACTCGAGGACTTTCTTCATGATTTCAGCGGCTTTTTTGCTGCTGAAGGCCAACAGGTTGAGCGCTTCGCCCACCTTCTTCCCGCGGATCTGGTCGGCGACCAAGCGGGCTTTCTGGGCGGAGATGCGAGCGCCCGACAACTTAGCGGCTACTTCCATTTCCTTACCCCTTAACGCTTGGCTTTCTTGTCAGCCACGTGCCCGCGGTAGGTGCGGGTACCGGCGAACTCGCCCAGTTTGTGGCCGACCATGTCTTCGTTCACCAGAACGGGGACGTGTTGACGACCGTTGTGTACGGCGATGGTCAGACCGACCATTTGTGGCAGGATCATCGAACGGCGCGACCAGGTTTTAACTGGCTTGCGATCGTTCTTCTCCACCGCCACTTCGATCTTCTTCAAGAGGTGAAGATCGATAAAAGGACCTTTTTTCAGAGAACGTGGCACTGTCGTATCCCTCTAGTTACTTGCGACGACGGACGATCATGTTGTCGGTACGCTTATTACCACGGGTTTTAGCACCCTTGGTTGGGAAGCCCCATGGCGATACCGGATGACGACCACCGGAGGTACGACCTTCACCACCACCATGTGGGTGGTCAACCGGGTTCATGGCAACACCACGAACGGTTGGGCGAACGCCGCGCCAGCGTTTGGCACCAGCTTTACCCAGCGAACGCAGGCTGTGCTCGGAGTTCGAGACTTCGCCCAGGGTCGCACGGCACTCAGCCAGGACTTTACGCATTTCACCAGAGCGCAGACGCAGGGTCACGTAGACACCTTCGCGAGCGATCAGCTGAGCCGAGGCACCAGCGGAACGAGCGATCTGTGCACCTTTACCCGGCTTCAGTTCGATGCCGTGAATGGTGCTACCTACTGGAATGTTGCGCAGCTGCAGGGAGTTACCGGCCTTGATTGGGGCCAGTGCACCTGCGATCAGCTGGTCGCCAGCGCTCACGCCTTTAGGGGCGATGATGTAGCGACGCTCACCGTCTGCGTAGCACAGCAGGGCGATGTGAGCAGTACGGTTTGGATCGTATTCGATACGCTCGACAGTGGCGGGGATGCCATCTTTGTCGTTGCGACGGAAGTCGACCAGACGGTAATGCTGCTTATGACCACCACCTACGTGACGCGTGGTAATACGGCCATTGTTGTTACGACCACCAGACTTCGATTTCTTCTCGAGCAGCGGTGCGTGAGGAGCGCCTTTGTGCAGCTCCTTGTTGACCACCTTGACCACGAAACGGCGGCCAGGGGAAGTCGGTTTGCATTTAACGATTGCCATGATGCACCCCTTCCTTACTCAGCACTGCTGCTGAAATCGAGATCTTGGCCTGGCTGAAGGGAGACGATCGCCTTCTTCCAGTCATTACGCTTGCCCAGACCACGTGCGGTACGCTTGGTTTTACCCAGAACGTTAACAGTCGACACGTTTTCAACTTTTACGTTGAACAGGCCTTCGACAGCTTTCTTGATTTCCAGCTTGGTTGCATCGGTAGCAACCTTGAATACGAACTGGCCTTTTTTCTCAGCCAGAACGGTAGCCTTCTCGGAAACGTGCGGGCCAAGGAGGACTTTAAATACGCGTTCCTGGTTCATCCCAGCAGCTCCTCGAATTTCTTCACGGCCGAGACAGTGATCAACACTTTCTCGTATGCGATCAGACTGACCGGGTCGGAACCTTGTACGTCACGTACATCGACGTGCGGCAGGTTACGAGCAGCCAGGTACAGGTTCTGATCAACAGCGTCGGAAACGATCAACACATCGCTCAGACCCATGCCGTTCAGCTTGTTCAGCAGATCTTTGGTTTTCGGTGCTTCAACAGCGAAGTCCTGAACCACGACCAGACGGTCGCTACGCACCAGCTCAGCGAGGATGGAGCGCAGGGCAGCGCGATACATCTTCTTGTTGAGCTTCTGCGAGTGATCTTGAGGGCGAGCTGCGAAGGTAACACCACCGCCACGCCAGATCGGACCACGAGTGGTACCAGCACGAGCACGGCCAGTACCCTTCTGACGCCATGGGCGCTTACCGCCACCAGCCACGTCGGAACGGGTCTTTTGCTGCTTGGTGCCCTGACGGCCGCCGGCCATGTAGGCCACGACTGCTTGGTGTACCAGCGTCTCGTTGAATTCGCCACCGTAAGTCAGTTCGGAAACTTCGATCGCCTGAGCGTCATTTACATTAAGTTGCATGTCAGTTTCCCCTTAACCGCGAGCCTTGACAGCTGGACGTACAACCACGTCGCCGCCAGTAGCGCCTGGAACGGCACCTTTGACGAGCAGCAGGTTGCGCTCAGCGTCTACGCGAACAACTTCCAGGGACTGCACAGTCACGCGCTCGGCGCCCATGTGACCGGACATTTTCTTGCCCTTGAACACACGACCAGGAGTCTGGCACTGGCCGATGGAACCTGGGACACGGTGCGACACGGAGTTACCGTGGGTGTTGTCCTGGCCACGGAAGTTCCAGCGCTTGATGGTACCGGCGAAGCCTTTACCTTTGGACTGACCAGTAACGTCTACCAGCTGGCCTGCAGCGAAGAGTTCAGCTTTGATCAGATCGCCAGCCTGGAAATCGCCTTCTTCAAGACGGAACTCCCAAACACCGCGACCAGCGGCAACGTTGGCCTTGGCGAAGTGGCCTGCCTGAGCGGCAGTCACACGCGAAGCACGACGCTCGCCGACAGTGACTTGCACTGCACGGTAGCCATCGGTTTCTTCAGTTTTGAACTGGGTGACACGATTCGGCTCGATCTCGATGACCGTGACCGGAATGGAGACACCTTCTTCGGTGAAAATGCGGGTCATACCGCACTTGCGACCGATTACACCAATAGTCATGTTGTAAACCTCATGAGTGTACGGGGCTTTCACCCGCTATGGCCGCCCATTTCAGAGCGTTACACGACTAGACCGAAGTCTTAGCCGAGGCTGATCTGTACTTCCACACCTGCCGCCAGATCAAGCTTCATCAGCGCATCAACGGTTTTATCCGTTGGCTGGACGATGTCCAGAACACGCTTATGAGTGCGAATCTCGTACTGGTCACGCGCGTCTTTGTTGACGTGCGGGGAGACCAGAACGGTGAAACGCTCTTTGCGGGTAGGCAGTGGAATTGGACCACGCACTTGTGCACCAGTACGTTTCGCGGTTTCCACGATTTCCTGGGTGGATTGGTCGATCAGGCGATGGTCGAAAGCCTTCAACCTGATTCGGATTTGCTGATTTTGCATTGGATTTCAGACTCCAGGCTGTTCCCAACGGACGCACTACGCCCGCTAAAAGGAGGCGTGATTCTATAGACGCCCCCAATTAGTGTCAACCCAATAAAAAAAACCCCCGCTGAGCGGGGGTTTTTTCAATCGGTCGAGTGATTACTCGATGATTTTGGCCACA
>NZ_BCAV01000033.1:0-28670 GCF_001320125.1 Pseudomonas sp. NBRC 111119
GCGATAAAAAAGCGACGCTGGTCGGGGGCCGTGAACCGTCGCCCCTCGGGCCTGCCTAGACACAAGCGCATCCCACAAACCCAGCCAAGCCCACTAGAATAACCCCACCCACCCAGTCAGAAGCAGCCTATGCCCAACCCTGCCGAACCAGAAGCACTGGCCGACCTGCCGCTGGACGAACTGGTCGCCTGCCATGAATGTGATCTGTTGCTGCGCAAGCCTGTTCTACACAATGGTGAAAAGGCGTTATGCCCACGCTGTGGATACGAGCTATACGCCCACCGGCACAACGTGGTGAACCGCAGCCTGGCCCTGGTGCTCACTGCGCTGCTGCTGTTCATCCCGGCCAACTTCCTGCCGATCATGCAGTTGCACCTATTGGGTCAAACCTCGGATGACACGGTCTGGAGTGGCGTACTGGGCCTGTACGACTCGGGCATGCGTGGGGTGGCCATTGTCGTGTTCCTGTGCAGCATGGCGATACCGTTGTCCAAGCTGCTTTGCCAGTTGGCTGTATTGCTGGCCATTCGGCTGAACGTTGGGCGCAAGTTTGGGTTGCTGTTTTATCGCATCTATCACCACCTGCGAGACTGGGGCATGCTCGAGGTGTATTTCATGGGTGTATTGGTGGCCATTGTGAAACTCGTGGACCTGGCCGAGATTACCGTGGGCCTTGGCCTGTTCTGTTTCATCAGCCTGTTGCTGGTTCAGGTGTGGCTTGAAGTGGTGATGTCACCGCACCAGATCTGGAGTGCGTTAGCGGGGGAGGACCTGCATGCGGGCGATTGATGCAGGCATTGTTGTCTGCAATGAGTGTCATGAACTGAACCGGCAGGTGCCTGGCGACACCTCGCAAACCTGCACCCGGTGTGGTGCCTTGGTGCACGCACGCAGGCCCAACAGCATCGTGCGAACCTGGGCGCTGCTGGTGGCGGCGTTCATTCTGTACATCCCTGCCAATGTGCTGCCGATCATGACGGTCAGCTCATTTGGCCAGGGCAGCCCCGACACCATCATGTCGGGCGTCATTGCCCTGCTCAAGCACGGCATGGTGCCGATCGCTGCGGTAGTGTTCGTTGCCAGCATCCTGGTGCCGACGTTCAAGCTGGTGGGTATTGCCTTGCTGCTGTATTCGGTCCAGCGTCGCCAGCCACTGTCAGCACGGCAACGCATCTGGATGTACCGCTTCATCGAATTCATAGGGCGCTGGTCCATGCTCGATATCTTCGTCATTGCCATCCTGGTGGCAGTGGTGAATTTCGGGCGGATAGCCAGTGTCGAAGCCAATTTGGGCGCTGTCGCCTTTGCAACTGTGGTGATTCTGACGATGCTTGCTGCTTTGACCTTCGATCCCCGACTGATTTGGGACAATACGGAGTCGGATGACGACAATGAGTGACCTGCCAACGGCCAAAACCCGCCCCGCTTCCAACTGGTCGGCCATCTGGATCCTGCCCCTGATCGCCTTGATGATCGGCGGCTGGCTCGCGTGGCAGGCCTACCGCGAAGCTGGCGTGCAGATTGAAGTGCGCTTCGAGTCGGGCGAAGGCATCGTCGCCAACAAGACCGAGGTGATCTACAAGGGCATGCCGGTCGGTAAGGTGAAAAGCCTGGTGCTGGATGCCAAGGGTGAGAATCAGGGCGTTATCGCCACTATCGAAATGAACCAGGCGGCAGAGAACCACCTGAACAAAGGCACCCGCTTTTGGCTGGTGAAGCCGAGCGTCAGCCTGGCAGGTATTACCGGGCTAGAAACGCTGGTATCAGGTAACTACATTGCCGTCAGCCCAGGGGAGGGCGAGCCGACCAAGCGCTTCACCGCACTCAAGGTTGCGCCCCCGCTCTCGGATTCCGAACCGGGGCTGCACCTTGTGCTGAAGGCCGAGCGGCTGGGGTCACTCAACCGCGACAGCCCGGTGTTCTACAAGCAGATCCAGGTTGGGCGGGTGAAGAGCTATCGTCTGTCCGACGACCAGAGCACGGTCGAGGTAAAGGTCTTCATTGAACCTGCCTACGCCAACCTGGTGCGCAAGCACACGCGCTTCTGGAACGCGAGCGGCGTCAGCATCGATGCCTCGCTCTCTGGCGTGAAGGTGCGCAGCGAGTCGTTGTCCAGCATCGTTGCTGGCGGTATCGCCTTCGCGACGCCGGAGCATCGCAAGGACAGCCCGCCAACCGACCCGAGCCTGCCGTTCCGCCTTTATGAGGACTTCGATGCCGCCCAGGCGGGCATCCGCGTGAAGGTGAAGCTCAGCGACTACGAGGGCCTACAGGCTGGCCGTACGCCGGTCATGTACAAAGGTATCCAGGTGGGGTCGCTGAAAACCCTGAAGATGGAGGACAACCTTTCCAGCGCCACCGCCGAGCTTACCCTGGACCCGCTGACCGAGGATTACCTGGTGGAGGGCACCCAATTCTGGGTGGTCAAGCCGTCGATCTCGCTTGCCGGGATCACCGGCCTGGAAGCGCTGGTAAAGGGCAACTACATCGCCATCCGCCCTGGCGAGAAGGGCGCGAGGCCTGAGCGTGAATTCGAAGCGCGGGCCAAGGCGCCTCCACTGGACCTGAAAGCGCCCGGCCTGCACATGGTGCTGTTCGCCGATACCCTGGGCTCGCTCGAAGTGGGCAGCCCGGTGATGTACCGCCAGGTGAAAGTGGGCAGCGTGCAAAGCTACCAGTTTGCCCGCGACAGCAACCGTATCCTGATTGGCGTTCACATCGAAAAGGAATACGAAAAGCTGGTCAATGCATCGTCACGCTTCTGGAATGCCAGCGGCATTACCCTTACCGGTGGCCTCTCGGGTATCAAGGTGAAGAGTGAATCCCTGCAGACCTTGATGGCAGGGGGTATCGCCTTCGACACGCCACGGGCGAATGCACCGCTCAAGCGCCACATTCCGCGCTTCCGCCTGCATGAGAACCAGGAGGCGGTGAACCGAGCGGGCACCCTGGTTACCATCCGGGTGCAGCGGGCTGATGGGTTGAAGCCAGGTACCGCCATCCGCTTCCGTGGGCTGGATGTGGGTAGCATCGAGAGCGTCGACCTTACAGCAGACCTTCAGGCCGTGCTGTTGCGCGCGCGTATCACCGAGGCGGCTGACAAGATCGCCCGCGTCGGCACCCAGTTCTGGGTGGTCAAGCCGGCCCTGGGCCTGGTGCGTACAGAAAACCTTGATACCTTGATCAGCGGGCAATACCTGGAAGTGCAGCCTGCCGCCAAGGACCGGGGGCCGCAGCGGGATTTCATTGCCCTGGCTGATGCGCCGGAGGTGGCGGGCCCCGAAATAGGCCTGCCGTTGACCCTCAGTGCGCCGCGCCGTGGCTCGATCAAGGCTGGTGTGCCGGTGACGTACCGCGAGGTCGAAGTGGGCAAGGTCACTGGCTTCGAGCTTGGTCAGAGCGCTGACCGCGTGCTGATCCACATCCTGATCGAGCCCCGTTATGCCAGCCTGGTGCGCAGCGGCAGCCGTTTCTGGAACAGCAGTGGCTTCGGTTTCGACTGGGGCCTGTTGAAAGGGGCGACCGTGCGTACCGAGTCGCTGGAAACCCTGATCGACGGCGGCATCGCCTTTGCCACGCCGGATGGCGAGCGCATGGGCAACCCTGCGCGGCCGCAGCAGACCTTCGCCTTGTTCGACAAGGCCGAGGATGACTGGCTGCAATGGGCACCGAAAATTCAGCTGGGCAAGTGACCCATCGAGGGGCCGTTGGCAGCGGCCCCTTGACGTAAAGGGCTCAAACGAAAAACTGCAGGCAACAAAAAACCGACCCTAGGGTCGGTTTTTCGACTAGCACGTCGCTTAGGCAGCTGCAGTTTCTTTCAGCGCCTTGATGTGGCCATTCAGACGGCCTTTGTGACGAGCAGCTTTGTTCTTGTGGATGATACCCTTGTCGGCCATACGGTCGATTACAGGCACAGCCAGAACGTAAGCAGCTTGTGCTTTGTCGGCGTCTTTTGCGTCGATGGCCTTGACTACATTCTTGATGTAGGTGCGGACCATGGAACGCAGGCTGGCGTTGTGGCTGCGACGCTTCTCAGCCTGTTTTGCACGTTTCTTGGCGGAAGGTGTGTTGGCCACCGTCGAGCTCCTCGAAAGACTTTAGGTAAATAGCAAACAAAATAGGCCGCGAATCATGCCGATGAGTCGACCGGATGTCAAGGCCACTTGCAAGGTTCCGCCGAGCGGTGCACCAACAGGCGGGAAAGATTCCTTTCTGCTGCGCGACCTGTAAACTCGGGAATTTTTGGCTCCCCTGCGAAGGCGCGGGAGTATCGCACATTCGGACGCTGTCTGGCAGCGTCCTCTGCCATTGGCGTGAATCTTTTCGATGAACCTGCTCAAATCACTGGCTGCGGTCAGCTCAATCACCATGATTTCCCGGGTGCTGGGCTTTGTCCGCGACACCATCCTTGCGCGCATCTTTGGCGCCGGGGTGGCCACCGACGCCTTCTTCATTGCTTTCAAACTGCCCAACCTGCTGCGGCGCATTTTTGCCGAAGGCGCGTTTTCACAGGCATTCGTGCCCATCCTGGCCGAATACAAGAGCCAGCAGGGCGAAGAGGCCACGCGCACCTTCGTGGCCTATGTCAGCGGGCTGCTGACGCTGGTGCTGGCCGTGGTCACTGCCATCGGCATCCTGGCCGCACCCTGGGTGGTGTGGGCCACTGCCCCAGGTTTCGTCGACAGCGCCGAGAAATACCAGCTCACCACCGACCTGCTGCGAGTGACGTTTCCTTATATATTGCTGATCTCGCTGTCGTCCTTGGTGGGGGCCATCCTCAATACCTGGAACCGCTTCACGGTGCCGGCCTTCACGCCCACGCTGCTGAACGTGGCCATGATCGCCTTCGCCGTGTGGCTGACGCCGTACTTCAACCCGCCGATCATGGCCCTGGCCTGGGGTGTGCTGGCGGGCGGCCTGGCCCAGTTGCTGTATCAACTGCCGGCGCTGAAGAAGATCGGCATGCTGGTGCTGCCGCGGCTGAACCTGCGCGACGCCGGGGTGTGGCGAGTGCTCAAGCAGATGCTGCCCGCCATCCTCGGGGTGTCGGTGAGCCAGATCTCGCTGATCATCAACACGATATTCGCGTCGTTCCTGGTAGCCGGTTCGGTATCGTGGATGTACTACGCCGATCGCCTCATGGAACTGCCATCGGGCGTGCTGGGCGTAGCGCTGGGGACCATTCTGCTGCCGACCCTGGCCAAGACGTACGCCAACCGGGACCGTGAGGAATACTCGCGGATTCTCGACTGGGGGCTGCGCCTGTGTTTCCTGCTGGTACTGCCCTGCACGCTGGGCCTGGCCTTGCTGGCTGAGCCGCTGACGGTTGCGCTGTTCCAGTACGGCAAGTTCAGTGCCGTAGATGCGGCCATGACTCAGCGTGCCTTGGTCGCCTATTCGGTAGGGTTGCTGGCAATCATCCTGGTCAAGGTGCTGGCCCCCGGCTTCTATGCCCAGCAGAATATCCGCACACCCGTGAAAATTGCCGTGTTCACCTTGGTGTGCACACAACTGTTCAACCTGGTACTGGTAGGCCCCCTGGCACATGCCGGGCTGGCCCTGGCGATCAGCCTGGGCGCCTGCCTGAATGCCGGCCTGCTGTTCTGGAAGCTGCGCAGCCATCAGCTGTTCCAGCCGCAACCGGGTTGGGTGTTGTTCCTGTGCAAGCTGGTGCTGGCTGTCAGCCTGATGTCGGCGGTGTTGCTGGCCGGCCTTCATTACCTGCCCGCCTGGGAGCAGGGCAATATGCTTGAGCGCCTGTTGCGGTTAGGGGCGCTGATCATGGCAGGGGTGGTGACCTATTTTGGCTGCCTGTACCTGTGCGGCTTCCGGCCCCGGCATTTCGCCCGCAAAGCTTTGCACTGAAGCACGGCCGGGCCAGGTGTCGGTTTTTCACATTCCATGCCGCCCTTGGGCGCAGTTGCCTGTTACCGGCGCCCGGGTGTGGTTATAATCGGCCACTTTATGAGCAAGAAGCGCGTTATGCAGCTGGTTCGAGGTCTTCACAACCTGCGCCCCGAACACCGGGGGTGTGTCGCCACCATTGGCAACTTCGACGGGGTTCACCGCGGCCACCAGGCTATCCTGGCGCGCCTGCGTGAGCGCGGCCAGGCGCTGGGCCTGCCCACCTGCGTGGTCATCTTCGAACCGCAACCGCGCGAGTACTTTGCCCCCGATACCGCACCCGCCCGCCTGGCCCGCCTGCGCGACAAGGTCGAGCTGCTGGCCGGCGAGGGCATCGACCGGGTGCTGTGCCTGGCGTTCAACCAGCGCCTGGGTGAGCTCGGCGCCGATGACTTCGTCAAGGCCATCCTGGTCGATGGCCTGGGCGTGCGGCACCTGGAGGTGGGCGACGACTTCCGCTTTGGCTGCGACCGCGCAGGTGACTTCGCCTTTTTGGTCCAGGCCGGCCAGCAGTACGGTTTTACCGTCGAGGCCGCCAATACGGTGATCCAGGATGGCCTGCGGGTCAGCAGCACCGAAGTGCGCAAGGCCTTGGCCGATGGCAACTTCGAACTGGCCGAACACCTGCTGGGCCGCCCTTACAGCATCACTGGCCGCGTATTGCACGGCCAGAAGCTGGCCCGCCAGCTCGGTACTCCCACTGCCAACATCCAGCTCAAGCGCCGCCGCGTGCCGCTGTCCGGGGTCTACCTGGCCAGCATCGAGATCGACGGCAAGGCCTGGCCGGGTGTCGGTAATATCGGCGTGCGCCCCACCGTTGCCGGTGATGGGCGCCCGCACCTGGAAATTCATCTTCTGGATTATGCCGGCGACCTGTATGGCCGGCGCCTGACGGTGGTGTTCCACCACAAGCTGCGTGAAGAGCAGCGATTCGCCTCCCTGGAGGCGCTGAAGTCGGCGATCGATGCGGATATCGCCGCCGCACGTGCACATTGGCACGCTCAACCGCTAACCAAGAGCCTGAAATGACCGACTACAAAGCCACGCTAAACCTTCCGGACACCGCCTTCCCCATGAAGGCCGGCCTGCCTCAGCGCGAACCGCAGATCCTGCAGCGCTGGGACAGCATTGGCCTGTACCAGAAGCTGCGCGAAATTGGCAAGGATCGTCCCAAGTTCGTGCTGCACGACGGCCCGCCCTATGCCAACGGCAAGATCCACATCGGTCACGCGCTGAACAAGATTCTCAAGGACATGATCGTCCGCTCCAAGACCCTGTCCGGCTTCGATGCGCCGTACGTACCGGGCTGGGACTGCCACGGCCTGCCGATCGAGCACAAGGTCGAGGTTACCCACGGCAAGCACCTGTCTGCCGACCGCACCCGCGAGCTGTGCCGCGAGTACGCTGCCGAGCAGATCGAAGGGCAAAAAACCGAGTTCATCCGCCTGGGCGTGCTGGGTGACTGGGGCAACCCGTACAAAACCATGAACTTTGCCAACGAGGCCGGTGAAATCCGCGCCCTGGCCGAGATGGTCAAGCAAGGCTTCGTGTTCAAGGGCCTCAAGCCTGTGAACTGGTGCTTCGACTGCGGTTCAGCCCTGGCTGAGGCCGAGGTGGAATACGCCGACAAGAAGTCCCAGACCATCGATGTGGCGTTCCCGGTCGCCGACGAAGCCAAGCTGGCAGCTGCCTTTGGCCTGCCGGCACTGGGCAAGCCCGCTGCCATCGTGATCTGGACCACTACACCGTGGACCATCCCGGCCAACCAGGCGCTGAACATCCACCCGGACTTCACCTACGCCCTGGTCGACACCGGCGAGCGTCTGCTGGTGCTGGCTGAAGAACTGGTCGAGCCGTGCCTCGCCCGCTACGGCCTGGAAGGCGCGGTCATCGCCACTGCCAAGGGCCAGGCGCTGGAACTGATCAACTTCCGCCACCCGTTCTACGACCGCTTGTCGCCCATCTACCTGGCCGAGTACGTCGAGCTGGGTGCCGGTACCGGCGTGGTTCACTCCTCGCCAGCCTACGGTGAAGACGACTTCGTTACCTGCAAGCGCTACGGCATGGTCAACGACGACATCCTCACCCCTGTGCAGAGCAACGGCGTGTATGCCGAGTCGCTGCCGTTCTTCGGCGGCCAGTTCATCTGGAAGGCCAACCCGGCCATCGTCGAGAAACTGAGCGAAGTCGGTGCGCTGATGCACACCGAAACCATCAGCCATAGCTACATGCATTGCTGGCGCCACAAGTCGCCGCTGATCTACCGCGCCACAGCCCAGTGGTTCGTTGGCATGGACAAGCAGCCAAGCACCGGTGAACCGCTGCGCGAGCGTGCCCTCAAGGCCATCGAAGACACCAAGTTCGTCCCTGCCTGGGGCCAGGCACGCCTGCACTCGATGATCGCCAACCGCCCTGACTGGTGCATCTCGCGTCAGCGCAACTGGGGTGTACCGATTCCGTTCTTCCTCAATAAGCAGACCGGCGAGTTGCACCCGCGCACCGTCGAGCTGATGGAAGAGGTGGCCAAGCGTGTGGAACAGGAAGGTATCGAGGCCTGGTTCAAGCTTGATGGCAGCGAGCTGCTGGGCGCTGAAGCCGACCAGTACGAGAAGATCGCCGACACCCTGGATGTGTGGTTCGACTCCGGTACCACCCACTGGCACGTGCTGCGCGGCTCCCACGACATCGGCCACGCCACCGGCCCGCGCGCCGACCTGTACCTGGAAGGTTCCGACCAGCACCGTGGCTGGTTCCACTCGTCGTTGCTGACCGGTTGCGCCATCGACGGCCACGCGCCGTACCGCGAGCTGCTGACCCACGGTTTCACCGTGGACGAGAACGGCCGCAAGATGTCCAAGTCGCTGGGTAATACCATCGAGCCAGAGAAGGTCAACAACACCCTGGGTGCCGACATCCTGCGCCTGTGGGTTGCTGCTACCGACTACTCCGGTGAAATGGCGGTTTCCGAGCAGATTCTGCAGCGCAGCGCCGATGCCTACCGCCGCATCCGTAACACCGCCCGCTTCCTGCTTTCCAACCTGTCTGGCTTCGACCCTGCGCGCGACCTGCTGGCGCCGCAAGATATGCTGGCGCTGGACCGTTGGGCGGTTGACCGTACCCTGCTGCTGCAGCGTGAACTGGAAGAGCACTACGGTGAATACCGTTTCTGGAACGTCTACTCCAAGGTGCACAACTTCTGTGTGCAGGAGCTGGGCGGCTTCTACCTCGACATCATCAAGGACCGCCAGTACACCACTGGCGCCAACAGCGTGGCACGTCGCTCCTGCCAGACCGCGCTGTACCACATCAGCGAAGCACTGGTGCGCTGGATTGCGCCGATCCTGGCCTTTACCGCTGACGAAATCTGGCAATACCTGCCGGGCGAGCGTAACGAGTCGGTCATGCTCAACGGCTGGTACGAGGGCCTGAGCGAGCTGCCTGAAGACACCGAGCTGGGCCGCGCCTACTGGGACCGCGTGATGGCGGTCAAGGCGTCGGTCAACAAGGAGCTGGAAAACCAGCGCACCGCCAAGGTCATCGGTGGCAACCTGCAAGCCGAAGTCACCCTGTACGCCGACGAGGGCCTGAGCACCGACCTGGCCAAGCTGGGTGACGAACTGCGCTTCGTGCTGATCACCTCAGCCGCCAGCGTGGTGCCGTTCGCTCAGGCGTCGGCCGAAGCCGTGGCCACCGAAGTGGAGGGCCTGAAGCTGAAAGTGGTGAAGTCCGGCTACACCAAGTGCGGCCGTTGCTGGCACTTCCGTGCCGACGTTGGCAGCCACCCGGAGCATCCGGAAATCTGCGGCCGTTGCGTCGAGAACCTGACCGGCCAGGGCGAGGTGCGCCACTATGCCTAACCCTGCAGCGGGGCGCTTCGGGCGCCTTGCATGGCTGTGGCTGAGCTTGCTGGTGCTGGTTCTGGACCAGGCCACCAAGCTGTATTTCGACAACGCCCTGACCATGTACCAGCAAATCGTGGTAATCCCTGATTACTTCAGCTGGACGTTGGCCTACAACACCGGCGCTGCCTTCAGCTTCCTGGCAGACGGGGCAGGCTGGCAGCGCTGGCTGTTCGCCCTCATCGCCGTGGTGGTCAGTGCCGTGCTGGTGGTGTGGCTCAAGCGCCTTGGGCGTGACGAAACCTGGCTGGCCGTGGCGCTGGCACTGGTGCTGGGTGGCGCTATCGGCAACCTGTGGGACCGCGTCGTGCTGGGCCATGTGGTCGATTTCATCCTGGTGCACTGGCAGAACCGGCATTACTTCCCGGCGTTCAACCTGGCCGACAGTGCAATCACGGTCGGTGCGGTGATGCTGGCGCTGGATATGTTCAAGAGCAAGAAGACCGAGGAGCCGGCCCATGACTGACATTCGTATCGGCCAGAACACCGAAGTCACGTTGCACTTCGCCCTGCGCCTGGAAAACGGCGACACCGTCGACAGCACCTTCGACAAGGCCGCGGCCACCTTCAAGGTGGGCGATGGCAACCTGCTGCCCGGTTTCGAAACCGCACTGTTCGGTTTCAAGGCTGGTGACAAGCGCACGGTGGTGGTGGCCCCGGAGAACGCCTTCGGCCAGCCCAATTCGCAGAACGTGCAAGTCATGCCGCGGTCCCAGTTCGAGGGCATGGAGCTGTCCGAAGGGCTGCTGATCATTTTCAAGGATGCCGCCAACGCCGAATTGCCCGGTGTGGTCAAAGCGTTCGATGATGACCAGGTGACCATCGACTTCAATCACCCACTGGCTGGCAAGACCTTGACGTTCGAGGTGGAGATCCTCGAAGTGAAGGCTCTGTAAGCCTGGAGCCGAGCATGCAAATCAAACTCGCCAACCCCCGCGGATTCTGCGCGGGGGTCGACCGGGCGATCGAAATCGTCAACCGTGCGCTGGAAGTCTTCGGCCCGCCGATCTATGTGCGTCACGAAGTGGTGCACAACAAGTTCGTGGTCGAAGACCTGCGCAACCGTGGCGCCATTTTCGTCGAAGAGCTGGACCAGGTGCCGGATGACGTCATTGTCATCTTTAGCGCCCACGGCGTTTCCCAGGCCGTACGCCAGGAAGCAGCAAGCCGTGGCCTGAAGGTGTTCGACGCTACCTGCCCGCTGGTGACCAAGGTGCACATCGAGGTGGCCAAGTACAGCCGTGACGGCCGCGAATGCATCCTGATCGGCCACGAAGGGCACCCGGAAGTGGAAGGCACCATGGGGCAGTACGATGCCAGCAATGGCGGTGCCATCTACCTGGTCGAAGACGAGAGTGATGTCGCCAGCTTGCAGGTCAGAGACCCTGACCACCTTGCCTTCGTGACCCAGACCACGTTGTCCATGGACGACACCAGCCGGGTGATCGACGCCCTGCGTGCACGCTTCCCGAACATTGGCGGGCCGCGCAAGGATGACATCTGCTACGCCACGCAGAACCGCCAGGACGCTGTGAAGCAACTGGCCGACGAGTGTGACGTGTTGCTGGTAGTGGGCAGCCCTAACAGCTCCAACTCCAACCGCCTGCGCGAGTTGGCCGAGCGCATGGGTACACCGGCCTATCTCATCGATGGTGCCGAGGACCTGCAACAGGGCTGGTTCACCGAGGCTGCGCGGGTTGGCATCACGGCGGGTGCGTCGGCCCCCGAGGTATTGGTACGGGGTGTGATCGAACAGCTCAAGGCCTGGGGCGCAACCGGTGCCGAGGAGCTGGACGGGCGTGCAGAGAACATCACCTTCTCCATGCCCAAAGAGCTGCGCGTGCGCTCGCTGCTTTAAAGCAAGCCTCAAGGCAGTGCAAGGCTCGCAAGGCGGGCCTCAACTGCCGTCTTTGGTCAGGTGCCCCGGCACTGTGGCGTCTCATTCACTTCGGTCGCCACCCTGACCCTGCCGCTCGAAGCCAGCACCACCTGATGCCGGCTTAGCGCGATGCCCCGCTCGCAAATGTCCAGCGTGCCCCCCAGCCATCCGCCGCCAGGCCTCATGGGGATGCCCACCGCGCTGAACTTCAGGGTTGCGCCAATGTTGCCCGGAATGCGCAGTGGCCGTGGCAGGCGGTGTTCGCGCAGCACTTGCCCATTGTGATCGAGCATCACCACCCAACCATTGCCCCACGCGTTGTCCAGTGCCTGCACCCGTACCGGCTGGCCCTGCAGCATGGCGTGCCCGCGAGCGCTTCGCAGGGCTTGTGCCAGGTCCCGCGCGGCAGCGGCCCGATGTAGGTCGTCGCTGAACGTGGCGTAGGCCGGCATGCCCAGCTGTGACAGCAGCATCGCGATGGCCAGTGCCGACAATATTTGTATCAGTGTTGCACCGCGTTGCTTCACCGTGCATTCCTCCCGGGAAGTGCTTGGCTGTAGCTTCACGGGCGTTGAGCAACCCTGCCAGTCGCAGGTGTACACCACACCTGCGCGAAAAGTCACAGGAGGTGCAAGGATGCACGCAAGGCAACAAGGCATGACCCTGCTGGAAGTGCTGCTGGCAGTGCTGGTGCTGGGCGCCGGCCTGTTCGCGGCAGCGGCCCTCCAGGTAAAGGCACTGCAGGCCACCGACAGGGCCAGGGTCGACGTACAGGCGGCGCTGGCGGCTCACAGTGATCGTGAGCGGGCGCAACCATGAGGCGCGTCGAACGGGGCTTCGGCTTACTGGAGCTGCTGCTGGCGCTGGCGATTGGGCTGATGTTGCTGACAACTGCCAGCCAACTGTTCGCTTCTGCCCATCAGGTGTGGCGGTTGCAGGGCGCTGCCTTGCGCATGCAGGAGGACGCACGCCTGGCGTTGCTGCGCATGGCCCAGGATATTCGCATGGCCGGCATGTTCGGTTGCCTGCGCTTGCTGCCTGGCGACTTTCCCGACAGTGCCACCCGCCTGGCTTTCACACGGCCGGTGGAGGTAGGCCCGTCGAGCCTGAACCTGATCGTGGCGGATGTGGCCGGCCACGTTCTGCACCCGGACTGGACCGTGCTTACCAATTGCCGGGACCACGCCCAGGTTGCCGTGGGGCAGGTGCAGGGCAGCGGTGAACTGGCTATTCCCATCAGCCGGCACCGTTATGAGCTAAGGGGCAGCACGTTGTATTTCACTCGCAGTAACAGCACCCAGCCGCTGATGGAGCACGTGCGGTCGTTGGATATCGCCTACCTCATAAGCGCTGGCGGCCCGCATATCGACCTGGACCTTGCGCTGCATGACCCCGCCTTGCAGTTGCACCAGCGGCACCGCTTGAGTGTTGCCCTGCGCAACCCTGTTTTGCCATGAAGCGTCAGCGCGGGGTGGTGCTGTTGCTGGCGCTGGTCATCAGCCTGTTGCTGGGCGTACTCGCAGCCTCGGCCTTGCGTGCCGCGCTGGTTGAGACGCAGATGGCCGGGGTGCTGCGTGATGGCTTGCTGGCGTTTGAGCAGGCCGAGGCAACGTTGCTGGCAGGGCAGGGGGCTTTGCATCACCAGGCGCCTGCACCGTGCCAGCCGTGCGCCCCGCCTGAACGCCCCCACGCACTTGGGGGCCACTGGTACAAAGCGCCGAAGGGGTTCTATCAGGTACAGCAGCTGGGTATCAGCACGCGTGCCGCCCATGTGCCGGAGGGGCTGCCTGTCACGTTGTTCAGAGTCACGGCCGTAAGCCTGCAGGCGCGGCCGCGGCAGGTGTTGGAGGCGGTCTACGCCATCAACGGCGATCAAACCCGCCGCATCGCATGGCGGCAAAGAGTGCAGGGAGACTGACATGCAGCAAGGCTTGAGCTTGATCGAGCTGTTGATTGTGCTGGCCGTGACCGGCATTCTGGCAGCCATTGCCTACCCCGCCTACAGCGACCACCTTCGGCAGGCCGCCCGTAGCGAAGTGGCCGGCCTGCTGCACGACGCTGCGCTACGGCTTGAGTGGCATCGTATGCTCACTGGCCAGTATGCCGAGGGCGAGCTGCACCTGCCCGCCGGTAACCGTGACTACAGCCTGCAGGCCCTGCGTGGCAGCGATACCTTCACGCTGCGCGCCCTGCGGCTGCCGCAGGGGCGCATGGCCGACGACCGTTGTGGCGACTTCCAGCTTGACCATGCTGGGGTACGCGGCAACCCAGGTGCCATCGACAGCACGCATTGCTGGGGAAGCTGAAGGTTCAATGATGCCCGGTGCATCGCAGTTTAACTTCAGGTGTTGGATCTACACATGAGCAAGCAAGTAGTGGTGGTCGGGGGCGGGGTGATCGGCCTGCTGACCGCATACAACCTGGCGGCGAGCGTCGGGCAGGTAGTGGTGTGCGATCAGGGCGAAGTTGGCCGTGAGTCGTCCTGGGCCGGCGGTGGCATCGTGTCGCCGCTGTACCCGTGGCGGTACAGCCCTGCCGTCACCGCGTTGGCGCACTGGTCGCAGGATTTCTATCCACAGCTGGGCCAGCACCTGTTCGCCACCACCGGCGTTGACCCGCAAGTGCACACCACCGGCCTGTACTGGCTGGACCTGGACGACGAGGCCGAGGCTCTCGCCTGGGCGGCGCGTCAGCAGCGGCCCTTGAGTGCCGTGGATATTGCAGCGGTTTACGATGCAGTGCCGGTGTTGGGGCCGGGGTTTGGCCGGGCCATCTACATGGCCGGCGTAGCCAATGTGCGCAACCCGCGCCTGGTGAAATCGCTTAAGGCAGCGCTACTGGCATTGCCCAACGTCACCCTGCGTGAACACTGCCAGATCTCCGGCTTCGTCCAGCAAGGCGGGCGGGTTACCGGTGTGCAACTGGCCGACGAAGTGCTGGCAGCGGATGATGTGGTGCTCAGTGCCGGTGCCTGGAGTGGCGACCTGTTGCGCACCTTGGGCCTGGCATTGCCGGTGGAGCCGGTGAAGGGGCAGATGATCCTGTTCAAATGCGACGAGCATTTTCTGCCGAGCATGGTGCTGGCCAAAGGGCGATATGCAATCCCCCGGCGAGACGGCCACATTCTGGTGGGCAGCACGCTCGAACACGCCGGCTACGACAAAACCCCGACGGAAGAAGCGCTGGCCAGCCTGAAGGCGTCGGCGGTGGAGTTGCTGCCCGAGCTGGAAGGGGCGCCCGTGGTGGCGCATTGGGCGGGGCTACGGCCCGGTTCGCCTGAAGGCATTCCGTACATCGGGCCAGTGCCCGGCCATGATGGGTTGTGGCTGAACTGTGGGCATTACCGCAACGGGCTGGTACTGGCGCCTGCGTCCTGCCAGCTGCTTGCAAACCTGCTGACCGGGGCCGAGCCCATCATCGACCCGGCACCGTATGCCCCGCAGGGGCGCTTGGGTTAGCAGCCCGGGCGCAGTTTCAGCCCTGGCGGCCAGGCCCCTGTTGCAGGTGTGCCTGGCTGCAATACCACTCGTTGCCTTGGGTGAGCGCACGGTCGGTGGGCAAGTGCACGCCGCAGTGGGCGCACCGCACCATTTTCAGGGGCGCATCCAGCTTCGTTTCGGGGCGGGATTGCTGGCTGATTTTGAACTTGCGCCACAGCCAGAACGCGGCGGCGATCAGGACGATCCAGAAGAGTAGGCGAACCATGGTGTTCAGCTTGTCGAATGATGAAGCCGACAGTCTAGGACGGCGCCAGAGAAAAAGGGAGGCCTAATTCGGGGTCACCCCAGGCCTCCCTCTCGGCAGATCAGTCAAACATGCCGAAGGTCATGTAGCTGAACCACGAACGATCCTTCTCGGCTTCCTTCGGCCCTTGCGGCTCGATCGGGTCGCCGTTCTCGTCCTTGGGCAGCAGCTCTTTCGGGATTTCGTCGCGCGCGTCCTGGAACTGCTTGACCACGTCCTGGTTGGCGCGGGTTTCGCCTGGCGGCAGCGGCGTGTCGGTTTCGATCAGGCCCAACGTGGCCTTGGACAGCCAGCCGCGGCCGTCAGACTCGGTCTGCTTGGGCTGGAACTCGCCATCGGCCAGGCTTGGGTGGTCGGGGTAGTTGAGCTTGAGGGTTTCCAGGCTGGTGGCCGCCAGGTCGTCCAGGTGCATCTTCTGGTACGACTCCACCATCACTGCCAGGCCATCGCCAACCGAAGGGGTTTCCTGGAAGTTCTCGACCACGTAACGGCCACGGTTGGCCGCTGCCACGTAAGCCTGACGGCTCAGGTAGTAGTCAGCCACATGGATTTCGTACGAGGCCAGCAGGTTGCGCAGGTAGATCATGCGCTGCTTGGCGTCCGGTGCGTAGCGGCTGTTGGGGAAGCGGCTGGTCAGCTGGGCGAACTCGTTGTACGAGTCGCGGGCGGCACCCGGGTCACGCTTGGTCATGTCCAGCGGCAGGAAGCGCGCCAGCAGGCCGCGGTCCTGGTCGAACGAGGTGAGGCCCTTGAGGTAGTAGGCGTAGTCCACGTTCGGGTGCTGCGGGTGCAGGCGGATGAACCGCTCGGCAGCCGACTTGGCAGCCTCAGGCTCGGCGTTCTTGTAGTTGGCGTAGATCAGCTCGAGCTGCGCCTGGTCGGCATAACGGCCGAACGGGTAGCGCGACTCCAGGGCCTTGAGCTTGTTCACGGCGCTGGTGTAGCTGGAATTGTCGAGGTCAGCCTGGGCCTGCTGATACAGCTCGGCCTCGCTGAGGTTCTCGTCGATGACTTCCTTGTTAGAGGAACAGGCCGCGGTGAGCCCGAGGATGGCGATCAGCAGCAGGTGTTTCACTTGCATGGCGGCTTGCGTCCCTTTGACGGCCGCTGTCTTGGGCGGGGCCGTCCTGTTATGATGAGCGCCCCGGCCAACCCCGGGACAAAAGAAGCCGTATTTAACCACAAGCTCGCAGCCGAAACCAAAGGCTGTGCGCCCGCCGAATCGAGCATGTCCGAGATCATTCAACTTAGCGCAGAGGTACCGTCCGAACTGGGCGGTCAACGCCTCGACCAGGTCGCCGCCCAATTGTTCGACGAGTATTCGCGCTCGCGGCTGACTTCGTGGATCAAAGAAGGCCGTCTGACGGTCGATGGCGCTGTCCTGCGCCCGCGTGACACCGTCCATGGTGGCGCCGTTCTGGCCCTTGAGGCCGAACAGGAAGCCCAGGGCGAGTGGGAAGCCGAGGACATCGCACTCGACATCGTCTATGAAGACGACCAGATCATGGTCATCAACAAACCCGCCGGTCTGGTAGTGCACCCGGCTGCCGGGCATGCCAGCGGTACCTTGCTCAATGCCCTGCTGCACCATGTGCCAGACATCATCAACGTACCCCGTGCCGGTATCGTTCACCGCCTGGACAAAGACACCACGGGGCTGATGGTGGTGGCCAAGACCCTGCAGGCGCAGACCAACCTGGTCGACCAGCTGCAAAAGCGCTCGGTCAGCCGGATCTACGAATGCATCGTGGTCGGTGTGGTCACCGCAGGTGGCAAGATCGATGCCCCCATCGGCCGCCACGGCGGCATGCGCCAGCGCATGGCAGTCACCGACGGCGGCAAGCCTGCGGTCAGCCATTACCGGGTGCTCAAGCGCTTCCGCTCGCACACCCATGTGCGGGTAAAGCTGGAAACCGGGCGTACCCACCAGATCCGTGTGCACATGGCCCACGTCGGGTTCCCCCTGGTGGGTGACCAGACCTACGGCGGGCGCTTCCGCATTCCGCCGGCGGCCAGCCCGACCATGGTCGAGGCCGTGAAAACCTTCCCGCGCCAGGCGCTGCATGCACGCTTTTTGGCGCTGCACCACCCGACCACCGGTGAGCGCATGGAGTGGGAATCGCCGCTGCCGGACGACTTTGTGTGGTTGCTGTCCTTGCTGAACCAGGACCGCGAGAGCTTCATCGGATGAGCCAGCTGACGCAGACGCTGCTGATACCTGACTGGCCCGCGCCAGCCTCGGTTCGCGCCTGCGTCACCACCCGTCGGGGCGGCATAAGCCTGCCACCCTACGACACGCTCAACCTGGGCGACCACGTGGGGGATGACCCTGCTGCGGTCGCCGAGAACCGTCGTCGCCTGAGCCGTGAGTTCGCCATTAAGCCAGCCTGGCTCAAACAGGTGCACGGGCTGGTGGTCGCCGACGCCGACCCCACTGAGGTAGCCGAAGCGGACGCCAGTTGGACACACCAGCCCGGTATCGCTTGCACGGTCATGACCGCCGATTGCCTGCCTGCGCTGTTTTGCGACCGCGCCGGTACCCGTGTGGCCGCAGCCCATGCCGGCTGGCGCGGGCTGGCAGGTGGCGTGCTGGAAGCCACGCTGCAACGCCTGGCCCTGGCGCCTGAAGAGGTGCTGGTGTGGTTGGGCCCGGCTATCGGCCCGCAAGCGTTCGAAGTGGGGCTGGAAGTGCGCGATGCCTTCACCGCCGTGCACCCCGAGGCAGCGCGGGCTTTCGTCGAGGGCGCGCGGCCTGGCAAGTTGATGGCCGACATCTATGAGCTGGCGCGTATTCGCCTTGCAGCCAGCGGTGTAACGGCTGTTTATGGCGGCGGGCTGTGCACCGTCAGTGATGAGCGGTTTTTCTCTTACCGCCGTACACCGCAAGGTGGGCGTTTTGCATCGCTGGTCTGGCTCGATCAGCGCTAACCGCTCTGGCTTCATGGCCTGCACTAATCCATCACAATGACTTCGGTCAACCCCGCTAAGCTTGAATCTTCCAGAATCAGCCTTATCTATAAGGCATCTCAGGCAGGTTTCTTCATAACAGGCGCTGTCCATCGCTCCGACCTGCCCTTTTAAAGGAAGGTAACCCATGCGAATAGACCGTTTGACCAGCAAGCTGCAGCTTGCAATATCCGATGCGCAATCCCTCGCCGTTGGCATGGACCACCCGGCCATCGAGCCCGTGCACCTGTTGCAGGCACTGCTCGAGCAGCAGGGCGGCTCCATCAAGCCACTGCTGATGCAGGTGGGCTTCGATATCCATAGCCTGCGCCAGGCGCTGGTAAAAGAACTCGACCAACTGCCGAAAATCCAGAACCCCACTGGCGACGTGAACATGTCCCAGGACCTGGCGCGCCTGCTCAACCAGGCCGACCGCCTGGCCCAGCAGAAAGGCGACCAGTTCATCTCCAGCGAACTGGTAGTGCTGGCGGCCATGGACGAGAACAGCAAGCTCGGCAAGCTGCTGCTGAGCCAGGGCGTGAGCAAGAAAGCCCTGGAAAACGCAATCAATAACCTGCGCGGCGGCGCTGCCGTCAACGACGCCAACGCCGAAGAGTCGCGCCAGGCGCTGGACAAGTACACTGTCGACCTGACTAAGCGCGCCGAAGAGGGCAAGCTGGACCCTGTGATTGGCCGTGACGACGAAATCCGACGCACGGTACAAGTGCTGCAGCGTCGCACCAAGAACAACCCTGTGCTGATCGGTGAGCCCGGCGTGGGCAAAACGGCCATCGCCGAGGGCCTGGCCCAGCGCATCATCAACGGCGAAGTGCCCGATGGCTTGAAAGGCAAGCGCCTGCTGGCGCTGGACATGGGCGCGTTGATCGCCGGTGCCAAATACCGTGGCGAGTTCGAAGAGCGCCTGAAAGGCCTGCTGAACGAGCTGTCCAAACAGGAAGGGCAGGTGATCCTGTTCATCGACGAGCTGCACACCATGGTCGGCGCCGGTAAAGGCGAGGGCGCCATGGACGCCGGCAACATGCTAAAACCGGCACTGGCCCGTGGTGAACTGCATTGCGTGGGCGCTACCACGCTGAACGAGTATCGCCAGTTCATCGAAAAAGACGCAGCCCTGGAGCGCCGCTTCCAGAAAGTACTGGTTGAAGAGCCCAGCGAGGAAGACACCATTGCGATTCTGCGTGGCCTTAAAGAGCGCTATGAAGTGCACCACAAGGTCGCCATCACCGACGGTGCAATCATCGCCGCCGCCAAGCTCAGCCACCGTTACATCACCGACCGGCAGTTGCCCGACAAGGCCATCGACCTGATCGACGAGGCGGCCAGCCGCATCCGCATGGAAATCGACTCCAAACCGGAAGTGCTGGACCGCCTGGACCGTCGCCTTATTCAGCTGAAGGTTGAATCCCAGGCGCTGAAGAAGGAAGAAGACGAGGCTGCGAAGAAGCGCCTGGAAAAGCTGACCGAAGAAATCGAGCGGCTTGAGCGCGAATATTCCGACCTGGAAGAGATCTGGGCATCGGAAAAAGCCGAAGTGCAGGGTTCGGCGCAGATCCAGCAAAAGATCGAGCAGGCCCGCCAGGAGCTGGAAGCCGCACGCCGCAAAGGTGACCTCAGCCGCATGGCCGAGCTGCAGTACGGGGTAATCCCGGACCTGGAGCGCAGCCTGCAGATGGTCGACCAGCATGGCAAAACCGACAACCAGCTGCTGCGCAACAAGGTCACCGAGGAAGAAATCGCTGAAGTGGTCTCCAAGTGGACCGGCATCCCTGTGTCGAAGATGCTGGAGGGCGAACGCGAGAAGCTGCTGAAGATGGAAGACCTGCTGCACCAGCGTGTGATTGGGCAAGGCGAGGCGGTTACCGCGGTGGCCAACGCCGTGCGCCGTTCCCGCGCGGGGCTGTCCGACCCCAACCGGCCAAGTGGTTCGTTCCTGTTCCTGGGCCCTACCGGTGTGGGCAAGACCGAGCTGTGCAAGGCTTTGGCCGAGTTCCTGTTCGACACCGAAGAGGCCATGGTGCGCATCGACATGTCCGAGTTCATGGAGAAACACTCCGTGGCTCGCCTGATCGGCGCACCACCAGGCTATGTGGGCTATGAAGAAGGCGGCTACCTGACCGAAGCCGTACGTCGCAAGCCTTACTCGGTGGTGCTGCTGGACGAAGTGGAGAAGGCTCACCCAGATGTGTTCAACGTGCTGTTGCAGGTGCTGGAAGATGGCCGCCTGACGGACAGCCACGGCCGCACCGTGGACTTCCGCAACACGGTCATTGTAATGACCTCCAACCTGGGCTCTGCACAGATCCAGGAACTGGTGGGCGACCGCGAAGCGCAGCGTGCGGCGGTGATGGATGCAGTAGGGGCGCACTTCCGCCCCGAGTTCATCAACCGTATCGACGAGGTGGTGGTGTTCGAACCGCTGGGCCGCGAGCAGATCGCCGGCATTACCGAGATCCAGCTGGGCCGCCTGCGCAGCCGCCTGCTGGAGCGCGAGCTGTCGCTGAGCCTGAGCCCAGAGGCGTTGGACAAGTTGATTGCGGTTGGTTACGACCCGGTGTACGGCGCACGTCCGTTGAAACGTGCGATTCAGCGCTGGATCGAAAACCCCTTGGCGCAGCTTATCCTGGCCGGCAAGTTCATCCCCGGGACGGCGATTACCGCCAAGGTGGAAGGCGACGAGATCGTCTTCAGCTGATTACCCCGTTTGAAAGCCCCGCTTCGGCGGGGTTTTTTTTGGGTGATAGCGCCATCTCCCCGGGCTGGGCAGTACCTGTGGGGGTGGGTTTGATCGCGATGCGGCCAGCACAACCCCAGTAAAATCGGGCCTTTCCGGGCGGGTTTGTTAACTTGCTGAAAATTTTGAAATTTTTGCTTGCATCAATTTTAGAGTGCCCCTAATATACGCCGCGTTGTCAGGCACTAAGCGAATCACCAGCAACACCGGTGACCGCAAAACAACTTACAAATCAGTAAGTTGAATGAAAAAAAGTGGTTGACAAGCAAAACGAAGACTGTAGAATAGCCGGCCTCAGCAGCGACAACGCGAAAGCGAATAGCCAAAGAGACCGAAGCTAACACAAGCTTCGAAGTAGCAAAAAAGTTGTAAAGTTGTACCGAAGTTCAGTTCCGCGATAGCTCAGTCGGTAGAGCAAATGACTGTTAATCATTGGGTCCCTGGTTCGAGTCCAGGTCGCGGAGCCAATCTCGGGGTGTAGCGCAGTCCGGTAGCGCGCCTGCTTTGGGAGCAGGATGTCAGGAGTTCGAATCCCCTCACCCCGACCATTTTCCGGGTCGTTAGCTCAGTTGGTAGAGCAGTTGGCTTTTAACCAATTGGTCGTAGGTTCGAATCCTACACGACCCACCATGTAAAAAGGGCATCTCAAATGAGATGCCCTTTTTCTTTTGTCTCGATTTTTCCAAACCCTTGGTTGTGCCGTAAATCCGCTATCCTGCCTCGTGTCACTGGGCGGTATAAGGACGATTTGGCATGGTAGCCAATACATCAAGCGTCGTGGTTGTAGGCGCGGGCATCATGGGGGCCTCCGTTGCCTGGCACCTGGCCAGGCTGGGTGCCAGGGTCACGGTGCTGGAGCAGGGGGCCAGGCCCGCAGCAGGTGTTACCCGGTGGTCGTATGGCTGGGTGGGTACTGCCAGCGCCTCTGCCTCTGAAAACCCGGTTGCGCTTAACGCAACGCTGCAGGCCATCGCCGACTTCCGCCGCCTAGCGCTCGATCTCGGGCCTTTGCCTGTCGCTGCCCGTGGGGCGCTGGTATGGCTGGACAGCGACGAACAGACCGCTTGCCTGATCGACCAGCAGCAGGCCGCGGGTGTGCGGCTGCACCCCTTGGATGCCCAGCAGGTCAGTGCCCTGGAGCCCTGCCTGGTAACCCCACCCAGGCTGGCCGCCTGGGCCCCTGACGATTTTGCGGTCGAGCCCGTCGCGCTGACGCGCCAGTTGCTCCATGGCGCCAAGCAAGCGGGTGCGCAGGTGCTGTATGGGCGTTGCGTTGATGGGCTGGAGCTGAACAACGGGTGTGTGACGGCAGCACTGTGTGCGGGTGACCGCTTCGCCGCACACACCGTGGTATTGGCCAATGCCGATGCGGCCATTGGCCTGGCCGGGCAGCAGGCATTTCAATTGCCCATCCTCACCAAGCCTGCAGTGTTGATGCGCTTCTCGGCGCCTGCCGGGGTAGTCAGGCACCTAGTCTACGGCAATGGCCTGGAACTGCGCCCGGCGCTGGAAGGTGGTGTGGCCTGCGCGGAAGATGCCCCTGCAGAAGGCGAGGCAGGCTTGCCGGCCCTTGCCGAACACACCGCCGAGGCGATCAAGCGCATGTTCATCGGCACCTCTGGGCTGTCGCTGCGTGCCGTCAGCATCTGCCAGCGGCCAATGACCCAAGGGGGCGAACCCGTGCGGGGTTACTTGCCAGGGGCGCATGGGGTGTATGCGCTGATAGCCCACCCCGGGGTCATCCTGGCGCCGTACCTGGGCCGCCTCGCTGCCGAGGAAATCGTTCAGGCCGGGTGCTAGGCCGTGTTTTAACTGGACGTGGCCGATGTGCAACTGCTGCAATGGGTGTTGAGGGTTTCCATGCCCTCTTGAGGCTGCTTCCCCAACACCCCTCGCAGGAGCGCAGTAATGCAGTGGCAACGTAACCTGGCAATCTGTTTTTTTGGATCGTTCGTCAATATCGTTGCCATGACCGTGCTGCTACCGTTTCTGCCGGTGTACGTGGAGCATCTAGGTGCCGTGGGCGATGCAGACATTGCCCGCTGGTCAGGCATCGCCTATGCCGCGACCTTTTTCAGCGCCGCGTTGGTAGCGCCGTTATGGGGGCACCTGGCAGACCGCTACGGCAGCCGGCAAAACCTGATCCGGGCCAGTTTCGGCATGGTTGTCAGCATGGCGCTGATTGGTATGGCGCAGACTGTGGAGCAGTTGGTGGTATTGCGCTTGCTGGTCGGCCTTGCCGGTGGCTATACCTCGGGGTCGTACGTGCTGGTGGCGGCGCAAACGCCGAAAGAGCGCTCCGGCTGGGCGCTAGGCATGCTCTCGTCGGGCATCATGGCCGGCGGGTTGGTGGGGCCGCTGCTTGGCGGCATTCTGCCGACCGTCATGGATATCCGCACCATCTTCCTGGGCGCCAGCGGGCTGATCTTCTTCAACTTCCTGGCGACGTGCCTGTTCATTACCTCGCCACCCCGTCAGGGCAGAGCCGACAAGGCCCGGGCCGACAGCGGGCCTGCGCCCCGGCCAGACATGTCTGTCGTCTTCACCATGCTGTTCGTTGCCATGATCCTCATGATGGCCAACATGTCGATCGAGCCGATCGTTACGCTGTATATCCGCAGCCTGGACGTGGGCGCGCAGTCTGTCACCTGGCTGGCGGGGCTGTGCATGGCAGCCTCGGCGCTGGGCAGCATCATCTCGGCACCCAGGCTGGGCAAGCTGGCCGACCGCGTCGGCGCGTTGAAGGTAGTGGTGGTATGCCTGGGCATCGCCGGGTTGCTGTTGATTCCCCAGGCGCTGGTCACCCAGGCCTGGCAACTGATCGTGTTGCGCCTGGCCATGGGCTTGGCATTGGGCGGTTTGATCCCCTGTGTGTCGGCTGTCATCCGGCAGAACGTCGGCGCCAACAGGGTGGGCAAGATGCTGGGCTATTCCACCTCGGCTCAATACCTGGGCCAGGTCGCCGGCCCGGTGCTGGGCGGCTTTGCGGCTGGCTCATTGGGCCTGCGGTTTGTGTTCGGCGTTACCAGCGTGGTGCTGCTGGCAACGGCTGGTTGGTGCCTGTTGCTACTGCTGCGTGGCCCGGCGGCGGCCAACAACGCATCGCTTGACGACGGCTGAATGGGCACCACCGGGCATGTGCAGCTCGGGTCAGTGCAGCTTCAACCGCGGCTCTGTACCCCGGCCAATCTTGCTGCCCAGCATCATCAGTGCCGTGCGGAAAAACCCGTACAGGGCCATCTGGTGCATGCGGTACAGCGACACGTAGAACATGCGCGCCAGCCAGCCTTCCAGCTTCACACTGCCCATCAGGTTACCCATCAGGTTGCCCACTGCCGAGAAGCGTGACAGCGAGACCAGCGAGCCGTAGTCCTTGTATGCATAGGTCGGCAGCGGTTTGTTCTCCAGCCTTGCCTTGATGCTTTGCGCCAGCATCGACGCCTGCTGGTGCGCGGCCTGTGCACGTGGCGGCACATTGCGGTCGGTGCCAGGCTGCGGGCAGGCGGCGCAGTCGCCGAAGGCAAAGATATCGTCGTCGCGGGTAGTCTGCAGGGTAGGGCGCACCACCAGCTGGTTGATGCGGTTGGTCTCCAGCCCGTCGATGTCCTTGAGGAAGCCCGGTGCACGGATGCCCGCCGCCCACACCTTCAGGCTGGCCTGGATCACCTCGCCGTCCTTGGTCTTCAGGCAGTCGCCCGTCACCTCGCTCACCGCCGCATTGGTCATCACCTTGACCCCCAGTTTTTCCAGGGTCTGGTGCACCGGCACGCTGATGCGCTCGGGCAGCGCCGGAAGCACGCGGGGGCCGGCCTCGATCAGGGTGATGTGCATGTCCTTGGGCTGGATGCGGTCCAGACCATAGGCCGCCAGTTCGTGGGCAGCATGGTGCAGTTCGGCGGCCAGTTCCACACCCGTGGCGCCGGCCCCGACGATGGCAACGCTGATTTTTTCGCTGGCCACATCCCCGGCGTGAGCGCGCAGGTAATGGTTGAGCAGTTGCTGGTGGAAGCGCTCGGCCTGCTTGCGGGTATCCAGGAACAGGCAGTGCTGCGCCGCGCCCAAGGTGCCGAAGTCGTTGGTGTTGGACCCCACGGCAATCACCAGGGTGTCGTAGCCCAGCGTTCGGGCCGGCAGCAGTTCACGGCCCTCTTCATCGAGGGTAGCGGCCAGCTGGATCTGCTTGCCTTCGCGGTCCAGGCCGCTCATGCGGCCCAGCTGGAAATTGAAGTGGTTCCACTTGGCCTGGGCCACGTAGTTCAGTTCGTCTTCCGAGGAGTTCAGCGAGCCGGCCGCCACTTCGTGCAGCAGGGGCTTCCAGATGTGCGTGAGGTTGGCGTCCACCAGGGTGATGTAGGCCTGCTTGCGCTTGCCCAGGGTTTTACCCAGGCGGGTCGCCAGCTCCAGGCCGCCGGCGCCGCCGCCGACAATCACGATGCGATGAGTCATGGGGGTATCTCATAAGGTTTACGGAATTCTTGGCCCAATGGGCCGGCCGCACCGTGCACGAGGGGAGGGCGAGCGCCAGGCAGCTCATAGCACCAGTCCACTCAGCAGGCGGCTGACAAGGCCCAACCCGATGGTCACCGCCAGCACCACCACCAGCAGCAACCATGGCCGAAAGGGCCGGCGCTGCACCTGGTGTTGCGGGGCTTGCAGGTATTCATCGACGCGACGCTGATCTTCAGGGTTCAGGCGGCTGGTCATGGTGGGCCTCGTCAGATAGACGTTTGTGACTGCGCAAACGCTACAGTGTTCGTGCAGGCGCATGAAACAAATGATAATGCTTTCTATCTTGGCCGCCGAGTGTACGGCATCCTGATCAGCGGCGGCACAGGATCAAAGGCTGATACCCACATCGAACACGATGCTGCGGCCCAGGTTGCCGCGCAGAAAATCCGGTGCATCGGGGTGGGCGAACAGCACCCGGGCAAAGGTCGGCCCCACCAGCGACAGCGAGCGCCAGCCCTGGCGCAGGTATTCGGTGGGGGGCGGGAAGTGCGTGTTCAGGTCCAGCACTTCGCGTTTGAGGCTGGCGAAGGCAATGATGTCTAGCTCGTTCAGCTCAAGCCCGCGCTCGCGGTAATTGTGCGCCTTCTTGCGCAACGTGGGCGCCAGCCGCCCCAGCAGCTCGGTGGCACTGATACGCCGGGGCCGGGCTTCACGGCGGACAAGTTGCGCAAGGGAAAAAGCACTGCGCCGGCGTTGCAGCTCTTCACGCCATTCATCGTTCAGCCGGCGCCCCTCGTCCAGTACGAAAAACACCTCGAACGCCGCATCACGGAACAATACGTCAGGTGGCTCCTGCCCGGCGGGGGTGAAGTCGTCAGTGCGGTAGGGGATGTTCAGGCCCTGCAAAAGGCGCTGGCACACCCAACGCTCACGCTCCCATTTGCGTGCATTGGAAAGAAAGGCATTGGCTTGTTCGGCCTGGATGGTAAGCAGGCGCAGGTAGTCTGAGTCATCCATGTAGCTAGCTTAGCTGCTATTCGATGACGATAAGATGCTGTTTGTGCGCAGAAATCGGTTTGGCCGGGGCCAGTCGCCTGGGCAGGCGTGGAATGGGTGTAGACTCAGGTTTGTCCATGCTTTGTTCAGGGGTATTTGGCAGGTGATCAGCGCACACGTTTTGTCCGGTACCACCCTGGCATTGGGTTGGCTCGGTTATGTGCCATTACTGGTGTGGGCTGCGAGCCGGGTGTACTGGGTAGAGCTGGTAACCGACCGGCGCCGCCAGCACCTGCTGTTTGGCACAGTGGTCTGCCTGTTTGCCTTGTGGTTGGTGCGGCGTGATTTCGATACCGGCGTGTCTTACCACTTCATCGGTATGACGGCCGTGACCCTGATACTGGACTGGCCGCTGGCGGTAGTGGGCGGGTTCATGGCCCAGCTTGGCCTGCTGGCGCTGGGGCGGCAGGACCTGGCGGCGCTAGGGGTTAACGGCCTGCTGCTGGTGGGCCTGCCGGTGTTGATTACCGAGGCCTGCGCCCTGTGGGTAGAGCGCGCCCAGCCCAGAAACCTGTTCGTGTATATCTTCTGTTCCGGGTTTTTCCCGGCAGCCTTGACGGTGGTCGCCTGCCTGGCCGCTGCATTGGGTGTGTTGTGGCTGGACGGCATTTTCGCCATGCCCGAGTGGCTCAGCGACTTTGCCGGCTTCTTGTGGTTGATGATGTTCCCAGAGGCATTTATCAACGGCACCATTATCAGTGCGCTGGTGGTGTTCTGCCCGGAGTGGTTGGAAACCTTCAACCGCACCCGCTATTTGCAGGCGCCGTGGAAGGAAGAGGACCGCTGAGTATCAGGATGGGGTTAGTGGCGTGGCTCCAGGTCGCCGGAATACAGCTCATCTTCCGACTCTTCTGCCCCCGGGATCTTGTGTTCCTCCGAAGCCCAGGCCCCCAGGTCGATCAGTTTGCATCGGTCCGAGCAAAACGGCCGAAAGGCGCTTTTCTCATTCCATTCCACAGGTGCGCCACAGGTTGGGCAATCCACGGTCATTGGCTGGCTCATGGCTGGCCTCCTCGTAAAGTCAGGTAAAAATGGTGCAGGCGGTCAATCTGCTCATGCAGCGCGGCCAGGTCGCCGTCGTTCACCACCACATCGTCGGCATGGCGCAGGCGATCCTCCCGGCTCAGTTGCGCCTTGAGAATGGCCTGGACCTGCTCGGCGCTGGTGTTGTCGCGGGCCAGGGTGCGGGACACCTGCAGGTGGTGCGGTGCATCGACCACCAACACCCGCTGGGTTTTCTGATACTGCCCCGACTCGATGAGCAAAGGTGATACGTACACCGCATAGGGCGATCGCCCCTTGGCCAGGTAACTGAAAATCTCCTGCCCGATCAGCGGGTGCAGCAGCTGCTCCAGCCATTTGCGCTGTACCGGGTCGGCAAAAATCAGCTGCCGCAGCGCGGCGCGGTCCAGTTGCCCGTCTGCCTGCAACACGCCGGGCCCGAAGTGCTCGACGATGCTGGCCAGGGCAGGGCGGCCAGGTTCCACCACCCAGCGCGCCGCCTGGTCGGCATCAACCAGGTGCACGCCCAGCTCGACAAAGCGTTCGGCAGCCGCGCTCTTGCCGCTGCCAATACCGCCGGTAAGGCCAAGAATCCAGGGGGTGAAGGCCGCAATGGTCATCGGTATCCAAGCAGTTGCATGTAGGAGAGGTGTATTTCATCACCCCAGAGCACAGCAATCCACCCCGCGATGGCCAGATAAGGCCCAAAGGGGATGGGCGTACCCAGCGTATGCCTGCGCAAGCCCACCAGGCACAGGCCAACCACCGCCCCCACCACCGACGACAACAGCAACGTCAACGGCAGTACCTGCCACCCGCCCCAGGCCCCAATCAGCGCCATAAGTTTAAAGTCGCCAAAGCCCATGCCCTCTTTGTCGGTGAGCAACTTGAACACCCAGTACACGGCCCACAGGCTCAAGTACCCCGCCACCGCACCCCACAGCGCATCGGAGAGCGGCACATAGAGCCCGCCGCAGTTCACGATCAGCCCCAGCCACAACATTGGCAGCACCAGCACATCCGGTAGCAGCTGGTG
>NZ_BCAV01000034.1:0-59126 GCF_001320125.1 Pseudomonas sp. NBRC 111119
AGGCCGCTTCAACCAACGGGTACCGCAGGCTGATGCTGGCCTTGCAGGCCCCGCAGCGCCCACCCAAGGCCAGGTAACTGAGCAGCGGAATGTTCTGCCACGCCCGAATACGCTGCCCGCACCCCGGGCAGTGCGAGGCCGGCAGGCACAGGTCGAAACGCTGGTAGAGCGTAACGGGCAGGTTCAACACCGCTTGCGCTTCACGCCGCCACTGCCGCTCCAGCATGATCGGCAGACGGTGCACCAGAACGTTCAGAAAGCTACCCGCCAACAAGCCAAGCAGGGCCACCAGGGAAATGAAGTACGCCGGCTGTACCGCCAGCAAGTTCCACACAGTCATCGTCAGATCAAACTACCCAGCTGGAAAATCGGCAGGTACATGGCCACCACCAGGCCACCGACCAGCACCCCCAGCACCAGCACGATGGCGGGTTCCAGCAGGCTGGTCATCTGGTCCAGCGTCTGGCTGACCTGTTCTTCATAATGGCTGGCGGCCTTGTCCAGCATCTGGTCCAGCGTGCCGCTGGACTCGCCGATAGCCGTCAACTGCACCAGCAACGGCGGGAACAACACCTCCCCAGCCATCGCCCGATGCAGCCCCAGCCCATTGGCCATGCCCTGGCGCAGCTGCAGCACCGCCTGCTCATGCAGCTCACCGCCGCACACTTTGGCCACCGTGCCCAGCGCATCCAGCAGTGGCACGCCCGCCGTGTACGATGTCGCCAGGCTACGCGCAAACCGCGCCAGGGCCGCCTGCCCCAGCAGCGCCCCGAACACCGGCACCTGCAGCACCCTGTGCGCCCACCATAAACGTACCGGCAGATGCCGCCGATACAGCTGCCGTAAACCCACACCCAGCCCCACTGCCACCAACAGCAGCCAGGGTGCATGCCGCCCAAACCCCGCCGCCAGGTCGATCACAAATTGCGTGAACGCAGGCAACGCGGTATTCATGCCTGCGAACAAAGACTCGAACTGCGGAATCACCTCCAGCAACAACACCGCCGACACCCCCAGCCCCGTCAGCAACAGCATCAACGGGTAGATCATCGCCTTACGCACCTTCTTCTGCAGCGCCCGCCGCTGCTCCAGCATGCCGGCAAGCTGTTCCAGTTGCCGGTCGAGCGTGCCCGACTGCTCACCCACCCGCACCAGGTTGCAGTACAGCGCATCGAACCACCCCGGGTGGCGCTGCAGTGCATCCGCCAGCCCAAGCCCCGCGTGCAAATCCTGTTTCAATTTACCCAGCAACTGCGCCTGCCCCGCCTCGCAACCACTGCGGCCCATCACCTCCAGCGCCTGCAACAGCGGCACGCCGGCCTTGAGCAGCGTCGCCAATTGCCGGCTGAAACCCGCCGGGTCCGCCTTCGCCTGCCGCTTGGGCAACCCCAGCGCCAGCCCGCCAGCAGGCCGCAAACTCACCACGTTGATGCCTTGGCGTATAAGCCCCGCCCGCACATAGGCAGGGCTGCGCCCCGCCGTTTGCCCAGTGACCGGCGTGCCGTGGGCATCCGTGCCACGCCAGGTGTAGCGCTGTGTTGTCGCGTTCATAAAAAGGCCTTTTCTGCCCGTGGGACAAGCCTGGAAACAGCTTGCCCCGTCCATGGAAGGGCGCGCGTCCGTGATGCTCACTAGAGTAGATCAGCGATGGCGAAGCCCACGCAGGCAGGGGTGACAAAAGGTGTCTGTTCAGGCCTACTGCGCCGCTGCCGGTTGGGCGCGCCGGCTTTCTAAGTGCATGCGTATCGAAAAGGAAACTGTTCATGAAAGGGCAACGCGGTATCACCCTGATCGAACTGATGATCGTCGTCGCGATCATCGGCATTCTGGCGACCATCGCCTTACCGATGTACACCAACCACCAGGCCCGCTCCAAGGCCGCCGCCGGCCTGCTGGAAATCAGCGCGCTCAAAACCCCGATGGACCTGCGGCTGAACGACGGCCGTGACGTCACCGACGTCGCCAGCCTGGGCGGCCAGCCCACCACTGCACACTGCGCCATCACCGCCAGCGGCAACGCCGCAGACGCCAGCGCCAGCATCGTCTGCACCCTGGTCGATGCCCCGGCCAATGTGCTGGGCAAGGCCCTGACGCTGACCCGTTCTGCCAGTGGTTGGGCGTGCAGTACCGACATCGAAGAAGGACTGGCGCCCAAGGGGTGCAAGGCGCCGTAAGGGCAGGGGAATAAGCCAGCGGAAACAGAGGTTTGCGTAACGGGTGCGGCAGTGGTACGTTGCGCTACACGCCGGTGTAGCTCAGTCGGTAGAGCAGCGCACTCGTAACGCGAAGGTCGCAGGTTCGATTCCTGTCTCCGGCACCAGTTCAGGTTCCAGCGAAGGCTACCAAAATCTCTGGCCCCCCCGTAAAACCCGCCTTCTGGCGGGTTTTTTCGTTATGGCGTTCCGTCTGAGTCCGACAGCTGCCAGCCGATTTAGGGGTAACGTTTGGGATAAAGTCGATTCGATAAAGGGGTTTACCCTTATGGCTCTTACTACTGCTCCCCTGACCGACACTGCATGCCGCTCGGCCAAACCAACTGACCGCCCCTACAAGCTTTGACGGTGATGGTCTTAACCTCCTCGTTTACCCCAATGGCCGCAAAGGCTGGCGCCTCCGGTATGTAAAGCCGGATGGGCGCGAGGGGCTGACCTCGTTTGGCAACTATCCCGTCATCGGTCTCGCAGATGCTCGACAGAAGCGTCTGTAGACTAAGCGGATGCTGGCGGAAAGCATTGATCCGCTCGCGTCCAAGCAGCAGGCCAAGGCCGAAGCGGTTGTCAGAGGACACACATTCGAACGCGTTGCCCTGAACTGGCATAAGGAAATGTCCGTGAAGTGGGCGCCTGGCCATTTCAGGACCGCATCGAGAACTACAAGGGGCGCATGCTCACTCGGCTGACAGTCATGCTGTCACTGCATCTGTTTGTTCGGTCCAGCGAATTGCGCTTCGCACGTTGGAGTGAGTTCGGCCTGAAGCGCGGCATATGGGGGATACCGGATACGCGACCCGGGTTGGACGGCGTTCCGTATTCGACCAGAGGGACGAAGATGGCGGGCGATATCCATGTGGTCCCTCTGTCACCGCAAGCGGTGGCGTTACTCAAACAGATTCATGCGATCAAGGGGTACTTCGATCTGGTGTTTACCAGTGACGCTCGCTCGTGGAAGCCTATGTCTGAGAACACGGTCAACAGCGCTTTGCGGAACATAGGCTACGACACTAAGACCGAACTTTGCGGGCATGGCTTCCGGTCTATGGCGTGCAGTGCCTTGGTCGAATCCGGGCTGTGGTCAGAGACGGCTATTGAGCGGCAGATGAGCCACAGGGAGCGCAACAACGTTCGAGCGGCGTATATCCACAAGGCTGAGTTTCTGGAGGACCGGCGAATGATCATGAGTTGGTGGAGCCGTTACCTGGAAGCGAACCGGCAGGAGCATATCTCGCCGCATGAGTTCCCGAATCAGGCCGGGGCAAACGTTTCTAGCCTAAGAGCAAGGCGTGGCGCAGTCGAGTGAGCGCACGGCTTTGAAGCTTCGGTGATCCGCTTTTCCATGCGGGTCCATCCAAACAGGGCTGCGAAGCCGCCCTGTTTGGATGGACCTCACCTAAAAAATCAAAAGCACCCAATCGGTCACTGGAAACCACCGGATTCCGTACACGCCTAATGCCATTTTAAACCGCAAAATCCCGCGGGCGAGTCGCTTGACCCACTCGGATTGCGGGCGTAGAAAAAACAGTGCAAAGGCTGTCGTTGACAGCACCCCAGGTGACCCGAGCCTTCAAAGTCACGCCGCTCTCGCGGTGGCTCTACCCAAGGGCGATTCTCATCCGGCAGCTCGCCCGGTCACTACCCATGTGATGGATGCTCTTACACATATAGCGATCGTGCGCCAGATAAGCCGTACCTCGCTGCCCTGCAGCAACCTATCCGCTTGGCCGAAATATTGCGCCAACCTGTGCCCGTCTCTTTCTGCTGGAAAAAGACGGGCACTTCTACCAGTGCTGCAGCCCTGATCGCACAAGGCTTTGCGGCATTCCCCCTCGTGACAATCGGCGTGTGACACGATCGGCGCGAAGACTACGACGCGGTGTATGGCGCTAGTCTGACCGGTGAACCCTCTTGAAAAATGCAAGACAAATACCTAGACCGCAACCCTCCGCCCGATTGCCCACGACCATTCATCCAAGCTACCATTGCTAATAATTCCTATTAGCACAATGGCGTCCTCCCATGAATGCCCCTCCCCGTGCTCCAGCCCCGGGTTTCGAACTGGAGGCACTCTACCGTGCCCACCACGGCTGGATCCGCCAGTGGCTACAGCGCAAGCTCGGTAATGCCCATGATGCAGCGGAGCTGGCGCAGGATGTGTTCGTGCGGTTGCTGACCAAACCCCGCGCCTTCAATGACCACGACCATGCCCGTGCGTACTTGGGGCGCATGTCGCGCAATGCCTGTGTGGATTTCTGGCGGCGGCGGCGGGTGGAAGAGGCCTACCTGGAAGTGTTGGCAGCCCAGCCAGAGCACCTGGTGCCTTCGCTGGAGCATCAGGCCGTAATTCTCGAAACGCTGGGGCAATTGCAGGCGATGTTTGAACGCATGCCCAAGCGGGTGGTCGAGGCGTTTTGCATGGCGCAGTTGCAGGGCATGAAGCAACGCGAGATCGCCGAGCAACTGGGCGTGAGCGAGCGTAGCGTGAACACATACCTGGCTCAGGCGATGTACCAGTGCTTGCTGCTGGAAGTGCAGCTGGATGACGCGCTGACATGAGCAGGGCACACCTGGACCATGCCGTGCTGCAAGCGGCTGCCGGATGGTTTGCGCGGCTGTACGCAGCCCAGCATGATCCAGCTGCCAACGCGCAATGGCGTGCCTGGCTGAACGAAGATGCGCGCCACCGCCTGGCCTGGTCCTATGTAGAAAACATCAACCAGCGTTTCGGTACCCTCGACGGCCAAGCAGAGCAGGCGCGGCAGGTATTCGACAGCGTCCGCCGAGGCCAGCAATCGCGCCGTGCCGTGCTTGGCAGCATCTGCGTGGCGGGTGCAGCAGGGCTGTTGGGGTGGGGCGGCTGGCAGCGGGGTTGGGTGGACTCGCCACGGGCGTGGTTTGCCACATACCGCACCGGCTTGGGCGAGGTGCGGTCGCTCACCTTGGCCGATGGCAGCCAGCTGTGGCTGAACGGCGAAACGGCGCTGGATGTGCAGTTTGATGAGGGCGCGCGGCAGATGCGCCTGTATCACGGTGAAGTCCTGATTGAAACCGGCAAGGACCCTCGGCCCCTGGCCGTGGTGACGCGGGCAGGCCGCATGCAACCGCTTGGCACGCGCTTCAGCGTGCGGGATCAGGGCTTGCAAACGACCTTGAGCGTGTTCGAGGGCAGCGTGCAGGCAACCTGTTCAGACAGTGGTTTGCAAACCACACTGGGCGCCGGGCAAATGCTGGTGTTCGATGCGCAGCAGGCCAGCACATCCACGGCTGCACAAGCCCTGCGCGAGGACTGGAGCCGTGGAGTGCTGGTTGCAGAAGACATGCCGTTGGGCCGAGTGATCGACGTTCTGCGCGACTACCGCCATGGTCACCTGGGCATCGATCCTTCGCTGAACAGCTTGCGCGCGGTAGGTACCTTCCCGTTGCTGGACACGGACCGAACCCTGGCAATGCTTGAGCGTGCGTTGCCCATTCGGGTAGTGCGCACCTTGCCTTGGTGGGTCTCCGTCGAGGCGAACTGAAATAAAACAAAATTCTTTTTCTGGTTTTGAGGTGCTCATGCGCTTGGTGGGATGAGGCTATTTCATTCTACTTCCGCAAGGACCCCTTCATGCTGCTTCGCGACTCTGATTCCTCGCGCCATCACCCGCTGGCGCTGGCCATTTTCCTTGCCCTTGGCTGCCACACTGCTGCCGCCCAGGCCGACAGCAACGGCGCAGCGGCACAAGGGGTAATGTATGACATGCCGGCCGGGCCGCTGGCGCGGCAACTGAATCTGCTGGCCAGCCAGGCCGGGTTGTTGATTGGCGGTGATGCCACGCTCACCGCCAACAAGCAGAGCCAGGCGGTGCACGCTACCAGCGTGGAGCAGGCGCTTGCGCAGATACTGGCAGGCAGTGGTGTGCAAGCGGTGCGCACCGGCGAGCGGGAATTCCAGTTGACGCGTCAGGCCGAGGACCCAGCGGGTGTAGTGACCCTGGGCAGCACCACCATCTCCAGTCAGGGCCTGGGCGATGTGACTGAGGGCACCGGGGCTTACGCCACGGGCCGTTCGTCCACCGCCACGAAGCTACCTATGAGCCTGCGCGAGACGCCGCAGTCGGTCACCGTGGTCACCCGCCAGCGCATTGACGACCAGAACATGCAGAACCTCGACGACGTCATGCGCAACGCTACCGGCATCACCATCGTCAAGAACGGCGGCGAGCGTTCGGTGTACCAGGCGCGCGGTCAGTCGGTGGACAACCTGCAGATCGACGGGGTGCCGACCAATATCAGCAACCCTTACTCGATGGATGCCATCTCCAAGCCCAATACCGATATCTACGACCGCGTGGAAATCGTCCGGGGCGCCACCGGCCTGATGGAAGGCGCAGGCAACCCTTCGGCATCGATCAACCTGATCCGCAAGCGCCCAACTTCCGAGCGTCAGGCATTGATCGAGACCTCGGTCGGTTCGTGGGACGACTACAAGACCATGGTCGATCTGTCCTCTCCGCTCAACGAAGCCGGTACCCTGCGCGGCCGCTCGGTGATCTCCTACAACAACGCCAACAGCTACCTGGATACCGCCCAGAAGGAAAACCAGCTGTTCTACGGCATTCTCGAAGCCGACCTGAACGACTCGACCATGGCGACCTTCGGTTTAACCTACCAGAAAGAGCGCAACTCGGGCTACGACTGGTCCGGCCTGCCGACCCAGGAGAACGGCGAGTTCTACCCGATCTCGCGCTCGACCTCGCTGACCGGTGACTGGAACAAGCTGGACAAACGCAACACGACGATCTTCGCCGACCTGCAGCACATCTTCGACAATGGCTGGAAGTCGGTGATCGCGGTCAACCAGATGTGGGCCAAGTCCGACTTCCTAGGCAACTACACCTTCCCGGGCGGTGCCACCGACCTGTTCACCCTCAATCCCCGGCACTTTCGCTACGACGACACCCAGACCAGCATCGACGGCTACCTGACCGGCCCGTTTCAGCTGCTCGGTCGCCAGCACGACCTGATCATCGGCGGCAACTGGCGCAAGGATGACTTCGACTATCACGGTGGTCGCGATGTGTCCTACCGCTACATCGTCGACATGAACAACCTAGGCGCCTTCGACCCGCCCAAGCCTACCGGCCTCAATGTCAACCAGTGGCAGTACAACCGCACCCAGGAACAGAAAGGTATGTATGTGGCCAGCCGCTTCAGCCTGACCGACAGCACCAAGTTTATCCTCGGCAGCCGTATCAGCTGGTTCACCTACGACACCCTGAACGACACCAACGGCATCCGTACCGCTGATGACTACGATCACTTCTCTAAGAGCGGCGAAGTCACGCCGTACGCAGGCCTGGTGCAGGACCTCAACGAGAACTTGACCGCCTACGCCAGCTACACCGAAGTGTTCAAACCGCAGGACGTCGAAGCCGAGGACGGTGGCATTCTCAAGCCGATGACCGGAAGCAACTACGAGATTGGCCTCAAGGGCGAATTCTTCGACAAACGCCTGCAGACCTCGATGGCCATTTTCCAGGCCGACCAGACCGGTCGTGCCGAGCTGGTCACCTCCAACACCTGCGCCGGCGGCTGCTACCGCTCTTCCGAAAAGGTTCGCAACAAGGGTATCGAGCTGGAAATGAACGGCGAGATCCTGCCGGACTGGAACCTGTCCGCCGGCTACACCTACACCCAGTCTAAGTACATCAGCGGCGAACAGAAGGGCGACGACTTCAACGGCGCCTCGCCACGCCATCTGTTCAAACTGGCCACCGACTACCGTCTGCCGGGTGAGCTCAACCACCTGCGAGTGGGCGGCAGCTTCTATGCCCAGAGCAAGATGACCCAGACCGAGGTCGGCGAAGACTACAAGATCCAGCAGGACGCCTACCACTTGACCAACTTGCATGCGATCTACGAGATCAACAAGAACCTCGAAGTGCAGTACAACCTGGATAACGTGTTCAACAAGAAGTATTACCAGACCTTGGGCAACCCCAACTACTGGAACTTCTATGGCGAGCCACGCAATTTTAACGTGGCGCTGCGGGCAAGGTTCTAACTCGCTAATGCGCCGGCAAACTCATTGGCGGCGCTTTGGGAGAGCGGGCTCAGTCGCAAAGCATTCAACGCGGCGGATGGCGCCGGCTTGGCCGGTGTTCGCGGCTGAAGGCGCATCTACGAGGGGCAGCTACAGGTCCAGCCTGTGTGAAAACGCAAGTATGTACGTCAAGTAGCGAAAGAAGTTGAGGCAGCTTGAAATTCGCAGCTGTAAGTGGAGATCGATCCCAGTTGGGCACCAGCCGCGGCCTGTGCTATCTGAGCCGAGGCAGCGGCGAGGATAGCCGCATCCGGGCGCAAAAAACGATTGGACTCATGTCCTGATCGCTTCAATCAGCCCAGCGATGCCAAAGATGCTCATCATTCGTTTGGGATTGTAGGCAGCACGTGAAGGCATCATTTCGATGCTAACTCTCGGTAGGGTTATGGTCAGGCCTCACCTTCAATAAACCGTTTCGTGAACGTCCCCGCCACGATCTCGACGATCAGAAGGTTAGACAATCGCAGTTGTTTTCATAGAGTCTGGGTCGCTAGCTGCCATCTTCGCACGGATTCTGTCGTTCCTCACCTAGCATTTGAGGCGGGGGGGGGGGGCGCTCTTGCTCCCACTAGAGTTCAAAAATCCGGACTCGATTCCACGGAAAGCCATTACTAGCTGATTTATTTATAGATACCCTATGAGATACATCAAAAAATCTACTAAATTCCAACCCCACGGAAACCGGGCGCTCACGGCCAGTAACCGTCCGTCTGTCTCCGTACCAGTTCAGGTTCCAGCGAAGGCTATCAAAATCTCTGCCCCCCCGGAAAACCTGTCTTCTGGGGGGGCTTTTTCGTTATGGCGTTCCGTCTGAGTCCAGATTTAATGGTCTTGTCATTCACACGCATTTGAGATTCGCCTCCTGCGATTTTCCAATACTAGTGACCCTTCCTTTTTCTCGCCACGGGTCGGTGTCCTAGCGTGACTGCTCCATAACCCCATATTCAAGGCGCCATACATGATTCCCATGCTCTGCTCCCGATATCTTTCTGCAGCCCATCCCGCCCCAACACCATCACCCCACATGACGATTCCTTCACAGACCTAACCGAACACCCCCCACCCCACGCCTGTCTCTATTCCCATCGATCACTTCTTCCCGTTCCCACCAGGAGTTCTCATGGCAAAGATCAACATGGCCCAGCAACTGGCTTCAACCCTCGAACAGGCCGGTATCAAACGGATCTGGGGTCTCACCGGCGACAGCCTCAACGGCCTGACCGATGCCCTGCGCAGCATGGACAGCATTGAGTGGATGCATGTGCGCCATGAGGAAGTCGCAGCCTTCGCCGCCGGTGCAGAGGCGGCAGTGACCGGCGAGCTGACGGTATGCGCAGGCAGTTGCGGGCCGGGTAACCTGCACTTGATCAATGGCCTGTTCGACTGCCACCGCAACCGAGTGCCGGTGCTGGCCATCGCCGCGCAAATCCCGTCCTCGGAGATTGGCCTGAACTACTTCCAGGAAACCCACCCGCAGGAGCTGTTCAAGGAATGCAGCCATTTCATCGAGTTGGTCAGCAACCCGGCGCAGATGCCGCAGGTGCTGCACCGGGCAATGCGCTCGGCCATTCTCAATCGCGGTGTAGCAGTGGTGGTGATACCCGGTGATGTATCGCTGCTGGAGGTGGAGGAAAAGCCGGCAGCCTGGCCTGCGTTGCAGCAGCCGCGCATCCTGCCAGCCGAAGCCGACTTGCAGCGCCTGGCCGAGTTGCTGGAAGACAGCCACAAGGTGACCCTGCTGTGCGGCAGTGGCTGCGCGGGGGCTCATGACCAGGTGGTGGCGCTGGCCGATGCGCTTGGTGCGCCGGTGGTCCATGCGCTGCGGGGTAAGGAGCACGTGGAGTGGGACAACCCCTTCGACGTGGGCATGACGGGGTTGATTGGCTTCAGCTCCGGTTACCACGCGATGTTGGGCTGCGACACGCTGGTGATGCTGGGCACCGACTTCCCTTACCGGCAGTTCTACCCGAGCGATGCCAAGATCGTACAGGTTGACCGTGACCCGCAAGCGCTGGGGCGCCGTGCCACCCTGTCGCTTGGCATCGCTGCCGATGTCGGCGAAACGCTCAACGCGCTGCTGCCGCGCCTGACGCGCAAAACAGATCGCCGTTTCCTGGAGGACTCACTGAAAGCCTATGGCAAGGCGCGCCAGGGCCTGGACGACCTGGCCGAGCCATCCAAGGGAGACCGGCCGATCCATCCGCAATACGTCACGCGTCTGCTCAGCGAACTGGCCACCGAAGACGCGATATTTACCGCTGATGTGGGTTCGCCCACTGTCTGGGCAGCGCGTTACCTGAAGATGAATGGGCAGCGTCGCCTGGTCGGCTCGTTCAACCACGGCTCGATGGCCAATGCCATGCCCCAGGCCATGGGCGCGCAGGCAGCCTTCCCGGGTCGCCAGGTCATCTCGATGAGTGGCGACGGTGGTTTCAGCATGTTGATGGGGGACTTCATCTCGCTCTCGCAGCTGAAATTGCCCGTGAAGGTGGTGGTGTTCAACAACGCCTCACTGGGTTTCGTCGCCATGGAAATGAAAGCGGCTGGCTACCTTGACACCGGCACCGACCTGCACAACCCCGATTTTGCCGCCATGTCCAATGCCATGGGCATCCTAGGGATTCGCGTAGAGCGCTCGGAAGACCTGGAAGACGCCCTGCGCCGTGCACTGGCGCACGATGGCCCGGTGCTGGTCGACGTGGTCACCGCTACTCAGGAGTTGGTCATGCCGCCGGCGATCAAGCTGGAGCAGGCCAAGGGCTTCAGCCTGTACATGCTAAAAGCGGTAATGAGCGGGCGTGGTGACGAGGTGTTGGACTTGGCGAAGACCAACCTGCTGCGTTAGCGGCTGCGCGTGGGAGAGATTCACGGTTCAGGCCGATGGGTATACATTCAGAGCCTGTGCCGTGAGTCTTCAAGTTAGTTTCCTAGACTAGAGAAACGCCATGACTAATGAAAAAAGCGATGATCGCCCTGTTTACCAAGCAGCCTGCCATTGCGGGACCGTGCGGTTTTCGCTGCGCCTGACCGACGGCCTGCGAACCACACGCCGGTGTAACTGCTCGCTCTGCCGTATGCGAGGCGCTGTGGCGGTATCGGCCAATCTGGGGGATATCACTGTCACTCAAGGGCAAGAGGCGCTGACCCTTTATCAGTTCAACACTCGTGAAGCCAAGCACTACTTCTGTTCGAAATGCGGCATCTATACCTTTCACCAGCGCCGCTCTTCGCCCGACCAGTACGGGGTCAATGTTGCGTGCATTGAGGGGATGAGCCCGTTTGATTTTGCAGAGGTGCCTGTTAATGAAGGGCGTGTTCATCCCAAGGATCGTGCAGCGGGAAGCTCAACTGTTGCGGGATGGTTGCGGTACGAAAGCAATCCAGATTCTGTTCAGGACAACGGCTAAAAAGGGAGGGCTTTTGGGTAGGAAGTTTTCGAACACGAATCATAACGAACAAGCCGCCGGTGTTTCAGGTTTCCGATTTCGCTGAAAGGCAGGCTGATTATGACTTCGTTGGGTTGAGAGCGATCGCTAGAGTGCGTGTAAACCTAAAGGCTGTGTCGTTCCCCTAATGAAACATGATGGCCTGCCGATATCATTGCAACACCCACGCCCGGCAGGACGCCCCCATGGTTTCGATAACAGCAACCTATCACCTGGACCAACGCGCCACCCTTTCGCATTCATCTCCAGCGATCGCGAGCAAGCAGGCCGCTACCCCAATCGCCGATACGCCATCCTCGCCGAGCAGCCACGTCGCTCTCGGCCAGACCCCTACTGGCAATGATCCAGACATCTATTCCCGCCATAGCCTGCTCTCAGCCCGCACCCGCTATGCCTGGGAAAGTGACAGCCAGAATACGTTATCCACAACCCTGCAAACTGCGTTCGAGTCGTCCAGAACCGCCAGCCGCTTCAAGGGTATCGGCGGCGCGCTCATGCAGCAGCTGGCGCTAAATGGCGGCAACAGCATTTCCCAGTCGCTATTCACCTACACAGATAACGCGCCGCTAACTGCGGATGAACTCAAGCTCCAGCAACAGAACCTGCGCAATCACCCGGACAACGGCGTTACGTTCAACCTCACCACCGCCTCCGGGGCTACTGTAAAGCTGTTGTTGGCCAGCAGCGAAAAGGGCTTGGCTGCCAGCGCCGAAGTTGAAGGTGCTGAACTCACTGCGGATGAGCTGAAGGGGCTAGGCGAACTGGCTGATTCATTCCAGTCCGCTATCGATGGCTTGTATGAAGTACCGCCGCAACTGAAATTGGGCAGCCTGGTAAAGCTTGATCCAGCGGTGTTTACGTCACTGCAAATGACGGCAAAGCTCGAAACCCCGAGCGGCGAGCAGGCATTTGATCTGGCAATCAATGACAAGGCGCGAAGCCTCAGCCTCGAGGGCCCATCCGGCCAGGTAAAACTTAGCCTGGACACACAGGATGCCGAATTACTGGGTAACCGCGCCCAACGCAAAGCAGCAATCGACAATTACCTGAACCAGTTCGACGCTGCGCAAAGCCGTGGGCATGGCGACAGGCACCTGGTGGGCCTGCTCAAGGATGCATTCACCGCGCTCAACAGCATGGATGACAACCGCCAGCCAGTTACTCAGCGGCCATTGCCGCTGACTGACAACGACCGTGCCCTGTTGAGTGGCTTGGCAGACTTCAAAGCATCGATCAGCGAGAACGCACGCAGTTCAAACCCGATGCGGCCAGATGAAGTGGACAGTTTCAGCTTCAACCTGTCGCAGACCACGTCTATCAAAGGGCGGGCCTTGCAGAACTTGTCTGTTGAGCAGCATCAGCAGAGCAAGCTGCAGGCTTCGTTCCATCGCGCCATTGGCCAGCAGGGAGCCCTTAACCTGGATAACGACCGCAAGTCGCAGAACTACACCTATCACCTGATCGATGACCAGGCGAGCAGCAGCACGCGCCTGGCCTACGATGAGGGGATTCTGGTAGAGGCCAGCGCCACTCAGCAGGCAAGCCAGAAAGAGCGAGTGCTTACTTACATTCAGGGCGATCTCAAGGACGATGTGACCACGCCCAAAGCTGTTACTCAGTCGCGCAACTTGCTGAAGGTTTTGAGCGATACATTTGAGCGGAGCCGCCATGCCCAGAACGGGTGGGAAGCCTCGGTGCTTGAAGAAGCGCTTCAGTCCCAGCGGAGCCGCTGGATGCTACAAGTGGAACCCGCGAAGATTGCTCCCTGATAAGGATAGCTAGTGCGTGCGGGCAGGGCATGGGAGGGGTATCGTTCATACCAAGCCCACTGCACTACGGACCGCACCATGACCAACAGCATAGTCTACGCGCTGGGCGCCGCATTACTGTTCGGTGCAAGTACCCCACTGGCCAAGTTCCTGGGGCTGGGCATGTCTCCGGTCCTGCTGGGCGGCCTGCTCTACCTGGGTAGCGGCGTAGGGCTGACCATCACCCGGCTAGTTCGCGACCGTGGCTGGACGCCTACCGGCCTGGCCGCAGCAGAGTGGCCATGGTTTTTGGGCGCAATCGCCTTTGGTGGCGTGCTGGGGCCGGTCGCATTGATGTTTGGCTTGGCCCTCACCTCAGGGACTACGGCGTCGCTGCTGCTCAACCTTGAGGCCGTGCTGACGGCGGTACTGGCCTGGATCGTGTTCAAGGAAAACGCCGACCGCCGGATTGTCGCTGGCATGGTGGCCATTGTCGCGGGGGGCGTGTTGCTGGCCTGGCCGCAGGGCCCCGCTGGCGTCCAGGGCTGGTTGGGGCCATTTGCAGTGGCGATCGCGTGCATGTGCTGGGCTGTGGATAACAACCTGACGCGCAAGATCTCGGCGTCCGACGCGTTGTTCATTGCGGGCACCAAAGGCGTGGTAGCGGGTGTGGTGAACACAGTGCTGGCCATTGCGCTTGGCGCGCATCTACCAGAGCTGGCGCGGCTTGGGCCGATCCTGATCGTGGGCTTTTTGGGCTATGGCTTCAGCCTGGTGCTGTTTGTGCTGGCATTGAGAGGGCTCGGGACTGCACGTACGGGGGCGTACTTCTCGATTGCGCCGTTCCTTGGGGCTGCCATCTCGATTCTGTTTATGGGCGAGGCTGTGACCGGGTTGTTCTGGGTAGCTGCCGCGCTGATGGCGCTCGGCGTCTGGATACACCTGACCGAAAGCCATGCCCATGAACATCAGCACCTGCGCCAGCTACATGATCACCGGCATGTGCATGATGAACATCATCAGCACGACCATGACTTCGAATGGGATGGGGCGGAGCCTCACAGCCATCGGCATGAGCACCTGCCGATGCGCCACAGCCATGCGCACTTTCCGGATATTCATCATCGGCATCAGCATTGATGGGGTGATGAGTTCTTGCACTGCATTCTTGGCTCCTACGCCAAGCGAGCTTTATCCGACCTTTGGGATGTTGCCTCCACAGCCGCGCCCCAATAGAGTCTTCAGTCGCCATCGCAGGCGCTCCTGTGTGCAGGTTGTCACTTTAATGGCGGCTGTGTGTGGGCAGGCCTCGGCCTGGCCGGGTTTCCAAGCTTCCCGGTATTCCTACCCTGAACACAGCTGTCACCCAATCTCGTAGGAAGGATCGTGGCAGTTCCAACCTGAACTTGGGGCCTCATGGATGCTTGTTTCAAGTGCACCTGCGGCAAGCTCATGTGCTGGCGAAGCGTAGCAACGAAGGGTTGCCGTTCCCGCACCGACATCAACAACACCCCTTATTCGAAAAGGAGTTCATGTGCAAAGGGTCATGATCGTCGGCCAACCCGGCGCCGGCAAAAGCACATTGGCCCGCCAACTGGGCGAGCGCACGGGCCTGCCGGTTATCCACATCGATACCATCCATTGGCAACCTGGCTGGGTAGAGCGCAGCCGGGACGAGAAAACCCGCCTGTGCCATGAAGTAGAGGCCGGTGATCGATGGATCTTCGAAGGCGGTCATTCGCAAACCTGGGATACCCGCCTGGCCCGTGCCGACGTTCTCATCTGGGTCGACCGCTCCCTGGCGCTCAGGTGCTGGCGCGTGGTTTTCAGAACCTTGTCGAACCGGGGCCACACGCGCCCAGACTTGCCGGAGAATTGCCCGGAATTACTCGGCAACCTTCCCGAGTTCTTCAAGTACATCTGGTCATCGAGAAACACTGCGCGTGCCAAGATGGAACAGTTGGCGGCCACCGCGCCTGCGGGCTGCCGGGTGGTGCGCCTGCGTTCCAACCGGGAAACCACAGAGTTTCTAGCGTCAGTAGGGCCAGTGCTCACTTAACACCGCCCCGCCTTCCGGCCTAACCTCACACCCTGTACTATCGCTCCCAGGCCAATGCTGCCTGCCGCTCGCTCCGTCCCGGAAAGGTGAAAGCATTTCAACACCTCATTCCTGCACATCCTCTCTTCAGCCGAGGTTTGGCAATGCGAGCACCGGTCTGCTTCGGCTTCAGGAGGCAAGATGTCGACTATTGATACCGCCAAGCGCATGGCCAAGGCACTGCGTGCATCCCTGGCAACCCGGGACCAGAACCTGCCCCATTCCGCGGCGCTGGAAATCGTGGCGCAGCAGTTGGGTTACAAGGACTGGAACACCGCTTCGGCAATGCTCCCCACGGCACCCGACCCTTCAGCAATCCGGTTCGAAACAGCCATCCCCATACTGCGCATGTTCGATGAAGCGAAAGCCCGGGAGTTTTACCTGGAGTTTCTCGGCTTCACAGTCGAGTTCGAACACCGCTTTGAGGCGGACCTGCCATTGTATATGGGTATTCAGCGCGACGGGCTGAAAGTTCATCTGTCTGAGCACCATGGGGATGCCAGCCCAGGGAGCACGCTGTTTGTACCCATGGTGAACATCGAACGCCTGCGCGATGAGTTGGCCGCCAAGCGGTATGGGTATGGGCGGCCGGATATTGTCGAGCAAGGGTGGGGCAAGGTGCTGGAGGTTTACGACCCGTTTGGCAACCGTATTCGGTTTTGCCAGGGGTAGGCCGCGCAGCCTGCGAGTGATCGAGCGATGGCGCCCTGCGATCACGGTTGGGTTGTGGTGTTTGCCTCGGTAAACATGCCTTCCACACAGGCCTTGAACTGCTGCAGGGTAAAGGGCTTGGGCAGTAGACGGGTGCGGTCCTGGCGCTCTGCCAGTTCGGCGGCACCGTCGATCAAGCCGGAAATGAACAGCACCCGCAACCCCGGCACCCGTGCCCGGGCGCCTTCGGCAATGCGGTCACCGGCCAGGCTGCCAGGCAGCACCAGGTCGGTCACCACCAGCTGCAGGTCTGGGCGCTGGTCGATGTGCTGCAAGGCCTCAGCAGGGGCGGTCACCTCGATCACCTCGAAGCCGAGTTCCTTTAAGGACTCGGCAACCAGTTCACGGATCGCTACCTCATCCTCGATCACCATGGCGCACCCACGCTGGCTGGCGGGTTCACCTGCTGATTCGTCTACAGGCGCAGCAACAGCAGCAGGTACCGGGTCACGGTAAATCGGCAGCAGCAAACTGACGGACGTCCCTTCGCCCATCACCGAGTCAATCAGTGCCGTGCCCGACGCCTGGCGGGCGAAGTCCTTGACCATCGACAGCCCCAGCCCGGTACCCGAGCCGAGCGGCTTGGTGGTGAAGAAGGGCTCGAACGCTCGTTCCGCCACGCTGGCTGGCATGCCCATGCCCGTGTCGGTCACACAGATTTCCACGTATTCGCCGGCGGCGAGCTCGGCATGGCCCGCCCCGATCGCCACCTTGCTCACCCGCACCTGCAATCGGCCCCCCTGTGGCATTGCGTCGCGGGCGTTGATGCAGAGGTTCAGCAGGGCGTTCTCCAGCTGATGCGCATCGCAGTAGCACAGCGCCGAGCCCTGCAAGGGCTCGAACTGGAATTCGATGCGCGGGGTAAGCGTTCTGGACAGCAGGTCTTTCATGTCCTCGATCAACAGCACCGCATCCACCGTCGCGCTGGCCAGCGGCTGCCTGCGGGCGAATGCCAGTAGCCGGTGGGTAAGGGTGCTGGCCTTGCGCGTGGCCGTTCTGGCCAGCGCCAGGTAGCGGTCCAGTTCGCCGTGGCGGCCTTGGGCCAGGCGCTGCTCGATCATGTCGTGGCTGCCGCTGATCACGGTCAGCAGGTTGTTGAAGTCATGGGCCAGGCCACCGGTCAGTTGCCCCAGCGACTCCATCTTCTGGCTTTGCTGCAGTTGCGAACTCACCCGCTCGAAGGCCTGTTGGCGCTCGCGGTACTGGGTAACGTCCCGGGCTACGGCGCAATACAGGCCGGCAAGGCTGGTGATGCGCCAGTTCAGCAGCAAAGGCTGGCCGTTGCTGCGCACGCTTTGCGTGTCCAGTTCGGCGATGGCCTTGCCGTTGAGTTCGCGCAATGCATCTGCCAGCTGTGCTGGCGAGATAAAACTGTAGAATGCGCCGGCTTTGAGCTGCTCCTCACTCCAGCCTGTCGCCAGCTGCCACGTCGGGTTCATGGCCAGTAGCTGGCCGCTGTCGGACAGGGTGCAGATCAGGTCCGGGGATACGTTCCAGATACTGTCCCGTTCATCGGTACGGCGTTCCACTTCGTCTTCCAGGGTTCTGTTCAAATGGTCCACGGCGTTGAGGTTGCTGCGCAGCAGCGAGCAGATCGTCGCCATGCCCAGCGTCACCAGGCCAAAACTCAGGCTGTTGGCCCAGGCTGTCCAGTCTGCGGCGAACCCCAGTGGGCCGATGAAAAAGTACTGCGCAGCCAGCACCGCCAGGGTGCACCCCAGTACCGAAGGCCCGGCGCCGAACCAGAAGCCGATCAGCATCAGGCCGGGTATGAAGAACAGGTAGGGGAGGGCGGCAGGCGACATCTGCGCACGGGCGGCGCAACACAAGGCCACTACCAGCACGGCGCCGAGGTAACGGCTGGCAACACTCAGTTGCACCCGTTCCAGGCGCTGCAAAAGGGCGACGATTACACGTTTCAACCAGGTCAAGAATCACTCCGGAATAGTCTGGAATTCATCAGTACGAACCTGCAACACAACAGCAGAGCCTCAGGGACTCATAGGCGAGATAACAGGCACCGTCCAATAGATTTTTTTGGCCGCAGCCCCCTCGGGCTTTCATTGTCCTTAACAATAAACACCAGATAAGCTGGCATTGTGCCTTATAGGCTACGATTCAAAGGTACTTCAACCGGAGTTTTCATGGACAATCTAACGATCCTGCAAGACGAGCGCTTGCGCCTGGTTGAAGTGGACCGCCTTACTTCCGAGCTGGCGGGCGGCTCCGACCCGGTACTCAACAGCATAGTCAACATGCTGTGTGCCTACTTCGACGTGCCCACCGTATTGGTCAGCGTGGTAGACCGCGACTATCAGGTGTTCAAGGCCAAGATTGGCCTGGCGGATGACCGCACCCCCCGGGACGTGTCCATCTGTGCTCACGGGCTTTGGCAGGAGTCGGTGCTGGAAATCTGCGACACCTTGCAGGACGCCCGCACTGTGGATAACCCGCTGGTACAGGCCAGCCCGCATATTCGTTATTACGCAGGTGCCCCCTTGGTGATTCGCCCCGGGGTGAGCCTGGGTGGCCTTTGCATCATCGACCATGAGACCCGGCCGGCCTTGTGCGAGCGGGACCGCAACCTGCTCAGCAACGCCGCCAGGGTTGTGGTCGAGCGCTTGCAGTCGATCCACCAGCAGAACTTCTACGACCCCATGACCGGCCTGCCCAACCGCCGCCGGTTCGAAGCCGACTTCAAGGATGCGGCGGCGCTGACGGGCCAGGTGGCTATCTTCATCGAGCCGATATCGGCCGCCGGCATGGACAGCCTGTTCAAGGCACTGGGTATCGAGTTCTTCACCAATTTCATGCTGGCGGTGAAAGAGGTACTGATGGCGGCGCTGCCGGAAGGTTGCCGCCTGTACCGGCCCAGCACCCTGGGCTTCATGACCGTGGTGGGTGCCTGTGACGCGTCCGTGTTGGGCGCCAGGCTGGGTGAACTGGTGCGTTCCCTGAGCGGCCCGCTGCACAGCGGTAACGTGCCCGTTGTGCCGGACGTGGGCATCAGCGTGCTTGCACTGGGCGTGGATGTAGACCCGTCGCTGGACATTCTGCGGTTGATGGCGAGCATGACGGACGCCGCGCGCAAGGCCGACCAGCGCTGGCTTGCCTACGACCCGGTGGTGGATGCCAGCCTGCGGCGCAACACCGCCATTCTCAACGCCCTGGAAGCGGCACTTGCCGCGCCAGACCAGCTCAGCCTGGTGTACCAGCCGCGCATGGACCTCAACAGCAACCGCTGCGTGGCGGTGGAGGCGCTGTTGCGCTGGGTGCACCCAACCCTGGGCCAGATCAGCCCGGCAGAGTTCATTCCGCTGGCAGAAACCACGGCGTCCATCCGCGGCATTACGCGCTGGGTCATCAGGCAGGTGTGCCACCAGATCGCTGACTGGCGGGCCCACCAGATCACCCTGCAGGTGTCGCTCAACATCTCGGCGCTCGATCTCGGTGACGGGCAATTGTATGACGACCTGAACAAGGCGCTGGCTGAATATGACGTCAGCCCTGCGCAGGTCGAGCTGGAGTTCACCGAAAGCGCATTGGTCACCGACTTCGACACGGTGCATGAGCAGCTTCAGCGTTTCCGCGCCCTGGGCGTCGCGATCGGCATCGATGACTTCGGCAGCGGTTACAGCAACTGGATCTACCTGCGCAAAATCCCCGCCACCAGCGTAAAGCTCGACCGCTCCCTGCTGGTGGAACTGCAACCGGGCGGCAATGACTGGCACATCGTACGTGGCCTGGTCAGCCTGTTGCGAGACCTGCGCCTGACCGTGGTTGCCGAAGGCGTAGAGACCGACCTGCATCACCATGTGTTGCGTGGGTGGGGCTGCGATCAGGGGCAGGGCTATTATTACGCCAGGCCCATGCCGGCAGCGGACCTTGCCGCGTGGTTACAGCAGGGGCGGCAAACCTGAGGCTTGTTCCCAGTGTCCTACCATTACCGGGGCTGTTCAGGCCCGAGAGTTGCTGCCCAACAATGCGAGGTGTTCCATGTTCAATCAACGGCTTAAGGAAGAGGTCGAGGCGCTCAGGCAGGAACTGTCCAGGCTGCGCGCTGCAGAACAGAGCAGGTCCAGCGAGATGCTTGAAATCACCGTGGACCGGGGCATGCAGATCACCGCAGTCAATGAACGCTTTGCACAGTTCATCGGCATCGACGCCTCGCGGCTGGTAGGCAGTTCACTGGGTACGCTGGCGCCCAGCTACGTCAAGGAGCTGCCGTGTTACAGGAACTTCCAGGCGGCGATTGCCAAAGGTACCGGTGTAAGCGACGCCTACCGTTACTTTGCCGCCGATGGCCGCATGGTGTGGATGCGTGCAGCCTGGTGCCCTGTGAAGTCGCCCATAGGTGAAGTCACGCACATGTCTGCCTACGGCATTGACGTCACGGCTGGCATCGACCAGGCCCGCGAGAATGAAGAGCTGATCAAGGCGCTGTCCCGCTCGACGGCGGTGATCGAGTTCAAGCTCGACGGCACCATCCTCACGGCCAATGAGAACTTCCTCAACACCGTGCATTACACCCTGGCGGAAATCGTCGGCAAGCACCACAGCCTGTTCTGCGACCCGGTGTACACCAGGTCTGCCGAGTATCAGCAGTTGTGGGCCAGCCTCAATGACGGCCGCTTCGTTGCCGAGCGGTTCAAGCGGCTCGACAAGCACGGGCGGGAGCTGTGGCTGGAGGCGTCGTACAACCCGGTGCGCGATACCCGTGGGCAGCTGTACAAGATCGTGAAGTTTGCGGTGGATATCACCGAGCAGGTGGAACACGAGCAGCAGGTCAACTCGGCGGCAGACGTTGCCTACGAAATTTCACGGCAAACCGACAGCTCCGCCCAGCGCGGCGCCGAGGCTGTGCGCGATACGGTCGACACCATGAACCGCATCGTCACCCAGGTTACCAGCGTGTCCACGGGCGTCGAGGCGCTGGGGCACCAGTCGCACCTGATCACATCCATCGTTTCCACCATCGGTGGCATTGCCCAGCAAACCAACCTGCTGGCGCTTAACGCCGCAATCGAAGCGGCACGTGCCGGCGACCAGGGCCGTGGGTTCGCGGTGGTGGCGGACGAAGTGCGCAAGCTGGCTGGCCGCACCAGCGCCGCTACCCAGGAAATCGTCGAAGTGGTGCAGAAGAACAACGCCTTGGTGGAAGAGGCGGTGGTCAGCATGGGGGAGAGCCGAAAACAGGCAGAAATTGGCCTGAGCCTGGCCCAGCAGGCTGGCAGCGTGATCAGCGAGATCCAGTCCGGGGCGCAGCAGGTGGTGACGGCGGTGGGGCAGTTTTCTTCGAAGTTGGTGGCGGATGGGCCGCGTTGAGGGTTTGAGGGCAGGCGACACATCGTGTGTCAGTGCGCATTTGACCCAGTCTGCTTGACTTGTGCAGAATCCAGCCTCATTTTCAAAACACCACCACCTGCGACAGGAGGCCGTATGGAGTACCGCACTGCAAACGACGTCCTGCATGCCCACTGGGACGGGCGGTTGCCTGTTAACCCCCTCGCCATTGCTCACGCGATGGGCATCGAGGTCAAACCGTTGAATCCTTTCGACCAAGCCAACTGGCGGCCCAACGAAAGTGGCCATTACTCCTATCGCGACGGCAATCCCCTCATCACCTATAACCTCGGCGACGCGCCGGTTCGCCAGCGCTTCACCATTGCTCACGAAATCGGTCATCACGTTCACGGTGATCTGGATGCCCCTCGTGATACCACCGAGCAATTCAGTGCCAGGGCGCGTGACCCGAGGGAGGTTGCCGCCAACAGGTTTGCTGCCGCCTTGTTAATGCCGGCAGCGTTGGTCAAGCACATGATCCTCGAGCAGCGAGTGACAGACCTCGCCCGGTTGGCCAAAGCTTTTGGGGTGTCCACAGCAGCAATGGAATTCAGGCTGAAGGCCATCGGGTTTCTATGACCAGCACCAGTGACGATCTGTCTCTTGGCGAAGCGGACAATGCAGGGCTTGTCAGTGACTACCTGAGGCGAGAGTCTTGGCGTTTTAGATGGGAGAAGCGCCTGACCACCGTGACGGTGGTACTGGTGATCATTTTCTACGTAGCGCTGCTTGGTTTTGTGTTTCTGGGCAACATTCGCATTAGCTTGGGCAGTTGGTATCTCTTCACTTCGATACGGCCCCACGCCACAGGTGATGTCCCTATCATCGTGGCGCTGTCGACCGTTCCCACCTTGCTTTTGATCGCCCTGCTTCGTTATTTCCATCATCGACCCAAGCCCGAGCAGGATGATGCTCAGGCTCCGCTGCCGATCAGCGTCGAAGCAGCCAGAGAGATCATCAAGGCTACCACCGATGCCATGAAGGGGCCTTAACGCTGATACGCCTTCCCGTAATGCCCCTCCAGCCGCGCCTGCACCAGTTCCAGCACAATCGACAGCACCCAGTAGATCACCGCCGCCGTGGTCAGCATTTCCAGGTAGCGGTAGCTGGAGCGGCCGTAGGACTGGGCAAGGAACATGACTTCCCATACCCCCATCACCGAGATCAGCGACGAATCCTTCAGCATCGAGATGAACTGGTTGGCCGTGGGCGGGATGATCACGCGCATGGCCTGGGGCAGCACGATGCTGCTGAAGATTTGCGGCGGGCGCATGCCGAGGGCCAGTGCGGCCTCACGCTGGCCCCGGGCCACGCCCAGAATGCCGGCGCGGAAGATTTCGCTGAGGTAGGCGCCGTAGTTCAGGGATAGGGCGATGATGCCGGCACTGATGGCGCCTGGCACCAGCCCCACCTGGGGCAGGCCCAGGTAGATGAGCAGGATCTGGATCAGCAGCGGCGTACCGCGGAAGAACGACGTATAGAAGCTGGCCACGCCCACCAGCACCGCGCTGCCCGACAGCCTGGCCAGGGCCGCAGCAAAGCCTAGCAGCACCGACACTACCATCGAGCATAGGCACAGGAACAGCGTCAGTGCCGCCCCTTGCAGAAACCCGTTTGGCCCAAGCGTGAAGCCCGCCAGGTTGGGAAACTTCTCCACAATGATCGAGAACTTCAGGTCAAAGCTGAGAAAGAACCCGATAAACAACGCGAACATCACCAGCCAGGTCAGCAGCAACCGGGTTTTGAAGCCCAGCAGACGGGGGGCCGTGGGTTTGGGGGCGGAAGGGAAGGTACTCATTTGCTGATATCGGCGCCGATCCATTTCTGCGACAGCTTGCTCAGGGTGCCATCCGCTTTCAGCTCGGCGAATACTTGGCGTACCTTGGCATCCCACTCGGCGTCGCCTTTTTCGATGGCTACGGCGTTCGGCTCTTCATAAAGCGGTGCACCGGCCAGCTTGAAGCGCTTGTCCTGGTTCAGGCGCGGTTGTGCGGTTACCAGGTTGGTGAGGATGGCATCCAGGCGCACGCCGGCGCCCAGCCCCAGGTCCTGGAAGGCGACGTTGTCGGTGTCGTAGGGCGCGATCTGCACGAAGTCGAACGGGTATTCGATCTTGCGCCCCTCGTCACCTTCAATCACCAGGTTCTTGTTCAGGTAGCTTTCATAGCTGGAGGCGCTGGTCAGGCCTACCTTGCGCCCGTCCAGGTCCTTGGCGCCGTGAATGCGATCGTCCTTGGCGTTGACCACGATCACCGCAGGCGATGCGTAGTATTCAACCGGGAAGTCGAACACCTCGGCGCGGGCCTTGCTCGGGGTCATGGAGCAGATACAGATGTCGTAGCGGCCGCTCCAGCGCCCTGCGGCGATCACGTCCCAGGACGGGGTTTCGAGGCGCAGTTTCACGCCCAGCTTGGCGGCCACGGCCTTGGCCACATCCACGTCGAAGCCATCCAGCTGGTTCTGGTCGTTCAGGAAGGAAAACGGCGGGTAGCTCTCCATCAGCACATTGACCAGTTCCTTGCGCGATTCGACTCGCTCCAGCGTGGCACCGGCAAAAGCCTGGGAGGCGGTGGCAAGCAGCACGAGGCCCGCGCCGAGCAATGCAGAAAATCGCATGTTCATACCTGAAAAGTTGGCCAAAAAAGGGTTTGGGTATTTAATAGTTATATATGTGGTCAACATAATGAATTTTATTCATAAGCACCTTTAGAGTAGTTATATGAAACAGCGAGCGATGGTGATTCTTGACGGTGGCATGGGCCGTGAACTGCAACGCAGCGGGGCGCCGTTCCGCCAGCCCGAGTGGTCGGCACTGGCCCTGAGCGAAGCGCCGGAGGCCGTGGTGGGTGTGCATGCGGCGTTCATTGCTGCAGGTGCCCAGGTGATCACCAGTAACAGCTACGCGGTGGTGCCTTTCCATATTGGCGAAGCGCGCTTCGCTGAAGAGGGGCGCCAGCTCGCCAATATTGCCGGGCAACTGGCCCGTCACGCCGCCGACAGCGGTGCGCACCCGGTGAAGGTGGCAGGCTCCTTGCCACCGCTGTTCGGCTCCTACCGCCCCGACCTGTTCCAGCCAGCGCGCGTGGCTGAGGTGCTGCTGCCACTGCTGCAAGGCCTGTCACCCCATGTGGACCTGTGGCTGGCAGAAACCCAAAGCGCCATTGCCGAAGTGCGGGCCATTCATCAGCACCTGCCTGCAGACGGCCGCCCGTTCTGGGTGTCGTTCACCTTGCAGGACGAAGACGTGGACGCCGTGCCACGCTTGCGCTCAGGTGAACCGGTAGCCGATGCCATCGAGGCCGTGGTTGCCCTCGGTGCTGCGGCGGTGCTGTTCAACTGCAGCCAGCCCGAAGTGATTGGCGCTGCAATCGATGTGGCCCGCCAGGTGATCGAACAGCACGGGGCCGAGGTGGCAATAGGGGCGTACGCCAACGCCTTCCCGCCGCAGCCGAAGGAGGCCACGGCCAATGATGGCCTGGATGAACTGCGTGAAGACCTCGACCCACCGGGCTACCTGGCCTGGGCCACCGACTGGCGCGAGCGGGGCGCCAGCATGGTAGGTGGCTGCTGCGGGATCGGCCCGGAGCACATTGCCGCGCTCAAACGCGACCTGGGCTGACTTGCTGGCGAATGCCTGGCGGTAAAACACAGCGGTTAAGTTTGGGAAATGCCGGAACTGACGGTAAGGTTTCAGTATCTCTCATTCATCACGCGCCGAGGGTGGTCGTGTCCTGACCACCCATTCTCGGTGCGCAGCGCTGAACGCCAGGAGTAATACTGCCTATGACTGCAGAGCAAAAACGCAGGAGCACCATCAACCCGCCCGTCTTCTTCACCAGTGCCATACTCGTATTGTTGCTGGTGCTGTATGCCACTGTTTTCCAGGAACACGCCCAGCACGTGTTCGAACACGTCCAGCAATGGATCATCACCAACGCCAGCTGGTTCTACATCCTCACCGTGGCGCTGGTACTCATCAGCGTGGTCTTCCTGGCGGTCAGCCGTTACGGCGACATCAAGCTGGGCCCGGACCACAGCGAGCCGGATTACCCCAACAAAAGCTGGTTCGCCATGCTGTTCTCCGCAGGCATGGGCATCGGCCTGATGTTCTTCGGCGTTGCAGAGCCGGTGATGCACTTCATCAACCCGCCGGTGGGTGAGCCCAACACCATCGCGGCAGCGCGCGAAGCGATGAACATCACGTTCTTCCACTGGGGCTTGCATGCCTGGGCCATCTACGCCATCGTGGCGCTGATCCTGGCCTACTTCAGCTTCCGCAATGGGCTGCCGCTGACTCTGCGTTCGGCGCTGTACCCGTTGATTGGCGAGCGTATCTACGGCCCCATCGGGCATGCGGTGGACATTTTTGCCATTCTGGGCACGGTGTTTGGCGTCGCCACTTCGCTAGGCTACGGCGTGCTGCAGATCAACAGCGGCCTGCACCAGCTGTTTGGTTTGCCCATCAGCACCACCATTCAGGTCATTCTGATTGCTGTCACCTGTACCCTTGCCACCCTGTCGGTGGCCAGTGGGCTGGATAAAGGCATCCGTATCCTCTCCGAGCTCAACCTGGGCCTGGCGGTGATCCTGATGCTGTTCGTGCTGATTGTGGGCCCGACCGTGTTCCTGTTGCAGGCCTACGTACAGAACACGGGCGCGTACCTGTCCGACATCGTCAATAAAACCTTCAACCTGTTCGCCTACGAACCCACCGACTGGATCGGTGGCTGGACGTTGCTGTACTGGGGCTGGTGGCTGTCCTGGTCGCCCTTCGTCGGGCTGTTCATCGCGCGTATTTCCCGCGGCCGCACCATTCGCGAGTTCGTCTGCGGCGTGTTGTTCGTACCGGCCGGCTTCACCCTGCTGTGGATGACCGTGTTCGGCGATACCGCCATTCACATGATCCTGCACGGCGGCATCAAGGACCTGGCGACGGTCGTCGACCAGGACAGTTCGCTGGCGCTCTTCGCATTCCTTGAGCACTTCCCGTGGTCAACGGCCGTGTCGATGCTGGCGGTGCTGATGGTGGTGGTGTTCTTCGTGACCTCTGCCGACTCCGGGGCACTGGTGGTCGACATGCTCGCTTCGTCGGGCAAAGGCCATTCGCCCCTGTGGCAACGGGTGTTCTGGTCGGTCACCATGGGCGCCGTAGCCATCGCCCTGTTGCTGGCCAACGGCCTCAAAGCGCTGCAGGCGGCCACTATCGCCAGCGCCTTGCCGTTTGCGGTCATTCTGCTGGTGGCGATGTGGGGGCTGTTCAAGGCGCTTGGCCTGGATGCCACCCGGCGCGGCCTGCGCACCCAGGCCCTGCCAGGCCAGCGCCAGCACCGGCAGAATCACGGCGGCTGGCAGCGGCGCCTGCGCAACATTGCCATGATGCCGCGCCGGGCTCACGTGACCCGCTTCATCAACGATGTGGTGAAACCCGCCTGTGAGGAAGTGGCCCAGGAACTGCGCAAGCAGGGTTACGACGTCACGGTAGATGAGCGCGACGACGGCCGTGTCACCTTGGAGTTGTCCCATGCGGGTGAAGGCCGCTTCAAATACGAAGTTCGCCCGCGCGCGTTCAATACCCCCAGTTTTGTCATCCGCGAGTCGGACGACAACAACGATGCACGCAAGTACTTCCGCGCCGAGGTGTACCTGCGTGAAGGTGGCCAGGACTACGACGTCATGGGCTGGAGCCGTGAGGATGTGATCGGCGATATCCTTGACCAGTACGAGCGCCACCTGCACTACCTGCACGTGGTCAGCTGAGCCCTTTACGTGCGGGTGAGCCTCGGGATCGCCCGCACGTAGATCAGCTCGCACACCAGCTCCACCAGTGTTTGCGTAATCACCGCCGCCGCTGCCAGGGTGCGTAACGGCTCTGGCAACGCCAGTGCCAATGGCAGCACTACCAGTGAATTACGGGTGGATGCACTGAACATCATCGAGCGTTGCTGGGGCACCGGAAGCCGCATCAGCCGTGCGGTCGCCCAGCCGATCAGCGGTGCCAGCACTGCAAAGGCTAGGTACACCGGTACCACGGGTAGCAACTGGCCCACGTCCCTCAGCACCACGCTGATCTGCGGTGCGATCACCACGAACAGCACCAGCGCCATTGCCGGTACTGGCATCCAGGCCCAGGCGTCGTTCCAGGCAGCCACCGCAGTGGACCGTTTGACACTTGTGATGGTCAGCACCGCCAGCCCCAGCGGCAGCACGATCAGTAACAGAAATGCCTGCAGAAACGGCCTGATCGCCAGGTCTACCTGTGCGCTGTCCCCCAGCAATACCGCCAGGTAAACCGGCAGCAGCACCAGTTGCAGCAACAGCAGTATGGGCGTGGCCGCCAGGGTCAACCATGCATCGCCCTTGCCCAGGTGGGTGAACATCACCACGTAGTCGATACAGGGCGTCAGCAGTACCAGCAATGCGCCCACCAGCAGTGCTGGGTAGTGCACCAGGCCACGGGTAATGGCCGCGACCAGCAACGGCACCAGAATGAAATTGGCCAGCAGCAAGGCAGCCATGAAGCGGCGATTACTCAGGCCCTCGCGCAGGCTCAGAAACGGAATCTGCAGGAACATGGCGTACATCAGTACGGCAATAGCGGGGGTGGCCAGTGCTTCCAGATGGCGCGCGGCGGTGCTGGACAGCAAGCCAAACACGGTGGCCGCCAGCACGGCGGCGAAGTAGATCAGGGTCTGGTGGGTTTCGAGTTGGTCTCTGGTCAAGCAGTAGCGCCTCTGGAAGGGTGGCGGTGTTATTGATACGCAGCCGTAGTTTTTAAGACGCGTCTTAAAGCCAGCAAGGTGAGGGGTATTCATTCTGTGTGCTTGTCTCCAAACAAGCACAGGAAGTTTTGAATGAATGTTCGCAACGCCATGTGGGCGATTGCTGCACTCGCGATTACACCCAATATTGCGTCTGCGGCCAGCACTATAAACTTTAATGGCGAGATTACGTCGCAAACCTGTTCGGCGGTGGTCAATGGCGTTGCCGAACCCACGGTACTGCTCAACAGCGTTCCGGTGGGGGCTCTCAACGGGAATGCTGGCAGCGTTGCAGGCGAGACAACGTTCAGCCTGCGGCTCACCGGGTGCGTGGCCCCGGCGGAGAATGATCAGACATTTGCAGTGATCTTTCAGGCCATCAACCCGACTACCGCAGCGGGCAACCTGGTCAATACCGCCACCGGCGGTGCCAGAGGTGTAGCTTTGCAAATACTGGACAGGCCGGGTGGTACGCGGTTGAACCTGGCAGGAAACGCAGTTGTTACAGCCGGCACTATCAGCCTGCCCTCCGGTCAGACCGCCGCCAGTGCCGACTACGCCGTTCGCTACGTGGCCGAAGAACCGACCGTTACGGTCGGGCCTGTCCTCAGCTCCGTGACCTACACCGTGCGCTACGAATGATTAATGCTCGCCTCAAGGGTATGTGGCGGGTCGCCAGGCGCTGGAGTACTCGATGCCCAATGCCCATCTCTTGTCGTGTACTGATGTGCGGTGTGCGCCTGCACAGAGCGGTGCCCCTTGTACTGGCGTTGGTGATGGCGGGTGCCTGGACGGTGCCGGCCAGTGGAAGCGTGGTAGTCAACGGTACACGTGTCATCTATCCAGGTCAGGCTCGGGAGAAGACAGTACGGATAACCAACCAGGATCACTTCAGCAACGTGGTTCAGGCCTGGGTCGACATTGACGATCCTGTTTCGACACCTGAAACGGCAGATGCACCGTTTCTGGTAAACCCGGCGGTCTCGCGGCTGGCGTCTGGCAGTGGCCAGACGCTGCGCATCATCTACACCGGCGCCGGGCTGCCACAAGATCGCGAATCCTTGTTTTACCTCAACATCCTGCAAATTCCGCCCCGCAATACCGCGCATGCCGATCGCGATCAGATGCTGCTGATGCTGCGTAACCGCCTGAAAATGTTCTATCGCCCGGAAAGTGTTGCGGGAAACTCGGGCCAGTTGCCTGAAAAGCTGCAGTTCAGCCTGGCTCAGGTCGGGACCAGTTGGCAGGTACGGGTGCATAACCCCACGGGTTTCTACGCCTCTTTCGGTTCTGCGGTGTTGGAGGTGGGCGACCATCGCCTACCTCTGCAGCCGGCCATGGTCGAGCCGTTCGGAAAGGCTGAGTGGGCGCTACCTGATCCTGGGCTGCTGTCGGATGGGGTAGTGCAACTGCGCGCACAACTGATCAACGACTACGGCGCCCAGGTAGGGATCTTCCATGAACTGTCGCGTTAGGTGCCAGCATGCGCCCGCCGTGCTTGGCGCTGTCATGTTGCTTGCCAACGAGTTTGTCGTCGGTGGCGAGGCTACCTATCGGTTTGACGATAGCCTGTTGCTGGGGTCAGGCCTGGCAGGTGGCAGCCTTGAGCGGTTCAATAACCGCAGCCAGGTCGACCCAGGCACCTACCTGGTCGATCTGTATCTCAATGGCCGCTATGTCAACCGACTCGACGTGGCGTTTCGCAGCCGCAGCGCAGATATAGAACCGTGTTTCAACGAACGGTACCTGCGCGACGGCCTGGGGGTTCGTGGCGAACCTGAAAATGAGACCGATAAGCAGGATGACTGCCCGGCCCTCAGCCAACGCCTGCCCAGTGCGTCCTTCAAGTTTGACAGTGCGCTACTGCGGCTGGACTTGACCATTCCCCAGGCATTGCTGGATCTCAAACCGCGTGGCTACATCAGCCCCGAGGAATGGGAACCGGGCAACAGCATGGCCTTTGCCAATTATGACGCCAACCTGTATCGCTCCCGCTATGCACTGGGTGATGACGGTGACTCAAGTTACGGGTACCTGGGCTTGAACACCGGAATCAACATTGGTCTTTGGCGCTTGCGCCATCAATCCAACTACAGCTATTCGAATTTCGGCGGTAACCGCCTGAGCAACTGGAACAGCGTCCGCACATATGTTCAACGCGCCCTGCCCCAGTGGCGTAGCGAGTTGACCCTGGGCGACAGCTACACCCAGGGCAACCTGTTTGGCAGCATTGGTTACCGTGGTGCGCGGCTGGCGTCCGACGACCGCATGCTGCCCGACTCGCAGCGCCAATATGCGCCACAAGTACGGGGTACCGCGAGCAGCAGTGCACGGGTGGTGATCAGCCAGGACGGTCGGAAGATTCACGAAACTACGGTTGCCCCTGGGCCGTTCGTAATCGATGACCTGTATGGCACCGCCTATAACGGGGACCTTGATGTCCAGGTGATCGAAGCGGACGGCAGCATCACACAATTCACCGTGCCCTATGCTGCGGTACCCGACTCGATACGCCCTGGGCATTCGCGCTACAGCGCAACGCTAGGCGATGTGCGTCAGAGTTACCGCGGCCACGGCACTTTTGCCGAGCTTACTTACCAGCACGGCCTGAGCAACGCATTGTCCGCGAACCTTGGGGGGCGTGTGGCCGAAGGTTATCTGGCAGCGCTGGGGGGTGGTGTGGTGGCAACGCCCTATGGTGCCTTTGGGCTCAACACCACGTTCTCCAGCGCAACAGTGGAGAACAACCAGCGTAGACAGGGCTGGCGGCTGGGTTTGAACTACAGCCGTACGTTTCAGGCCACTGATACTACGGTGACCTTGGCCGGTTACCGTTATTCGACGCAAGGCTATCGGGACCTGGCCGATGCCCTTGGTGCGCGTCGTACTGGCAAGGATGAAGAACCCTGGGACTCAAGCACCTTCAAGCAACGCAATCAACTCACCCTTATGCTCAACCAGAGCCTGGGTGACCATGGCAGCCTGTTTTTGACTGGCTCCAGGAGTGACTACTACGACGGCAAAAGCAGGGACGTGCAACTGCAATTTGGCTATTCCAACACCTGGAGGCAGCTCAGCTACAGCCTGACCTACTCGCGACAGCGCACGATGTGGTTCCGGGAGACGGGTAACGATCGGCTGCTGGTGCAGGAGCCTTGGCTCGCACGCTCCAGAAATCGGAATGACACGCTGACCCTCAGCCTATCGATGCCGTTAGGTTCTTCAGGGCGCGCACCCAGCCTGAGCTCCACGCTTAGCCGTCGCTCGGGCGACACGCGCGGCAGCGCTATCCAGACGGGACTCAACGGCACCTTGGGTGACGGGAGCAGCACCAGTTACGCCATCGCAGCCGGTCGTGACAGCAGTGGGCGAGGGACGGACTGGAACGCCAACTTGCAGAGGCAGACATCCCTCGCCACGTTCAGTGGGGGCTATTCGCAGGGCACAGACTACCGGCAGCTCAATGCAGGCGTGCGCGGTGCGGCAGTGCTGCACCGTGACGGGCTTACTCTTGGCCCTTATGTTGGCGATACCTTTGCCCTGGTTCAGGCCAAGGGGGCAGCAGGTGCAGCCATACGGGGTGGCCAAGGCGCTCGCGTCGATCGCACGGGTCACGCACTGGTGCCCTCGCTTTCACCTTATCGCTACAACGCGGTGGGCCTGGACCCGGAGGGCATCAGCGACCTGGCCGAGTTGGTGGAAACGGAGCGCAAGGTAGCGCCTTACGCAGGCGCAGCCGTGCGTGTGGTGTTCAAAACCCTGGCCGGGCATGCATTGCTGGTCCGCGCCAGCATGGCCGATGGAGCCTCGTTGCCATTGGGGGCCGATGTTGTCGATGAAAACGGCACCGCGATTGGTTTGGTTGGGCAGGGCGGGCAGGTGTATGCACGTGCCGAAGCGGACAAGGGCAAGCTACATGTGCGCTGGGGCGATCGCGTCGAGGATGGCTGCTGGCTCCCCTATGACCTGACGCTTCAAGCCGCTCGCACTGGCCACGGCCTGGTCTTGCTTGACGGGGTGTGTATGCCTACCAAGGAGCAGTCATGAAGCGGGCGATCAGGTTTTTGACAGTGTGTGCCATGATGGTTTCGCCGGTTGCCTTGGCCACTTGCTACAAGGTGACTTCGGTAGGCCGGCCCGACACTACGGCGAACTGGCAGATTCGCCCGGGCGAGGGTATTGCCAGTTCCTGGCTGGGAGCATGCGGTACCTGCAACGGGTCGCTTGGCCTTCCAAGCGTGATCAACGTCAGCGACCCCAGCTTTCAGCCTTACCCGACACTACTGGCGAGCGCTGTGGTGCCATTCACCCAGTATGGCTCAGTGGCCGGTTTCGACCCGGAACACGTCCTGTTTCGCTGTGAGCCGCAAGATGAGGTGTATGAAATGTTCTCGACCAATGGCAACAACCTCTACAGTGGTTGGTACCGGGGCGGGGACAGTGTTGGAAACGCCATTGGCCTGCAACATGCCTACAGCACCGCATGGCCAAATGTGCTGCTTCGCCTTACCCATCTTGATACCGGGCAGTACATTACCTCTGTCTGGAATGAGCGGCGGTTGAGCGGCCTGGATCGGGATTCCAGAGGCTACCAACTGCTCAAGGCCAAGAACCTGAGCGCGGTGCGCGCGGAGTTGTTCAGTGCGCCATTTGATCGCAGGTTCAGCCTCTACAGTCCCACTGAGGCTTCGCAACAATACCGGTATGCACAGCCAGCTGCTTATATCGCCATCAAGGGGCCGGGCATCGGTTTCCCGAGAGTAGGCGAGCCCCACTTTGGTAACTATGGCGGCTGGTTCAGAAACTGGCCGGGTTCACTGGGCCTGTACAACAGGGTAACGCTCAAGCGCTACCCCACCTGCGCCGTGACCAGTGTCACCTCCCATGTGACCTTCGCGCCCATTTCAACGGATGAGCTCAATGCCGGTGCCAGCCGCGAGGTGCCTTTCGAAGTGGCCTTCAAGTGCCAGCAAAATGCAGAATACTCAACGGCCGTCAATGCAACCGCCCTGGGTATAAAGGTTTCGCCGGGTTCACTGGCTGCTTCCGCTGCGCTTGGTTTGATGAACGCAGAGGGTGGCGCGTCGTACTTGCTTTCCGACCGTTATGGCCAGCCTGGGATTGCAGAGGGGGTTGGCATCCGCATATTGCGCTCCGGGGCCCCCATCAACCTGTTGGCCAATGAGGATTCTGCCGGCGGGGTGGCCTCGAACTCGCGTGGCTGGTACCCGGTCGTGGGTGCAGGTTCCAACCTGGCAGGCAGCCTGGATGGCGTTGCCCAGTACAGTGAGATCTTTCACGCCCGGCTCGAGAAACTTCAGGGTCCAAGGCAGCCCGCTGTGACCGGCGGGCGTGTGGAGGCGACGGCGCAAGTGGTGATACGTGTTCAGTAGTGGCGTGCGCGTTGTGCTGATGATCGCGACAATGCTGGCTGGGATGAACGCCGTGGCTGGCGTTACCGCCGAGCGAACACGGGTGGTTTTCCAAGGTGCTCAGCGTGAGGCGTCACTGGCGTTGGTCAACCAGAACACCTACCCGGTCATGGTGCAGGCCTGGGTGGATGACGGGGAGCTGGGGTCAAGCCCCGATACCGTCGCACCCGTCTTGCCACTACCGCCACTGTTCCGCTTGGCGCCAGGGCAGCAACGCAGCTTGCGCCTGCTGTATAGCGGTGAGGCACTGCCGGCGGATCGTGAGTCGATGTACTGGCTCAACCTCTACGAAATCCCTCCCCGGCCCAGTGAGTTGCCTGCGGAAGGCGAAACCCGGCTCACCATTACATTGCGCACCCAGATGAAAGTGATCCTGCGCCCGGAGGGGCTTGCAGGCAGTGCTGGCGATGCCGTCCGGCGTCTGAAGGCCAGCAGCGAACGCCGCGGGTTGATGATGACCAATCCCACCCCCTACTTCATCAGTCTGTCCAGCGTAGAGGCGCGCCAAGGCCAGGTGTCCGTTGTGCTAGGGGCCGATACCTTGGCACCTTTTTCGAGCAAGGTGCTTGTGGGTGACCGGCCTGTGGAAACAGGTGCTGACGTGCACTTTTTTTGGTTGGACGATGACGGCAATGCCCGGCAAGCAACCGTGGTGGTTCACTGACCTTGCCCCATAGCCTTCTGCTCATTGGCTGAACCGGCCTTTTGCTCTCCCCCCATCATGCGACGATCCTGAACATGAAACATGCCAGCCTTCGGATGGACAAGCTTGCCCGAAGCTCCCAGCGCCTGAACAAGACCTTGCTGCTGCTCAGCGGGTTGCTGATGCTGTTGTCCAGCACCTGTTACTGGGCGGTTTCGCGGCTGTTGGAATCGGAGCAGCAGCGCCTGGAACTGCATTTTGCCCGGGTGGTGGAAATCATCAATGAACACGAGGTATTCCTGCGCAACGTAGTCACCAGCAACCGCCAGTCTGCACTCTCTCTTGCCCAGCTGGCGCATCCGGTTGCGGTGGTCGAGTCGCTGCCCATTCCCGGGCGTACGCTGCTAAAGGCGCGGGGGCTAGAGCTGTCGCTGGCGTTCTCGCTTGCCTACAGTAGCGGTTATACCTCTGCAGATGTGCGACGCGCGCTGGCACTGGGTTTTGAGCTCACCGATTATTACGGTGGTTTCTGGGCACGCTCCTTCTATGCCTCCCCGCAGGTATTCGTCCTGGCGCCCGGCAGGGCCAGCCTGGCCATTCCGTACGCAGGTGACCAGCGCCAGCACCTGCCTTTGTTGCCTCAGCACTACATGGCTGCGGTGGACCGCCTGGGGCAACTGATGGCCACCCCGGGCTTGCTCGCCGACCAGCGCGTGCACTGGCTGCGGTCCCCGGCGCCGCTCTACGATGACAACCTGCGAATCGTCGCCATGATTCGTTTCGACGCGGACTACACCCTGCATCCCGCCGGCACTCCCCAGCAGCCGCTGGCCTTGGCGGCAGTGATGGACACGGAACAGATCGATGAATTCGAGCGGGTGTTGCGCCTGTCGGTGTACAACCAGTTCACCTTGATTTCACCCGAAGGCGATGTGCTGATGGGGGAACTCGGCGTGGACGACGCGGCTCCCTTGGGCCTCAGTTTCAATGGCGATGGCCTGCGCTTCAAGATGAAGGCATCAGGGGGCAGGCCCTGGACCGGCCTGTATGCGATCACGTACCAGAACTTCCTGCGTTATGCCAAGTGGCCGTTGCTGGGCCTTGGGCTCACCTTCATTGCCGCGATCATCCTTGGCTTGTGGATCGACCACTGGTTCAAGTCGCGTATTGTCGTACCTGCCCAGCGTGCTCAGGACCGGCTTGCCGAAAACGAGGCGTTCAACCGTATCATCCTGCACAACGCCCCGGTCGGCCTCTGCGTCGTGCGCCGGTATGACCGGCAGTTGCTGCTGGAAAATGAACGCGCGGTGCAGTGGGGCATTGCCTCGGCCGTGACCCAGGTATTGGCGCAACATTACGGCGATCAGGCTCCCGGCGAAATGTGTCTGCTGGTGGAAGGGCATTACCTGCAAGCGGTGGTGGTTGCTTCGCGCTACGACGGCCAGGATGTCTTTCTCTGTGGCTGTAATGATGTCACCCGGCACGTCGATGAAAACCAATTATTGAATCAGGCGCGCCGGCAAGCCACGGCCGCCAATGAAGCAAAAACCGTATTCCTGGCGACCATGAGCCATGAAATACGCACGCCTTTGTACGGCGTGCTGGGCAACCTGGAACTGCTCTCGCTGACTGATCTGGGCGAGCGTCAGCGCCACTACCTGGAAATCATCGAAAGTTCATGTGCGGTGCTGTTCCAGCTGATCAGCAACGTGCTGGATGTCAGCAAGATCGAGTCCGGGCAGATGGCGCTGGAGCGAATACCGTTTGACCCCCACCAGCTGGTCGAGGATGCAGTGGCCAGTTTCACGGCCACGGCCCATAACAAAGGTTTGCAGATCGACTCGGAAATCGACCCGGCCATGCCCGCCCTCGTGGAGGGGGACGCCGGGCGGATACGCCAGGTGCTGAACAACTTGCTGGGCAACGCCATCAAGTTCACCGATTGCGGGCGTGTACGCCTGCGTCTTACGGTCCAGGAACGTGCCGATGACAGTGTGCTGGTGCAATGGCAGGTCACCGATACCGGGAAAGGTATTCCCGAGAAGGCGATTGAACACTTGTTCAAGCCGTTCTACCAGGTTAGTGCCGGTGAAGAGGGCGGTGGTGCAGGACTGGGGCTTTCCATCTGCTCAAGGCTGAGCGAGCTGATGGGGGGGAGCATGCGTGTGGTGAGCGAGCTGGGGCTGGGCAGCAGCCTCTCGCTGATCGTTCGCCTGCCTGTGGTCGAAAGCTCCCGCACCGTGACACCGGCCCAGTTTGTGCCGTCATATACCCAGGTGCCTTCCCTGGACGTGCGCGTACTGGTAGCTGAGGACAACCCGGTCAGCCAGGCCGTCATGGCCGAGCAACTGACGGCGCTGGGTGCTCGCCCCACGGTGGTAAGTGATGGCCAGCAGGCGCTTGAAGCGTGGTCCGCGCAGGCTTTCGACCTGGTGATCACTGACATCAACATGCCCCGCCTCAATGGCTATGCGTTCACACGCGCCCTGCGCGAACAAGGCGTGTCGGTCCCGATCATCGGCATCACCGCCAATGCGCTGCGTGAAGAGGGTGAGCGTTGCCTGGCCGCCGGCATGAATGCCTGGCTGGTGAAGCCTTTGAGCCTCGGGGGGCTGCGCCAGGCGCTGATTTCCCAGTGCCGGCGTGCGGCCGGTCAGGGTGCTGCCGTCCGAGAAGAGGATGAAGACCGTACCGGCTGGATCGAGCTCTCGACCCCCATGCGTCAGCTGCTGGCAGAAACGCTGCTGGCAGATGTGGCGCAGATCGAGCAGGGCTTGGCCCACGGCGATGCCGCCTTGGTGCAGCAACGGTTGCACAGCCTCAGTGGCGCGTTGGCGAGCGTGCATGCCAAGGGCCTGTATGAGGTTTGCCAGCGCTTGGAAGATGCTCTTCAGGAGGCGCCCATGGAAGGCCTGCTGGCCGAACAGATCCGCGCGTTGTGCACGCGTCTCGGCGTAGTTGCGCAGTGTCTGCTGGACGATTTTTCTGGGTGAATCCTGCCCGACAAGGAGTGTTGTACATGCCGCAACTAAACGTGGTCATTGCCGACGACCACCCCATCGTTTTGCTGGGCGTGCGCGAGGTCGTGCAACGCAGTGGTCACTACAACGTCATCGCAGAGGCCGTCAGTTCTTCAGCGCTGATCGACCAACTGCAACACCACCACCCGCACATTCTCATCACCGATTTCAACATGCCGGGCGATGCCGTCTATGGTGACGGCTTCAAACTCGTCGAATACATTCTGAGGCACTTTCCGCTAACCCAGGTGTTGGTGCTGACCATGGTTTCCAGCACCCTGATCCTGGCTCGGCTGCATGAACTTGGGGTGGCTGGGGTGATACAAAAAAACCAGCTTCATGATGAAATCGACAAAGCCCTGGAAGCCTTGAGAAAGCGGCAGCGCTACGTGAGCCTGATGCCGGCGCCGGTCTCGGTGGTGCGCGCAAGCATCGAAGTGCAAGCGCGCTTTCATCGGCTCTCTGCCAAAGAGCTGGAAGTACTGCGTCTGTTCGTTGCGGGCATGACGGTGGGCGATATCGCGCGTCAGCTGTCGCGTAGCAACAAGACGGTCAGCGCCCAGAAAGTGTCGGCCATGCGCAAGTTGCAGGTTGAAAGTGATCAGGATCTGCTGACGTATTGCCTCGAGGCCAACCCGTTCCAGTGAGCCATGCAGCAACAGGCTGGCCTCTCAATTTGCCTTGAGCCAGTCGACATCGCGTTGCTCAAACGACAGTGTCAGTGCACATGGCCCCGCGCCTGCGTGGCAAACCGCGTAATGGCCCACCGGGTAGAGGTGGTTAAGCCCCAAGGGGGCAGAGATGTTCGTCAGGTAGACATCGAGTTCATCGGTGTCGGTGGCACTCACAACCAGCGGGGCACCGGTGTGTACTTCGGTCACTGTCCAGGTTGACGGATCCTGTCGGCCAATGGGTCCAACCGTCACCACCCCATCCGTCTTGGCGAAAACCCCATGGCCAAAATGCTGGCCACTTCGAACGTAGAGGCGATAACCCTCGTCACTATGGCGGAAGTACAGCAACAACGGGGCAGGCGCAGCCACCCGGTCGAAGGTGATAAGCCCCAAGTCCTGGCCGTGCTGCCAGTCCTCATCCGAGCAATTGAGCATGCCAAGCACCGATGCGCCGTCCAGGGCATGAGCAGGATTGGTCAGTGGGCTCTCCAGCACCACCTCACCGCGGGTCATGCTGTCGAAAGTATTCACTGGGCAACCCTTTACTTGGAGGGTTGCAATAAAGGAACGGGCTTTGTGTGTCATCAGGGGGTGCCTCCAATGTGTTCAACGGTGCACAAGGCTATGGCTAACCCTATGAATGGCCTATTTGGAAGCTGTTCCGGCATTTCAGTCCACGGGCTGGCTGTTAATCGCCGTTGGCACTGGATGTTTGCAGAAATACCCATTGGGACTTTTATAGTGCTTTACGAAATTCGATTGCCATTTGGAAATCATTTTGGCATTTTACTGCCGTTTATCTCTCAATAAAATTTCTTTTGGGAAACTTGATGAGGTCCTAATGTCGCTCGTGCATGCTGACGAATCCCCCGGTGCCCTGGAAAACGCCCTGTCGCATCTTCAATGCGTCCTGGTGGCGCGCCGCACCCGCTACACGCCTGAGGCGGTGAGCTGGCCACAGTACGACATCCTCGAGCTTCTGCGCTTGCAAGGCCCAGCGACGCCCTCGCTGCTGGGTGACAAGCTTGGCGCGGGGCGACCAGGCATTTCCAAATCCTTGCGCGTACTCAAAGACCTTGGCCTGGTGGAGCAGATTCAGGGCAATGGGGATCGGCGCGAGATGGTCACCGCGCTTACACTGGCGGGGCGCGACTTCCTTGTTCGTGCTGCGACGGGCAGACGTGAAGCGGCGCGCATTGCCGCAGCGGTGCTCACGCCCGGTGAACAGGCCATGTTCACTGAACTCTGCGACAAGGTCAGTTTTGCGCTGGCCAACCATGATGCCGACCAGGGAGGCAATACATGAACCCTGTACGCACGCCCTGTCTCGACATTGAAATCTTCGGCGCGCGTAACAACAACCTGCACGACGTCACGCTGAAGGTCCCCAAGCGCTGCATCACGGTATTCACCGGCGTATCCGGGTCCGGCAAGTCTTCGTTGGTATTCGACACGATTGCGGCAGAATCCCAGCGCCAGTTCAATGAAAGCCAAAGTGCTTTCGTCCGCCACCGGCTGCAGCACTATGGGCAGCCGCAGGCCGATGCGTTGCGTAATTTGCCGGCGTCGATCGTGGTTGATCAGAAGCCGTTAGGCGGCAGCTCCCGTTCGACGGTTGGTACAGCCACCGATATACAGCCACTGCTGCGGCTGCTTTTTTCCCGCATCGGGCGCCCCTTTGTGGGCTATTCCAATGTGTTCTCGTTCAACCATCCGCACGGGATGTGCCTGACCTGCCAAGGGCTGGGAAGGGTGGACGAACTGGATCTGGACCTGTTGTTCGACCGCAGCAAGTCACTCAACCAAGGCGCAATTCAGTTTCCGACGTTTGCTCGCGGCACTTTCCGCTGGAAGCGTTATGTGTACTCAGGCCTTTTCGACTGCGACAAACCGCTGGCCGATTACAGCCAGGATGAGTGGCGGACGCTGCTGTATGCCGACGACCTTGCCGTAACCAGCCCTGAACCCGGCTGGCCGTCGTCCGCGCGGTATCAGGGCGTTGTGCCACGTTTCAAACGTGCTTATCTGGACCATGAGCCCGCGCGGCTGACCCAGGCCGAGCGCAAAGGGCTTGCCCGGGTCATCACGCGCCAGCGGTGCCCGGCTTGCGATGGGACACGGCTCAACCCAGGCATCCTGTCGTGCCGTATCAACGGCAACTCCATCGCGGACTGTTCCGCCCTGGAAGTTTCTGATCTGCTGGCGTTCATCCGCACAATCCAAGAAGAAACAGTTATGACGGTGCTGTCGGCCATTGTCGAGCGACTGGAGCAGATGCGCGCCATCGGGTTGGGCTACCTCAGCCTGGGCCGCGAGACCACCAGCCTGTCGGGTGGGGAGTCACAGCGCGTGAAGATGGTCCGCCACCTTGGCAGTAGCCTTACCGACATCGCCTACATATTCGACGAGCCCAGCGTAGGGCTGCATCCGCGTGACGTTGACCAGCTCAATGGCTTGCTGCGTAGCCTGCGCGACAAGGGCAATACGGTGCTGGTGGTAGAGCACGACCCTGATGTGATTGCCATTGCCGACCATGTCGTGGACATGGGACCACGCGCCGGGAAAGACGGCGGGCAGTTGGTGTATCAGGGGGATGTGGCTGGTTTGCGACAGGCCGATACGCTCACAGGGCGCTACCTGCGACGGCCAGTTGCCCCGCTCGCAGAGCGAGAGAGGTGTACCGCGACGCCGCCCATCACCTTGCAAGGCCTGTTCCTGCACAACCTGCACGATGTCAGTGTCTGCATTCCCACTGGCGTGCTGACGGTGGTGACCGGCGTGGCCGGGTCCGGCAAGAGCACACTGGTCAACTGCCTGCTCCCTCGCCATTGCCCACACGCTATCCTGGTCGATCAGAAAAGCCTGGGGGGGACGCGGCGTTCGTCAGTTGCGAGCTACATCGGCGTACTTGACGAGATTCGTGCGGGTTTTGCGCAAGACAGCGGTCAGCCGGCCAGCCTGTTCAGTAGCAACGGCCAAGGTGCCTGCCCTGGCTGCAAGGGCCTTGGGACCGTGCAAACCGACCTGGCTTTCATGGACAGCGTCGAAACGCCTTGCGACGCGTGCAGCGCTACGGGGTTCAACCAGGCGGCGCGCTCAGTCACCTGGATGGGCTGCAACATTTCCCAGGTCCTCGCGTTATCTGTTGATACCGCCAAGGAGCATTTCAAGTGCTGTGAAAACATCAGCGAGCCATTAAGCAGGCTCTCAAGAGCAGGGCTTGGCTATCTCTGTCTTGGGCAACGGTTGAGCACCTTGTCCGGCGGCGAGCGCCAGCGCGTGAAACTGGCCAGCAAGCTGGTGGATGAAGGGAGTTTGTACGTCCTGGACGAACCGACTTCCGGCTTGCACATGTCCGATGTGGACCAGCTGCTTGGGATTCTGGACGACCTGACGCAGAGGGGGGCTACCGTGGTCGTGGTTGAACACAATCTGGACGTGATCGCCCATGCAGACTGGTTGATCGAGATGGGCCCTGGCGCCGGCAAGCAAGGTGGGAACATTATCTTCGAGGGTGTACCGGCCGCTATGATCCGCTCTGCGGAGTCAGTGACCGGGCCGTTTCTGCGTCGCCACTTGGCCGCCTAGCAGCAGGCACAAAAAAGCCCGGTATCAAACCGGGCTTCTTCAACTCAACGCTGCGATCAGTTGCCGTAAACCGGCAGCTTCTTGCAGATGGCCTTGACCTTCTCGCGAACGGCGTCGATCACCGCTTCGTTGTTCAGGTCAGCCAGGATGTCGCAGATCCAGCCGGCCAGTTCACGGCATTCGGCTTCCTTGAAACCACGGGTGGTAACGGCCGGGGTGCCGAAACGCAGGCCCGAGGTGACGAACGGAGAACGTGGGTCGTTCGGTACCGAGTTCTTGTTGACGGTGATGAAGGCTTTGCCCAGGGCGGCGTCTGCATCCTTGCCCGAGATGTCCTGTTTGATCAGCGACAGCAGGAACAGGTGGTTCTTGGTACCGCCAGACACCACGTCGAAGCCGCGCTCGATGAACACGCTGGCCATGGCCTGGGCGTTCTTCACCACTTGCTCCTGGTAGGCCTTGAACTCAGGCTGCAGGGCTTCCTTGAAGCAGATGGCCTTGGCGGCGATGACGTGCTCCAGCGGGCCACCCTGGGCGCCCGGGAATACGGCAGAGTTGAGCTTCTTCTCGATCTCTTCGTTCTTGCGCGCGAGGATCAGGCCGCCGCGCGGGCCGCGCAGGGTTTTGTGGGTGGTGGTGGTGACCACGTCTGCGAACGGCACCGGGTTCGGGTAAACACCCGCAGCCACCAGGCCGGCCACGTGGGCCATGTCGACGAACAGGTAGGCACCGACCTTGTCGGCGATAGCACGGAAGCGGGCGAAGTCCAGCACCTGCGAGTAGGCCGAGAAGCCGGCAACGATCATTTTCGGCTTGTGCTCGACCGCCAGGCGCTCGACTTCGTCGTAGTCGATCAGGCCGTTGCCGTCGATGCCGTACTGGATGGCGTTGTACAGCTTGCCCGAGGAGCTCACGGAAGCACCATGGGTGAGGTGGCCGCCGTGGGCCAGGCTCATGCCCAGAATGGTGTCACCGGCCGACAGCAGCGCCAGGTAGACCGCGGCGTTGGCCTGGGAACCTGCGTGTGGCTGAACGTTGGCGTAGTCGGCGCCGAACAGCTGCTTGGCGCGGTCGATGGCCAGTTGCTCGACCACGTCGACGTACTCGCAACCGCCGTAGTAGCGCTTGCCTGGGTAGCCTTCGGCGTACTTGTTGGTCAGCACCGAGCCCTGGGCTTCCATGACAGCCGGGCTGGTGTAGTTTTCCGAGGCGATCAGCTCGATATGCTCTTCCTGGCGCAGTTCTTCTTGCTGCATGGCTTCGAAGAGCTCGGCGTCGTACTTGGCAATGGTCAAATCACGGCTGAACATGGCGGTCCTCAAGGATCGGGGTGAATTGGGGGGGCATTCTAACCGATTGCTCCGCAGCTGGCATATGAAGTGGCATCAAGTCGCGGACCAAAGGGCCTCATGTTGCAGGCCGCGCCGTTTGTGGGCTGGAGGTGGGCGAGAGTTGACCTGAAAGTCCGGTTTCAATAGGCGTAGAGCACCGCGTGCCGCGCTCTGGAAACGTCAGTCGAACATGAACAGCGTTTCGTTGGCGAACTGGGCTTCGAACTGGTGGGCTGGCATGGGCCGCCCGAACAGGTAACCCTGCACTTCGTCGCAACCGTGCTCACGCAGAAACTCCAGCTGCTCATGGGTTTCGACACCTTCGGCGATCACTGCCAGGTTCAGGCTGTGGGCCATGGCGATGATGGCCCTGGCGATCTGCGCATCCTGCTCGCCAGCTGGCAGGCCATCGACGAAGGTGCGGTCGATCTTGAGCACGTCGATGGGGAACTGCTTGAGGTAGTTGAGCGACGAGTAACCGGTACCAAAGTCATCCACCGCAATGCTCAGCCCCAGGTTTTTCAGGCCGGCGAGAATCTGCAGCGCCTCAGTCACCTCCCGCATCAGGATGCTCTCGGTCAACTCCAGCTCCAGGCACGCCGGTGGCAGGCCGGTTTCATCCAGGATGTTGGCGATGCGGGTGCCCAGCTGGCCGTCGGAGAACTGCCGCGCCGAGATGTTCACCGACACCTTGGGCACCCGCACCTTGGCCTTGTGCCAGGCCTTGAGCTGACGGCTGGCTTCGCGCAGCACCCAATCGCCCACGTCCACCACCAGGCCCAGTTCCTCGATCACCGGGATGAAGTCGCCCGGCGGCACCAGGCCTCGGGTTGGGTGCCGCCAGCGCAGCAGCGCCTCGGCGCCGGTCAGGCGCTTGCCGTCGCCGCTGAACTGCGGCTGGTAGTAAAGAATGAACTCGTTCTGCTCCAGCGCGTGGCGCAGGTCGCTCTCCAGCTCCAGGCGCTCCAGGGCGCTGGCGTTCATCTCGGCCTGGTAGAACTGGAAGTTGTTCTTGCCCCGCTCCTTGGCGTGGTACATGGCTGTGTCGGCGTTCTTCATCAGCTGGCTGAGCTCGCTGCCATCTTGCGGGCTGAGGGCGATGCCGATACTGGCGGTAACGAAGAACTCGCGGTTTTCCAGCACGAACGGACGCACCAGGCTGCCAAGGATGTTCTCCGCCACATGGATGGCGCGGTTCAGGGCCAGCTGGCGGGTGGCCCGTGGCTGCAGCAGCAAGGTGAACTCGTCGCCACCCATGCGCGCCACGGTATCGTCGTCGTCCACGCAGGCCAGCAGGCGCTGGGCCATGTCCTTGAGCATGCGGTCGCCGGCGGCGTGGCCCAGGGAGTCGTTGATCGGCTTGAAGCGGTCCAGGTCGAGGAACATCAGCACCACCCACGCCTTCTGCCGCTCGGCTTGCTGCAGGGCGTTGTACAGGCGGTCCTGGAACAGCGTGCGGTTGGGCAGGTGGGTGAGGGCGTCGTAGTAGGCCAGGCGGTGAATGCGCTGTTCGCTGGCCTTGCGCTCGCTGATGTCGGTGAAGAAGCATACGTAGCTGGCCAGGTCGCCTTCGTCATCCAGCACGGCGGTGATACCCACCCAGGCCGGGTAGTGATCGCCATCGCGGCGCTTGAGCCACACTTCGCCTTCCCAGCTGCCGCGCTGGTTCAGCTGCTTGAGGATGTAGCCCAGGTGCGCCTGCTGCTGCTCGTTCATCACCAGCATGCCCGGCAGTTGGTCCAGCACCTCGCTGACCGCATAGCCGCTGACGCGGCTGAACGCTTCGTTGGCCTGCACGATGTAGCCAGCCGGGTCGGTGATCAGGATCGCCGACGTGGAGTGCTCGAATACCGTGGCGGCCATGCGCAGGTCTTTTTCGGCGCGGCGTTGCTGGCTGATGTCGCGGCCCACACCCAGCACCCCTTCAAAGCGCTGGTCGTCGTCCCACACCAGCACCAGGCGCAGTTCGATCGGGATCTTGCGGCCGTCGGCGCGCAGGCAGTCGAACAGGAACAGTTGCATCGGCAGATGGTTGCGCAACTCGGCCAGTTGGGCCGGGTCGTCCATGGCCTTGCTGACGCGCTCCATCAGGCCGTAAATGCCGGTGAGCTGGGCCGGGTTGGCGATGATCGACTGCCAGCCGTTGGCGAAAATCCAGTCGGTCTGGTAGCCCAGCACGCTTTGCACCGAAGGGCTCACATAGTCCAGCTTGAGCTGGCTGTCCGTGGAGAAGATCACATCGCTGATGCTCTCGGCCAGCATGCGGTAGCGTTGCTCGCTGTCGCGCAGCGACTGGCTGGCTTCGATCTGCACGGTCACATCCTTGCCAACCCCGATGATGCGTGTCACCTGGCCGTCTGCGTCGCGGGCCAGCACCTGCTCACGGATGTCATAGCAGCGCCAGTTGCCATCGCGGTGGCGGAAGCGCAACTGGCAGTGCAGTGGCTGGTCGTGCCCGGTATCACGTTGTTGCTGGCGCAAGGCCTTGTAGTGTTCGGCATCTTCAGGGTGCAGCAGCAGCTCCCAGAAGCGGTCGCCCATCTGGGCCAGCTCGGTGCGATCGTAACCCAGTGTCTGGCCCAGGTGACGGTTGCTGAAGATCATCCGCTGGCTGTGCACATCCTGCACGTACAGCTGGTCTGGCACGGTGCGGACCACGTCCGACCAGAAGCTTTCGCGCTCCAGCAGTGACAGTTCCACCTTCTTGCGGCTGGTGATGTCGCTGATGCTCAGGATCACGGCCTGGTAGTCCCGGCGCTGCTGCGGCAGGCGTGCCATCAGCCACAGGTGCAACTCGCCACCGAGTGGGGAGGGCAGGCGCACTTCCAGCTCCAGCAAGGCGCGCTGCTCGATCAAGGCATCGATCAGTTGCATGCCGACGCTGTCGCGGCCATTGCCGCTTTCGTCGAACAGGCGCTGCCAGGCCCCTTCATGGCTGTCGATGTTCAGCAACTGGCGGGCCACCTGGTTGACCTCGGTGATCTTCAGTTGCTGCAGCAGTGCGCGGCGCAGGTTTGGCTCCAGGGCCAGGCTTTGCTTGAGCGCTGCGCGGTTACGCACGTGGTACCGGTCCAGTTGCCCGGGCAGGCTGGACAGGTCCAGCACGCACAGCGCTACGCCAGTGCCTTCGAAAATTTCCTGGTAGCGCCGGCGGTCTTCCTGCAATGCGCGCTGGCGGCGGCGCATGTTGATCAGGGCCAGCAGCGGCAGCAGGGCGCAGATCAGCACCAGCACGCACTTGCCGATCAGCGCGGGCAGCAGCTTCTGCCGCGCCAGATGCGCGTCGAATTGCCCGCGCAACTGCCAGGTGCTGTTGTCGATGAACGCCAGCATCACGCTCTGCAACGGCGCCTGGCTGCTGTGTGAGGACAGATGGCGTTGCAGTACATCGCCGCTGCGGCTGTTTTCCAGCAGCCATTGCGGGTGGCTGGCGCCGTTCAGGCGGTCGGTAAGGGTGCTGTAGTAGCCAGGTGACAGGCGCAGCAGCCAGTAGCCGCGGTCCTGCTCGGGCGCCTGGCGCAGCAGCAGGTAGAGCGTGCGGTTGTCGGCGGCGTTGGTGAAAAAGTAGGGGCGGCCTTGGTTGAGCTTGAGCAATTCGTCGATCAAGGCGCGGTCGCCCGCACCCGGCAGGCTGTCGACACGCGAACGGCCCGCGTTGTCCAGCCACGCCACGCTCTGCAATGCGGGGATCCGTTCGCGCAGCACGCCGACCAGCGCACTGACCGCAGCCGGGGCCGGCGCTTTGACGTAGGGCTGCATCACATTGATGGCCTGCTGCGCCTTGAACGCCATGTTCAGGCTCAGGTGGTCGGCCAGTTCCGTGGTGGCATCCAGGCTCTTCTTGCGCAGCTCGGCCTGGGTGTTGTTGAACTGGGCGAACAGCTGCCACAGCAACAGGCCCAGCAGCAGCAAGGCCAGCAACGCCAACGCACCCTTGATCGACCCGCGCATGCTGGTAGCGGGCGCCTGGGGCGCGGAACGCGATGAAGGCGGTAGCGTGTGATTGGTCAAGCGTCGATCCTGCGATTGGGCTGGCGATGGCAGGTAGGGTCATGCGCGGCGGCTGCCGGTGCCTGGCTGCCATACCGCGGTGGCGCACTATAAGCCGGACACTCGAAACCGGCTAGCATGCCTAGCATTGTGGCAAAGTGCCAGCGCTGTTCACCGTGTGCCGTGGGCCCTGGTTCGGCAAGCCCCTGCAACCTGTGCGAGAATGCCGCCCGCTTCACATGACAACGCATCGGAGATGTTCGGTTTTGGTTACTCACTTTTCCACCAATGGCCTCGATTCCGCCTGTGGGCGCAGCAGTCAGACCCTTGTCAGCACTGCCGTGACCGAGGACGTATCCTGCAAGACTTGCCAGCGCTCGCTGGTAAAACCCGCCGCCGCTACCAAGGCCAAGGCGCCATCGCTGGCCGAGTTGCGTACCAGCGCCAGGGCAGCTGCGCAACCGGCACCTGTAGCTGTGGCCAAGCCAGGCGCCAAGCCGGTCGCCACGCCTTCCGCCACGTCGGCACCTGTGGCCTCTGTACAGCCAGCGCGCAGCGGTGGTTTCAGCGTCAAGTCGGCCTGGGCTTCGCGCCTTGCCGAGCAAGGTGAGCGTTGCCGCTTGCCACGCGGCAAGGCCAGGCAGCGCCACGTCTGACCCCGCGCTGGCCGCAACATCTGCAGGCCAGCGCCCCTTTTCTCGACCATTAGCCACGCCTATGCAACGCGGCGCGTTGGCGTAGAATGGTCCACTTTGTTCAACGACACCCGACCGTGACTCCCCTGGCCATCGCCGGGGCGCTCGTCGATGTCCTTACTTATCTGAATGAGAGGGCTTGGTTTTGGCTCAATACGTCTACACCATGCATCGGCTGAGCAAGGTCGTGCCGCCGAAGCGGGAAATTCTCAAGAACATTTCCCTGTCGTTCTTCCCGGGCGCCAAGATCGGTGTACTCGGCCTGAACGGCGCGGGTAAATCGACACTGCTGCGCATCATGGCGGGTGTCGACAAGGAGTTCGACGGCGAAGCCCGCCCGATGCCCGACATCAACGTGGGCTACCTGCCGCAGGAGCCGCAACTGGACCCCACCAAGTCGGTGCGCGAAGTAGTGGAAGAAGCGGTCAGCGTAATCAAGGACGCACAGGCCCGCCTGGACGAGGTCTACGCGGCCTACGCCGAGCCCGATGCCGACTTCGACAAGCTGGCCGCCGAACAGGCCAAGCTCGAAGCCATCCTGCAGGCTGCCGACGGCCATAACCTGGAGCGCCAGCTGGACGTGGCGGCCGACGCCCTGCGCCTGCCGGCCTGGGATGCGCGCATCGAACACCTGTCCGGCGGTGAAAAGCGCCGTGTAGCCCTGTGCCGCCTGCTGCTGTCGGCCCCCGACATGCTGCTGCTGGACGAACCGACCAACCACCTGGACGCCGATTCCGTCGCCTGGCTGGAGCGCTTCCTGCACGACTTCCCGGGCACCGTGGTAGCCATTACCCACGACCGGTACTTCCTCGACAACGTTGCCGGCTGGATCCTGGAACTGGACCGTGGTGCGGGTATCCCGTACGAAGGCAACTACTCTGGCTGGCTGGAAGCCAAGTCCGATCGCCTGGCGCAAGAGTCCAAGCAGCAGAGCGCCCACGAGAAGGCCATGAAGGAAGAACTGGAATGGGTGCGCAAAGGCGCCAAGGCCCGCCAGTCCAAGTCCAAGGCGCGCCTGCAGCGGTTCGAAGAAATGCAGTCGCAGGAATTCCAGAAACGCAGCGAAACCAACGAGATCTACATCCCGGCTGGCCCGCGTCTGGGTGACAAGGTCATCGAGTTCAAGAACGTCACCAAGGGCTATGGTGACCGCGTACTCATCGACAACCTGTCGTTTGCCATGCCCAAGGGCGCCATTGTGGGCGTGATCGGCGGTAACGGTGCCGGTAAGTCGACCCTGTTCCGCATGCTGATGGGCAAGGAACAACCGGACTCGGGCAGCATCGAGATTGGCGAAACCGTGCAGCTGGCCTGCGTGGACCAGAGCCGCGAAGACCTGGACGGTGGCAAAACGGTGTTCCAGCAGATTTCCGACGGCTCCGACCAGATCCGCATCGGCAACTACGAGATCCCGTCGCGTACCTATGTTGGCCGCTTCAACTTCAAGGGCGGTGACCAGCAGAAGTTCGTCAAGGACCTGTCCGGTGGTGAGCGTGGGCGCCTGCACCTGGCCCTCACCCTGAAAGAGGGCGGCAACGTGCTGCTGCTCGACGAACCGTCCAACGACCTCGACGTTGAAACCCTGCGTTCGCTGGAAGAAGCCTTGCTGGACTTCCCTGGCGCCGCCATCGTGATTTCCCACGACCGTTGGTTCCTGGACCGTGTAGCCACGCACATCCTGGCTTACGAAGACGATTCCAACGTGGTGTTCTTCGAAGGCAACTACACCGAGTACGAAGCCGACCGCAAGAAGCGCCTGGGTGATGCTGCTGCCCAGCCTCACCGTGTGCGCCACAAGAAGCTGGCCCAGTAAGCCGCTTTCAGCTGCACAACGATGGGGCCTTCAAGGCCCCATTTTTGTGCCTGTAATCGGCAAATAGCGTTTTATTTTGTATACATTTATATAAAACGCACCAAATAATTTCATTAAAACGACATCGCGCCCTGTTGCAGGGCGATTGCTTCTTGGTACATTCCAGAGAAAACCAATAAGTCCAATCCTCTTGGTGAGATGTCTACCATGATCGAATCCGTCGACGATTTCCTCGCACGCCTGCAGCAGCGTGACCCCGGCCAACCGGAATTCCACCAGGCCGTGGAAGAGGTGCTGCGCACCCTCTGGCCGTTTCTTGAAGCCAACCCCCATTACCTGCAGGCGGGCATTCTCGAGCGCATGGTGGAGCCTGAGCGCGCGGTGTTGTTCCGGGTTTCCTGGGTGGATGACCAAGGCAAGGTGCAGGTCAACCGCGGCTACCGCATCCAGATGAGCAGCGCCATCGGCCCGTACAAGGGCGGCCTGCGCTTCCACCGGTCGGTGAACCTCAGCGTGCTGAAGTTTCTGGCGTTCGAGCAGGTATTCAAGAACTCCCTGACCTCCCTGCCCATGGGCGGTGGCAAGGGTGGTTCGGACTTCGACCCCAAGGGCAAGAGCGACGCTGAAGTGATGCGCTTCTGCCAGGCGTTCATGAGTGAGCTGTATCGCCACATCGGCGCTGATTGCGATGTGCCGGCTGGCGATATTGGTGTGGGTGCCCGCGAGATTGGCTTTATGTTCGGCCAGTACAAACGCCTGGCCAACCACTTCACGTCGGTGCTCACCGGCAAGGGCATGACCTATGGCGGCAGCCTGATCCGCCCGGAGGCAACTGGCTACGGCTGCGTGTATTTCGCCGAAGAAATGCTCAAACGCCAGAACCAGCGCATTGATGGCCGTCGTGTGGCCATTTCGGGCTCAGGCAACGTTGCCCAATACGCGGCGCGCAAGGTCATGGACTTGGGCGGCAAGGTTATTTCGCTGTCTGACTCCGAAGGCACGCTGTACGCCGAAGCGGGCCTCACCGATGCCCAGTGGGATGCGCTGATGGAGCTGAAAAACGTCAAGCGTGGGCGCATCAGCGAATTGGCCGCGCAGTTTGGCCTGGAATTCCGCAAGGGCCAAACCCCGTGGAGCCTGGTGTGCGATATCGCGTTGCCCTGCGCCACCCAGAACGAGCTGGACGTGGACGATGCCAAGGCGCTGCTGGGCAATGGCTGCATCTGTGTAGCCGAAGGCGCCAACATGCCTACCACGCTTGCGGCTGTGGATATCTTCCTGGAGGCAGGCATTCTGTATGCCCCTGGCAAGGCCTCCAACGCCGGCGGCGTGGCCGTGTCGGGCCTGGAAATGTCACAGAACGCCATGCGCCTTCTGTGGACGGCCGGTGAAGTGGACAACAAGCTGCACGGCATCATGCAGTCGATTCACCATGCGTGCGTGCATTACGGCGAAGAGGCCGGCGGCCGCGTCAACTACGTCAAGGGTGCAAATATCGCAGGCTTCGTGAAAGTGGCGGATGCGATGCTGGCCCAAGGCGTAGTCTGACCCGCCCGCTATCAGGGCCGCGTCGCGGCCCTAGTCTGCTTCACCGTCGATCCGCACAACCTCGATCACCCGGTCACCCGCCGGTCGGTGCCAGGCCACCTCGTCCCCAGGCTCAGCACCGAGCAGCGCCCGCCCCAGGGGCGAGCCCCAGTTGATCAGCCCGCGCCCGGCGTCGGCCTGGTCTTCCCCCACCAACTGCACTGTCTGCTCCAGCCCATCCTCATCAGCAAACGTGACGCGGCTGCCGATGGCGACCTTGCTGGATGACTGGGCAGGGGGCATCACCTGGGCGCTCTGCACGCGCAGGGTGAAGTAACGCAGGTCACGCTCCGTGTCGGCCAACCGCTGCTTGTCTCCGCGCTCACCCTGCGCCGCCAGCTCACTGCGCAAGGTGTTGAGGCTGGCCACGCGGGCCTGCAACTGGCGCAGGCCACTGGCGGTTACATAGTTGGGTTGTTCACTCACATGCCGCTCTACCGGTTGATCGGCCTGGGCGGCGGCTTGGTCTTCGTTGACGAATGCTCGGCTCATGGTGGCCTCCTTGTGCAGAGGACCATCATGGCAGGCTGAGGGTTTCAACGAATGCCCAGTAGCGACTCAGTCGGGGCGCCAGGCCCGGGCTGCGCCGCGGTCCTTTTCCTGCTGCCAGTCGCGGTCGCGCTGGTCCCAGAAGCGCTGGTGGTATTGCTGCTGCTCGGCGCTGTCCTGCGTGGCCTTGCACTGGCGGAAACCATCGTCCCAGCCGGTTTCATACTGCGGCTCATGCAGGTAGCGCGGCACGTTCTTGCGAAAGTCGCCCACCATCACACCGGCGGCCTGCCGACCACTGCTGCACCCATCCTGAAAGCCGTCGGCATAGGCGGGGGGGTAGCCGCGCCCGACCATCTGATCGTGGGTGCTTTCGCACCCCGCCACCAGCAACGCAACGCACAAGCCCAACCCGTACCGCCACATGGCCACCCACCCTCCAGCTGTTGATAACCAGTCTAGAGGGCAGTTTGTCGCGGTGCTGTCAAAACAGTGTCAAAGAGTCGCGGGTTCTACAGCGAGACTCACTAGTAGTGATACCACTTTACTTCGAGCATCACCTCGTTCTGTGCCGTGGCCAGGTGGCTGAACCCGCGTGAGGCACTTAGACGCAGCCCCAGGTTCTGGCTGATCTCCCACTGCTGGTTCAGGCTAAGGCTGCGGCGTACTTCGCCGTTGGTGAAGTAGTCCCCCTTGGCTTCGAGCGTCATGTTGCCCAGCCCGTTGCGCCACAACAGCCCGCCGTTGAACCCCGCCGCCGGTGCAATGAACTGGGCAAAATCGTTGTGGTGCTCCACCCGCACTGTGCCCAAGGCAAAGCCCAGCAAACCGTCGGCCAGTTGCCAGGTGCCGCCGGCGCCGCCGTTCACGTGGCTGACCAGCACCTCGTCGTCATGCTTGCCCGGTACCCGCTCCAGGCCACCGGCCACCTGCCATGACCAGGGTTTCAGCAGCTCGTTGCGCGGTGTCAGCGAGCGGATGGTGGCGAGGTCCAGGCGTTGCACCTGCCAGTCATTGCCTTCGTACTGGCGCACCTTCAACTGCAGGATCTCGATCTGGGCGCCGAGCGGGAAGCCATAGGCGTTGTCGTTGAGGTCGTGGTAGGCCATGCGCAGGCCGTACTCGGCGAAGGCGCGGTCTTCCCGGGTGCCTACCCCAAGCTGCCAGGTACGCGAATCGTGGCCGTCTTCGGGGAGCCCCGGGCGCTCAATCTGCAAGGGTGGCGGCGGGTTGGTATTGATCGCGCGCAGCAGCTCGAAGCTGCGCTTGGCTTGGCCGGGGTCGCGCTCCTGGCCGTTGGCCCGGTAGCGCTCCAGGCGATAGGCGGCGTCCTGCACCAGTGCCTGACGCTCCCGGGGCAGTGCCTTGAATTCGGGGCTTTGCAGTTGCGCAGTGTCGGCACTCACGGCCAGCACCTGGCGTTTTTCGTCATGATCCAACGGTGCTGCCCGCGCCAACAGTTCACGTTCGCGCGAAGGGCGGTAGATTTCGCTGGCCACCAGGCCGGACTGCTTTACCGCCTTGACCGTGTCGGTAGGGATGGCCGTAAGCGGGAACTGCGAGGTCAGGTCCAGGCCTGGGCGCGCCACCTGCAGCAATTCCAGCAGGCGGTAGGAGCAGTTCTCGTCGAAGAAGAAGTAGTCGAACTGAATCTGCTTCAGTTCCCACACATGTTCCACCATGCGCCCGGTTTCTTCCGGGGTCAGGTCCAGCTGGTACTCCCACAGGTCGCGGTTTTCCAGGCTGCGGTATTCGGAGAGCTTTTCCTGGTAGGGCATCAGTGCGAACAGGCCAGGGTAGCCGCCCGCCAGGCCTTTCCAGGCATACAGGATGCTGTTGTCGCTGCCTTCGATGTAGGCACCGAAGTTGATCGCGTAACTGAGCAGCGTGGTGTCGTCGCTGCGGGTGGTGGACTGGTCGATGCGCAGCAGGGTATGGCCGAACATGGACGATGGGCTGTTCAGGTAAGCCGCCGGGAAGATCAGCGCCGCGCTGTGTGGGTCGATCGACTGGTACCAGGTCTTGAATGCCTGGCAGTCCGGCTGTGGCAGGCCTTGCAGGCCGAGTTGCTCACGCAGCCAGCGGGTGCGGGCCGGGAACACGCATTGAGCATGCTTGTCGCCGAGGCTTGCCGGTGCGTACAGGGCCTCTACGGTGGCCTTGAGTTCGCGGTCCGGGTGGTGTGCGCCGTCCTGCGCCAGGAAAAACGCATCGTCGTCCACATAGCTGCGCCAGCCACCCAGCTTGCCCGTTTCATAATGACCAAGGGCTATCCAGTAGGGGGTGTTTGCCAATTGCTGAAGGCGAGCCTGGTCGATGTGCGGGGCGGCATGAACAGGGGCGCAGGCTAACAGCGCCAGGGAAGCGAGGCGTTTGAACATAGGGGGCAACTACTTCCAGACGATGCCGAAGAGAAGGCGAAACCCGCCCCGGGGCCGGGGCGGGAAAAGCGGCAATTACGCCTCGGTAGCGTACTTGGCCAGGCGTGGGTCGTTCTTCAGAACGGCCAGGGTGTTGCTGTGTACGGTTTCAGCGTTGACGTCGGCGCTGCTGAAGATCTGGTTGAAGTGGTCGTGGGTGACCGATGCGAAATAGCCGCGGTCTTCCGGTGCCACGCCCAGTACCACGGCGTAGGTGGTCAGCGCTTCACCCTGGCCCATGGCCATGTCTTCGGAAAGCTCATTCATCATGCCGTTCATGGCGAACCAGGACTTGCCGCCGTAGGTCAGCGAAGCCTTGGTGGAGCAGCCGTTGGTGCCGGAGGTCATGCCGAAGGTGGCGTTACCGGAAGTGCCGTTGGTGGTGGAAGCCAGGAAGTGCGCAGGGGTGCCGCGCTGGCCTTCGAACAGCATGTTGCCCCAGCCGCAGTTCGGCCCGCCTGGTGCATCGGCCATTGCGTTGAGCGAGGCCACGGTGAACAGAGTACCCAGAAGAATCCGTTTCATAGCTTTATTCTCTATTTGACTTAAACCAAGGGTCAGGTTTCTGGCAACTCGATTGCCAGGTCGGGAAAGCATTTCACCCACCCGCGCAGCTTGGAGTTTAGGCGCGATCTAAAGGTTGCGTCACTGATTGCGAAAAATTTGCCTGCACAAGACACCGTCGCACCTGCGACATAAAGTTTTTATAGCCTTGCAACCCTCGCGCAGGCGGCGCCAGAATGCTGCCATCTGCCCCGCCGAAGTAAGGAAACCCAATGCCCGATCCTGTCGCTGCGCGCCTGCGTCTTGCGCCTGAAGCCCTGACCCGGCGTTTCTCCCCCGAGCAGTTTGCCTTTGCCAATACCGACGATCTGGAGCCGTTTCGCGGAGTCCTGGGCCAGGAACGTGCTGTCGAGGCCCTGCAGTTCGGCGTGGCCATGCCGCGCCCTGGTTACAACGTGTACGTCATGGGCGAGCCCGGTACCGGGCGTTTCTCGTTCGTCAAACGCTACCTCAAGGCCGAGGGCAAGCGTCAGCAGACGCCGGCCGACTGGGTGTACGTCAACCACTTCGACGATAACCGTGAGCCCCGCGCCCTTGAGCTGCCTTCGGGCACGGCCGGTGAATTCATCGCCGACATGGGCGGGTTGATCGACAACCTGCTGGCAACCTTCCCGGCAGTGTTCGAACACCCCTCCTACCAGCAGAAAAAAGGCGCCATCGACCGCGCCTTCAACCAGCGCTATGACCGCGCCCTGGATGTGATCGAGCGGGCATCGCTGGAAAAGGACGTGGCCCTGTACCGCGACGCCAGCAACGTCGCGTTTACCCCGATGGCCGACGGCAAGGCGCTGGACGAAGCTGAATTCGCCCAGTTGCCGGAAGAGGTGCGCGAGCAGTTCCACGAAGACATCGCCCTGCTCGAGGAGCAGCTGAACGAGGAGCTCGCCAGCTTGCCGCAGTGGAAGCGCGAGTCCAACAACCAGCTGCGCCAGCTCAATGAAGAAACCATTACCCTGGCGCTGCAGCCACTGCTGGCGCCATTGTCGGAGAAGTACGCCGAAAACGCGGCCGTGTGCGCTTACTTGCAGTCAGTGCAGTTGAATCTACTGCGCACGATAGTCGAGCAACTGGTCGATGACAGCAAGACCGACGCCGTGGCGCGCAAGCTACTCGAGGAGCAGTACGCGCCGAGCCTGATGGTTGGCCATCATGTCGATGGCGGCGCGCCGGTGGTGTTCGAACCGCACCCCACCTACGACAACCTGTTTGGCCGCATCGAATACAGCACCGACCAGGGCGCGCTGTACACCTCCTACCGCCAGCTGCGCCCCGGCGCGTTGCACCGTGCCAATGGCGGCTTCCTGATTCTTGAAGCCGAGAAGATGTTCGGCGAGCCGTTTGTATGGGATGCCCTCAAGCGTGCCTTGCAGTCGCGCAAACTGAAGATGGAATCGCCGTTGGGCGAGCTGGGCCGTGTCGCCACCGTCAGCCTGACCCCGCAGATGATCCCGCTGAACGTGAAGCTGATCATCATCGGCTCGCGCCAGTTGTATTACGCGCTGCAAGACCACGACCCGGACTTCCAGGAGATGTTCCGGGTGCTGGTGGACTTCGACGAAGACATGCCCATGGTCGACGAAAACCTGGAACAGTTCGCCCAGCTGTTGCGCACCCGCACCAACGAGGAGGGCATGGCCCCGCTGACCAGTGACGCCGTGGCCCGGCTGGCTACCTACAGCGCCCGGCTGGCGGAAAACCAGTCGCGCCTTTCTGCCCGTATCGGCGACCTGTTCCAGCTGGTGAGCGAAGCGGATTTCATCCGCCAGCTGGCCAGTGACGAGATGACCGATGCCGGCCACATCGAGCGTGCGCTCAAGGCCAAGGCCACGCGTACCGGGCGTGTTTCGCAGCGGGTGCTGGACGACATGCTGGCCGGCATCATCCTGATCGACACCCAGGGCGCAGCCATCGGCAAGTGCAACGGGCTGACCGTGCTGGAGGTCGGCGACTCGGCCTTCGGCATGCCGGCGCGTATCTCCGCCACCGTTTACCCGGGCGGCAGCGGTATCGTCGACATCGAGCGTGAGGTCAACCTGGGCCAGCCGATCCACTCCAAGGGGGTGATGATCCTCACCGGGTACCTGGGTAGCCGTTATGCCCAGGAGTTCCCACTGGCCATCTCTGCCAGCATTGCCCTGGAACAGTCCTACGGTTATGTGGACGGCGACAGCGCCTCGCTGGGCGAGGCTTGCACGCTGATTTCCGCCCTGTCGCGCACGCCGCTCAAACAATGCTTTGCCATCACCGGTTCCATCAACCAGTTTGGTGAGGTGCAGGCAGTGGGTGGGGTGAACGAGAAGATCGAAGGCTTCTTCCGCCTGTGCGAGGCACGTGGCCTGACCGGCGAGCAGGGTGTGATCATCCCGCGCGCCAACGTTGCCACCCTGATGCTCGACGAGCGCGTGCTGCAGGCAGTGGAGAACGGCGTGTTCCACGTGTATGCGGTGAGCCAGGCAGACGAGGCCCTTAGCCTGCTGGTGGGCGAGGAAGCCGGGGCGCCCGACGACAAAGGCCAGTTCACCGAAGGCAGTGTCAACGCGCGTGTGGTCGAACGGCTGCGGGAGATCGCCGAGATGATCAGCGAGGAAGACATCGAGAAGGCAGAAAAAGAACGCCTCGAAGAGGTGATCGCCCAAGCCAAGCCGGCTTGAGTCAATAAACCGGCGCTGACGGCCATGTGCTACCGTTCGGCGCCGGTTTTCCATCTTTTCTCGCTGTTCCTCTATGCTGGAACTTAGGGACAGTATCAAGGTTCAGGATGGAAACGGCCTGGTGTTCAGGCCGATCTCGGCTCTAGGGGGACGCGGCCATGCGCAACCTCAGCCTCACTCGCCAGTGCCTGGGCCTGGTGACTCGAATTGAATGCAGCATTCGCCCGCTGGCCGGCGATACCGGCATGTGGACGTTGCTGTTCGCTGCGGGGATGGCGGGCGAGCAACCGTCGGCCATCAAGGCCCAAGGGCCGTTTCACGGGCCTGTGGTGGCAGAATCGGTGTTGAATGCCATTGTCGACAGCCTGACCCTGCACGGTTACCAGTTGAGTGAAGAGCCGCAGATCTGGTGCCTGCATCTGCAGGCGCAGTTGCGGCGGATCAACGGCGAGCGGTGCAGGAACCTGGGTGATTACCAGTTTCATCCTGAGAGTTGAGGCAAGGGCCCGGGCTTTTGCTGTAACAGGTGGCTGGCTATACTCGCCGTCGTTTTTCCAGTCACCTACGAGCCCCAACCCTCCATGGAACGTATTCTTGAAAATGCGATGTATGCCTCTCGCTGGCTGCTCGCTCCCATTTACTTCGGCCTGTCCCTGGGCCTGCTGGCGCTGGCGCTGAAGTTTTTCCAGGAAGTGGTTCACGTCCTGCCCAATGTCTTCGCCCTTAGCGAAGCCGACCTGATCCTGGTGATTCTGTCGCTGATCGACATGTCGCTGGTAGGCGGCCTGCTGGTGATGGTGATGATTTCCGGCTACGAGAACTTCGTCTCGCAGTTGGACATTGATGAGAGCAAGGAAAAGCTCAACTGGCTGGGCAAGATGGACTCCTCGTCGCTGAAGATGAAGGTCGCCGCCTCGATCGTGGCCATTTCGTCCATCCACCTGCTGCGAGTGTTCATGGACGCCCAGAACATCTCCACCGAATACCTGATGTGGTATGTGATCATTCACATGACCTTCGTGCTGTCGGCGTTCTGCATGGGTTACCTGGACAAGCTCACCAAGCACTGAGCCGCTTGCCGCTGGCAGCCAGCAGTGTGCTAGGCTGCTGGCCCTTTTCACCAAGGGCGCGGCTTCGCTGCGCCCTGCTGCGGAGCATGACAATGTCCGAACTCAACCTGTCTACCGACGAAACCCGCGTCAGCTACGGCATCGGCCGTCAGCTGGGCGGCCAGCTGCGTGACAACCCGCCACCGGGCGTCAGCCTGGAAGCCATCCTGGCCGGCCTGACCGACGCGTTCAACGGTGCAGACAGCCGCGTCAGCGAAGCCGATCTGTCGGCCAGCTTCAAGGTTATCCGCGAAGTGATGCAGGCCGAAGCGGCTGCCAAGGCAGAAGCCGCTGCTGCCGCTGGCAAGCAGTTCCTGGCCGACAATGCCAAGCGCGACGGCATCACCACCCTGGCTTCTGGCCTGCAGTTCGAAGTGCTCACCGCAGGTGAAGGCGCCAAGCCGTCCCGCGAAGACAGCGTACGCACCCACTACCATGGCACCCTGATCGACGGCACCGTGTTCGATAGCTCGTACGATCGTGGCCAGCCGGCTGAATTCCCGGTGGGTGGTGTGATTGCTGGCTGGACCGAAGCCCTGCAACTGATGAATGCCGGCAGCAAATGGCGCTTGTATGTACCGAGCGAGCTGGCCTACGGCGCGCAAGGTGTGGGCAGCATCCCGCCGCACAGCGTGCTGGTGTTCGACGTCGAGCTGCTGGACGTTCTGTGATGCCCTGAGGGCCGCATTTGTGGGAGCGGGTTTACCCGCGAAGCAGG
>NZ_BCAV01000035.1:0-5833 GCF_001320125.1 Pseudomonas sp. NBRC 111119
GGCTCCACAGAGCTCAATTCCAGTCTGTTCCGCCTGGGCGCAAGGCCCGTGCATAGCAGAACAGAAACAGGTTGCGCACCAGCTCCTTCAGCACCCCAGGCTCGCTCGAGTTCAGGCCGTTCATGTCCAGGTCGCCCTGGTCACGCAATTCGTCCAGTGCTTCTTCCTCGAGCACCGCGCACACCTCACCGGTTTCCCGATGAAGGATGCGCAGGTAGGGATGAGGGCGGTCCAGCCAGGCGTCTATCAGATAAGTCATGACCATTCTCCTTGGATAGCTTTCCAATGAGAATAATTCTTATTATCAAAATAGCAAGAACCAATTGGCGGATTCTTGTGAAATCAGACCTTGCGCACGAACTCGGACTTCAGCTTCATGGCGCCGATGCCGTCGATCTTGCAGTCGATGTCATGGTCGCCGTCGCACAGGCGAATGTTCTTGACCTTGGTGCCGACCTTGACCACCAGGGAGGAACCCTTGACCTTGAGGTCTTTGATGACGGTGACGGTATCACCATCCTGCAGGACGTTGCCCACCGAATCCTTTTTCACCACCTCGTCGCTGGCCGCCTCGGCGTCGCCGCTGGCCGACCACTCGTGGGCGCACTCTGGGCAGATCAGCTGAGTGCCATCCTCGTAGGTGTATTCGGAGTTGCATTTCGGGCAGGGTGGCAAAGTACTCACTTCGGTTCCTCTAACAGGCGGGTGTTTAAAAACCCACATTGTAAAAGGTATTGCTGCAGAAGTGATTTTGTCCGGACAAATGCAAGCGCGGGCAAGCCCACTCCCACGACAGCACCGCTGCAGGAGCGGGCTTGCCCGCGACAGAGGCGATGCGGCCTGTCAGTGAGTGCGCGCGACCGCGAACTCGCTCAGCTCCACCAGTGCGTCCCGGTACTCGCTGGCCGGCAGCACTTCGAGGCATTCAATGGCGCGTTTCACGTAGCTGCGCGCCATTTCAGCGGTGTATTTGAGGGCGCCGGATGCCTCCACCGCTGCGCGGATCTGCTCGAGGTCTTCCAGGCCGCCTTTCTGGATAGCCTTGCGCACCAGCGCAGCCTGCTCGGCGGTGCCTTCGCGCATGGTGTAGATCAGCGGCAGGGTCGGCTTGCCTTCGGCCAGGTCGTCGCCCACGTTCTTGCCCAGGGCCTCTGCATCGCCTTCGTAGTCGAGCAGGTCGTCCACCAGCTGGAAGGCCACGCCCAGGTGGTCACCGAAGGTGCGCAGCGCCTCGCGCTGGGCGTCGGTGGCCTGGGCCAGCGCTGCGGCGCTGTGGGTGGACGCTTCGAACAGCATGGCGGTCTTCCCACGGATGACGTCCATGTAGACGTCCTCGGTGGTGCTGGCATCGCGCACCCGCGACAGCTGCAGCACTTCGCCCTCGGCGATCACGCGGGTGGCCTTGGACAGGATCTGCATCACCGGCATGGAGTTCAGCTCGACCATCATTTCGAACGAGCGGGAATAAAGGAAGTCGCCTACCAGCACGCTGGGGGCGTTACCCCACAGTGCATTGGCGGTGGAGCGACCGCGGCGCATGCCGGACATGTCGACCACATCGTCGTGCAGCAGGGTGGCGGTGTGCAGAAATTCGATGGTGGCGGCCAGCAGGCGCAGGTCGTCGCCCTGGTGCCCAAGGGCCTTGCCGCACAGCAGCACCAGCAGCGGGCGCAGACGCTTGCCACCGGCGGACGTGATATAGTCGCCGATCTTCGATACCAACGGCACGCGCGAGGTCAGCTGCTTCTTGATGATCTCGTCGACGGCGCTGAAATCGTCAGCCACCGCACGGTAGAAGGTTTGGGGTTGCATCGGCTGCTCCAGTGAGGTTGCGCGGCATGCTAGGTTGCGGGTCCCGGTGTGTCAAGGCACGGTGCCAGTCGGCCGGGGGCGGTACTTGCAAGCAAAACCCGGGTTGCGTACAATCGCGCACCCTAACTTCCTGGGCAGCACCTGCCTTACGCAATTGCGCCGGGCCGTTCCAGCCCTGTGCAGCCATGCCAGCCAATACTCATCATATAAAGCGCTGGGTGAGCAGGATTATCGGAGAAATACCATGTCTTACGCAGTAATCGTTACCGGCGGCAAGCAGTACAAAGTCGCTGAAGGTGAATTCCTCAAGATCGAAAAGCTGGAAGTCGCCACTGGCGAATCCGTGACCTTCGATCGCGTCCTGCTGGTCGCCAACGGTGAAGAAGTCACCATCGGTGCTCCAGTTGTTGCTGGCGCTAAAGTAGTGGCCGAAGTCGTTTCGCAAGGCCGCCACGACAAGGTTCGCATCATCAAGTTCCGTCGTCGTAAGCACCACATGAAGCGTATGGGCCACCGCCAGTGGTTCACCGAGATCAAAATCACCGGCATCCAGGCTTAATCCCCTAGATCCCCTGAATTTATTTGGAGAATTGAACCATGGCTCACAAGAAGGCTGGTGGTAGTACTCGTAACGGTCGCGACTCAGAATCGAAACGCCTTGGCGTGAAGATGTATGGCGGCCAGGTTATCAAGCCCGGCAACATCATCGTCCGTCAGCGCGGCACCGAATTCCACGCTGGCTACGGCGTTGGCATGGGCAAGGACCACACCTTGTTCGCCAAGATCGAAGGCGTGATCAAGTTCGAGAAGAAAGGCGAGTTCATGCGCCGTTACGTGAGCATCGTCGCCGCTTAATCGCGACGTCGCTCCAGAAGCCCCGTCATGCGACGGGGCTTTTTCGTTTGTGGTGAGCCTCTTGCAAAGCTGTTTGTCTGGGTTGCCGGCGTTGGTTTCTACGGTCGTACGGGGCCGCCGCGCTCATTTTTGCAAGAGCCTCATGTTTTTGAGTCATTCAACTCGTCTAGCGACGAGAGGCGGTTTTAATGAAGTTTGTTGACGAAGTATCCATTCGGGTCAAGGCCGGCGACGGCGGCAACGGTTGCATGAGCTTCCGTCGCGAAAAATTCATCGAGAACGGTGGCCCCAACGGTGGTGACGGCGGTGACGGCGGCTCGGTGTACATGGTTGCCGACGAAAACCTCAATACCCTGGTCGACTATCGCTACACCCGTCATCACGAAGCCCAGCGCGGCTCCAATGGCGGCAGCACCGATTGCACCGGCAAGAAGGGTGAAGACCTGTTCCTGCGCGTACCGGTGGGCACCACCGTGATCGACGCTTCCACCCAGGAGGTGATCGGTGACCTGGTTACCCCAGGCCAGAAACTGATGGTCGCCCAGGGCGGCTGGCACGGCCTGGGCAACACCCGCTTCAAGTCCAGCACCAACCGTGCGCCGCGCCAGACCACCCCAGGCAAGCCGGGCGACCAGCGCGACCTGAAGATGGAAATGAAAGTGCTCGCCGACGTCGGCCTGCTGGGCTTGCCCAATGCTGGCAAGAGCACCTTCATCCGCTCGGTATCGGCCGCCAAGCCGAAAGTGGCCGACTACCCGTTCACTACCCTGGTGCCAAACCTGGGTGTGGTCAGTGTCGACCGCTGGAAGAGCTTCGTCATCGCCGACATCCCCGGCCTGATCGAAGGCGCCTCCGAGGGCGCTGGCCTGGGTATTCGCTTCCTCAAGCACCTGGCGCGCACCCGTGTGCTGCTGCACCTGGTCGACATCGCGCCGCTGGACGAAAGCAGCCCGGCCGATGCCGCAGAAGTCATCGTCAACGAGTTGACCCGCTTCAGCCCCTCGCTGGCCGAACGTGAGCGTTGGCTGGTGCTGAATAAGTCGGACATGGTCATGGACGACGAGCGCGACGAACGTGTCCAGGAAGTGATCGACCGCCTGCAGTGGGAAGGCCCGGTCTACGTGATCTCGGCCATCTCCAAGCAAGGCACCGACAAGCTCAGCCACGACCTGATGCGCTACCTCGAAGACCGCGCCGACCGCCTGGCCAACGACCCGGCTTACGCCGAAGAACTGGCCGACCTCGACCAGCGTATCGAAGACGAAGCCCGTGCCCAGTTGCAGGCCCTGGACGATGCCCGCACCTTGCGCCGCACTGGCGTGAAGAGCGTGCACGACATCGGCGACGACGACGGCTGGGACGATGATTTCGAGGACGACGAAGACGGCCCGGAAATCATTTACGTGCGCGACTGACCGGTTGCAGTACACTAAACGCCGCTCTCAGGAGCGGCGTTTTTGTATCCACGGTATCTACAGATTCGACATAGGTTGGAAGAAGATGCGAAGCAAGGTGACGGGCGCCAGGCGCTGGGTCGTGAAGATTGGCAGTGCGCTGCTGACCGCCGATGGCAAAGGCCTCGACCGCGGTGCCATGGCCGTGTGGGTCGAGCAGATGGTCGCGCTGCGTGAGGCGGGGGTTGAGCTGGTGCTGGTGTCTTCCGGGGCCGTGGCGGCTGGCATGAGCCAGCTGGGCTGGACGTCGCGACCTAGTGCGATGAACGAGCTGCAGGCTGCCGCTTCCATTGGCCAGATGCGCCTGGTGCAGGCCTGGGAGTCCAGCTTCGGCGAGCATGGCAAGCACACCGCGCAGATCCTGCTGACCCATGACGACCTGTCCGACCGCAAGCGTTACCTGAACGCCCGCAGCACCCTGCGCACCCTGGTTGAGCTGGGCGTGGTGCCGGTGATCAATGAGAACGACACCGTGGTCACCGACGAAATCCGCTTTGGCGACAACGATACCTTGGCGGCGCTGGTGGCCAACCTGGTAGAGGCTGACCTGCTGGTGATCCTTACCGATCGCGACGGCATGTTCGACGCCGACCCGCGTAACAACCCCCATGCCCAGCTGATCAGCGAAGCCCGCGCCGATGACCCGGCGCTGGACGCGGTGGCGGGTGGAACCGGCGGTGCCCTGGGCCGTGGCGGCATGCAGACCAAGCTGCGCGCAGCGCGCCTGGCAGCGCGTTCCGGGGCCCATACCATCATCATCGGTGGGCGCATCGAGCGTGTGCTCGACCGCCTCAAGGCCGGCGAACAGCTGGGTACGCTGTTGTCGCCCGAGCGTGGCATGCTGGCCGCCCGCAAGCAGTGGCTGGCGGGGCATCTGCAAACCCGTGGCACCCTGGTGCTCGATGCCGGTGCCGTGCAGGCCCTGCGCCAGGCCAACAAGAGCCTGCTGCCGGTCGGCGTCAAGACCGTGCAGGGCAGCTTCCGCCGCGGCGAAATGGTGGTGTGCGTGGGCCCCGATGGCCTGGAGGTCGCACGCGGCCTGGCCAACTACAATGCCCTGGAAGCGCAGAAGATTATTGGCCAGCCGTCCGATGCCATCGAGACGATACTGGGTTACAGCGCCGAGCCTGAGCTGGTGCATCGCGACAATCTGGTACTGGTATGACTAGGCTGAAAAAGATCTTTGCCGTGGCGGCGCTGGCGCTGCCCATGCTGGCCGGCGCCGAGGAAATCGGCCAGGTATCCACTGTCTTCAAGTTCCTGGGGCCGAACGACCGCATTGTGGTCGAAGCATTTGACGACCCCAAGGTCGAGGGCGTGACCTGCTACCTGTCTCGAGCCAAGACGGGCGGGGTGAAGGGTGGGCTGGGGTTGGCGGAGGACCGTGCGGAAGCGTCGATTGCCTGCCGTCAGGTTGGGCCGATCAGCTTCAAGGGCGACCTGAAGGATGGCGACGTGGTGTTCAAGGAGCGCACCTCGCTGGTGTTCAAGACCATGCAGGTGGTGCGCTTCCTGGACAAGAAGCGCAACACGCTGGTGTACCTGGTATACAGCGACCGCATTGTGGAAGGCAGCCCACAGAACGCCGTGACCGCGATCCCGATTCTGCCCTGGGCACAGCAGTAACTCTGTAGCAGCACTAACCCTGCTGCTACAACATCAATCCTGTGGGAACAACTGTCTTCCACAAAATCTGAATGCTGGCGCAATCC
>NZ_BCAV01000036.1:0-23025 GCF_001320125.1 Pseudomonas sp. NBRC 111119
AAATCATCGCCCAGCGCGATAGCGTAGAAGCAACTGTGTGCCAAAAATCTGAATGCCGGCGCGGTCCTTGTGGGAGCGGGTTCACCCGCGAATAATTGCAGTAGTGCATTATTCTCGGGTAACCCCGCCCCACAGGGTGTACCGTCAGGCCAACTCTTCGGCCTGCCCCTCGCGCACAACCGCCTTCACCTCATCCAGCCGGCTGATGTACTTCCAGTCCGCCTCGTCGATATAGATGCCATTGGGGCCGCTGCCGCCTTCCAGGTCAATCGCCACCCGTGCCGACACCTGCGGTTTCACGCTCGCCAGAATCGGCACGAAGCCCAGCTGCAGGCTGGTTTCCAGCAGGGCCGCCTGGTTGCGTTCGTCGATGTCGGCAGCTTCGTCCAGGTAGTACGGCAGACGAATGCGGCCGGCCAGGTCGCGGTCCATCAGGTGCAGCAACAGGTACATGTTGGTCAGCGCCTTGATGGTCATGGTGGTGCCGTTGGACGCCGCGCCGTCGATGTCGGCGTGGATCACCGGCTGGCCATTGACCTTGGTGATCTCGAACGCCAGTTCGAACAGGTCCTTGAGCCCCAGTTGGTTGTGGTTGGCCGCCACCAGCCGCGCCAGGTATTCCTTGGCCTCTTCGTTTTTGTTGTCCTGCTCGGCGCTTTGCGTCAGGTCGAACACCGAGAGGGTCTCGCCTTCTTCGTACTGGCCGGCACTGTGGATGATCTGGTCGATGTGCTTGAGGGCTTCCTTGTTGGGCGCCAGCACCACCCGGAAGCTTTCCAGGTTGGACACCTGGCGCCGGTTGATCTCGCGGTTGAACAAGGCCAGCTGGTGTTCCAGGCTGTCGTAGTCGCTGCGGATGTTGCGCAAGGTGCGGGCGATATCGGTAACCGCTGCGCGGCGAGCCTTGGCCAGGGTCAGCGCCTCGTCGGTGCGGTGGGCATAGGCGTTCACCAGCAGTTGCAGGCGGCGCTCCATGTCGTCCTCGCTGTCGAACTTGGCCACGCCCTTCAGGCGTACCTGGGCATACAGCGCCTCGATCTGGTTGTCCACGCGCTGTAAAGCCTGCCAGCTGTCCTGGTAGTCGTTGAGCAGCGGCAGCAGGTTGTCCATCGAGTCATCGACGGCTTCCATGAACGGCGTGCCGTAGGGCAGGTCGGCAGGCAGCAGCTGGCGGCGGCGCAGGGCGTCGTCGAGCGTGCGTTGCTGGGACTCCAGGTCGCCGATCTGGCGGCCGACCAGCTGCAGCTTGGCTGACAGTTGCTGGACGCGCTCGGTGAAGGCGTCGCTGGAGCGCTTGAGCTCATCCTGGGCGGCTTCCAGCTGCGACAGCTGCTCCAGCTTCTCGGGTTCCTCGGCGGCCAGGGTCTGGCTGCGGCGGAAGTCTTCCAGCGCCTTCTGGGCGTCGAGCACCTGCTGGTACAGGGCCTCTGTCTGCGCCTTGGAGGCGGAGCGGTCAGCGCTGACGGCCTGCTGGGTCTTCAGCTGCCGCAGCTCCTTGTCCAGGCGCTCTTTCTGGTCGCGCAATGCAGCGCGGTCGGCCAACGCCTGAAGCGCAGGCGGGTCGATGTGGGTGAGGTCGATGGAAAGGCCAGGGGCCTCGAAGCGCTCGCCCTTGAAACCGTCGAGCACCGCTTCCAGCGATTTGACCCACAGGTCGCTGTCGTCGAGCTCGATGCCGCGCTCGCCCAGCGGCAGGCTGAACAGGGCGCCGTTGAACAGGCGCATCAGGCGGTCGACGTCCTGCTGCGAAAACTCTTCGCGCAGGCGGGCATAGCTGTTGTTGTCGGCGTGATCCAGCTGCTGCCTGACCTGTTTCAGGCGTTTCTCCAGGTCGCGTACGCGCTCGTCCAGGTCTTCGGCACTGAACTGGCGAGACTGGGCCAGGGCACCGGCCAGCTCGTCGTGGGCGTCCTTGGCCGCCAGCAGTTGCTGTTCCAGCACCTTGACGTCGTCGACCAGGGCAAAGCGGTGGCGCAGCACCGTCAGCTCACCCAGCCAGCGCTGGATGCCGGTGATTTCCCGCTCCAGACGCATCAGCTCCTGGGTGCCGCCGCGCTGGTCGTTCTGCAGGCGGTCCTGCTCGCCGCGGTAGTGCTCGGCCTGGATGACCAGCTCTTCCTTGCGCGCCATGGCGTATTCCTGCCAGGTGCCCAGCAGGGTGTCGAGCACCGGCGAAATGCGGTGCAGCTTGCCGCGCAGGATGTCGCGCTGGGCCACGCCACCGGCCAAGGCTTCCACCAGGGGGCCGGCAGCGACCAGGGCGTTGTAGTCCTGCTCCATGCGGCGCACGTCGCGGAAGGCCTCTTCGCACGCGGCAATGTAGTCGACGCTGCCGGAACGCAGGCTGTGTTCGAAGGCATCCAGGAACAGCTGCTTGAGCTTGGCTGCGGTGATCTCGCGCATGTGCAGCAGGTTGATGAACAGGGCGCGGAACGTTTTCAGGCTCTGCTCGCTGGTGGAGCGCAGCGGGATCAGGGTGAGGTCCAGCGGTATCGAGGTGTGGCCGCCGACCAGCAGCCGGCGCAGCTCGTCGGGCTTCACCTCGTAGGCCTTGATGCCCAGGCGTTCAAGGTTGGTGAACAGCTCTTTCTGGCGCAGGCAGGTGTCGTTCTTCTGGTAGTGGGCCAGGTCCAGCTCGCCTTTGTAGGCGAAGAACTGGTGACCGAAGCCGCCGCCCGGGCCACGGCCGACAACGCCGATCACGTGGGTGCCGTGGGGCAGGCTCAGCTCGCAAAGAATGTACGAGGTGTCGCTGGCGAAGTAGAAGCGGCGCGACTGCTCAAGGCTGTACTTGCCGAAGCTCATGTCCGACATGCGCGCCAGAATGGGGAACTGCAGGGCGTTGATCGACGCCGACTTGCCCAGGTTGTTGGCGCCATACACCGACAGTGGGTGTTCCAGCGGGAACAGGCCAAGGCTGTAGCCCGCCGTGTTGAGCAGTGCGAAGCGGCGGATACCGTAGCGTTCCTGGCTCATGCGTCAATCTCCTGTTGCTCTTCGCGAATGGCCCGCGCCAAGGCCTGCTCCTCGCTTTCCTCGCCCTCGAAGGGGCTGAGGTCCAGCGGGTCGTCGGTGCGGTTGAGTGCTTCGGGGCTTTCTTCCTCGACCAGGGTCGGGGTCGGCAGGGGCAGGTCGCTGTGCAGGGTGGCTGCCAGGTCGCGGTCCTGCTGCACGGCCAGGCACACATCGAGAAAACGGTGCATGGGTGGCAGAAAGCGGTAGATGCCGCCTTCTTCGTGGGCAAAGCCGAGCTGGGTCATACGCCGCAGGATCTTCTCCTCCAGCTCGTCCACCGTCTGTACTTCGGCCTGCAGAAACAGGTCGCGGTACTTGTCCAGCAGCGAGGGCAGTTCGTCACGGCCTAGGCTGCCGCCGTCCAGCACGGCCATCGGGTCACGGCCTTGGTCGGCCAGGTGCTCGACCAGGATGAAGGTGAACAGCGACAGGCGCTGGGCGGTCTTGTTCACCTGCGCCGCGGCCATGTCCGGCACGAAGTAGTAGAAACCGCGCGTATCGCACACCAGCTCGAAGCCCAGGGCCTTGAACAGGGTGCGGTACTGGTCCTGGAAGTTCGACAACTGGGCGTACAGCTCGGGATCGCGGCGGCTGACGTGAAAACCTTTGAACAGCTCGCGGAAGATCGGCGCGAGCTGGGACAGTTCGGAAAGATCAAGATGCATGGGCTGGGCTCGCGTTGGTATCGGTAGGCGCTGTTGTTGCGTCTTCGCGGCTGGAGGTCAGGGCGAACGAGCGCAGGCTGACCCGGTGTTCATGGGTGGTGTAGTCACGGCGGTCCAGGCGTTGGCGCTTGAAGCGCTTCTCCCGCGAGAGGCGCGAGAACCAGTACAGCAGCTCGTCGGTTGCGCCCTCGGGCTCCTGCTCCAGCAGCCACACCATCAAGTCGGGCAGTGGCAGCGCCTGTTCGCAGCGATCGGTCATTTCCTTGACCGTACGCGGAGCACGGGGCAGGGCGCCGGAGGAAGGCTTGTGGGCCTTGGGGAAACGCGCCGGTTTGGGCTCGAAGCGGGCCAGGGCATACACATAGGCCTCCACCTGGCTGGCACTGCCCAGGAAGGTGCTCTGCGGCCGGGTGAACAGCGGCATGGCGGCCTGCGGCAGGGCGTCCAGGCCTTTGCGGCGGATCACCGACAGTGCCAGTGCCGCGCCCCGGGTCACGGCGTTGTGCCGGCGCGCCTCTTCACGCAACGGCAGCAGCAGCTCGCGGGCGTGGCGCAGGGTGAGCTGGGCGCTGGTTTGCATTTCCAGGATGCGCGCGTGGGTGCGCAGCAGCATGTCGTCGTCGACCAGGTGCCCCAGGCGCGCCTGTTCGCCCAGCAGTTTCAGCAGCACGGTTTCCACCTTGCGCACGCCCTGCTCGAAGGCGCCGTCGGCGTTCACCAGCTGGATCATGGGCTCGACGTATTCGTCCCAGGTAGCCAGTACTTCGGCGTAGCGCTGACGCAGGGGGATCTGGCGGTTGCTGGTTTTGGCCCGCTCGGCCACGGCCACCAGGGCCTGCTCGTCATTGTCGAGCTTCTTCAGCACATCGCGCACGCGCATGTCGAGCAGGCGCAGCTGGCGCGCCAGGTCGTCGCTGTCACGGTTGTCGAAGGCATCCTGGATGTGCCCGGCCAGGCGCTCCAGGTGGCGCAGGTAGGCTTCGATTTCCAGGCACAGGCCCAGCCGGTGCTCGCGGCGCAGGTAAGCCAGGAAGTCGTGGATCTGGGCGTTGAGCTCGAAGCGGTTGGGGCTCTTGGCCACCGGCACCAGAATATCCAGGCGGATCCACACATCGAGCAGCTGGGTGATGTCCTGCGGGGTGCTTTCGACCTGTTGGCGGGCCACGTGGTGGCGCAGCTCCACCAGGCTCAGGGTGCCCTGGTCGAAGCGCTCGCACAGCGGCTCGATCAAGGCCCAGTGTTCGGCTAGGGCGCGCAGGACGCGCTTGGGTTCGATCATTGGCTTGGGCTCGTTGCCAAGAAAAAGGGGGCGATTGTACTGCATCCGGGGCCTGGGGTTTTACCCCTTGGTCTGTAATGGGGTGTGTATATCTCGGTTTTAGTGGCGCCTGGCAGATCGAGCGGCGCGCGGGTGGCGCTCGGTCTGATGGGCGCTGCAAAAACGACGGCGTACACGTTAGAATGCGCAACCGCCTCCACCCCTCGGATACCCGCCCTTGCTCACCGAACCCCGTCGTCGCGCCTACCTTTCCGCCATGCAAGTGGTGCATTGGTTGCCGCGCGCCGAACTGCCGTTCGCTGCGCCGTCGCGGCCCGACCTGTTGCTGCCGGTCATGCCGGTCGACGACATCGACTTCGACGCAAGGCCGGCCCCACCGGGCGAGCAGGCGCCTGTCGTCGCCCAGGCCCGCGTTGCCGAGCGGCCAAAAATAGAGGTTCCGCGCCCGGGCACCAGCAAACCCGCCGCCAAGCCCAGCGAGCCCGAGGCGCAACCCGCAGCGCCCCGCGCCGCCCCTGTGCCGCCACCGCGCTTCTCGCTGCAGCTGCTGCGCGCCGGCAGTTGCCTGCTGCTGGTTGAACTTGCTACCGGCCAGCCGTTCCAGAGCCGCGACCCCTCCTACCTGCTGCTCAAGGACATGCTGCGCGCAGCCGGCCTGCCCGATGCCCCGCAGATCATCGGCGAGCCGGTACGCTGGCCGCTGCTGGTGCGCGGCAACATGGACCAGGGCCCCGAAGCCGCACGGGATTTTGTCCAGAGCTTCGTCCAGGCGCGGCTGGAAGACGCCCCCTGCACCTGCCTGTGGCTGGTCGGGCTGCCCGCGCTGCGTTTTGCCGCCAATGCCGACGAGCAGGCCTATTACCAAACCCTCCCGCTCGGCGGCCTGGGCGATGCCTGGGCCTTGCCGGGCCTTGAACTGTTGATGGACGAGCCGCAGCGCAAGGCGGACGTCTGGAAAGCCATGCGCCAGCTGATGGCGCGCTGGAAACACGTTGAATGAGTGACTCGATCAGTTTCCGCCCCATGACCGAGGCGGATCTGGATGCCGTGCTGAAAATCGAATACGCCGCATTCAGCCACCCCTGGACCCGGGGGATTTTTCTGGATGCGCTCAAATCGTATGAAGTGTGGCTGATGTTCGACGGCCAGCAGCAGGTGGGCCATGGCGTGATCAACGTGATCATCGACGAAGCGCACCTGCTCAACATCACCGTCAAGCCGGAAAACCAGGGCCGGGGCCTGGGCTTGCGGCTGCTTGAACACCTGATGGCCCGCGCCTACCAGCTCAACGGCCGGGAGTGTTTCCTGGAGGTACGCGCCAGCAACCCGGCCTATCGCTTGTACGAGCGCTTCGGTTTCAACGAAATTGGCCGCCGGCGCGACTACTATCCAGTGGCGGGCGGTCGTGAAGATGCCCTGGTGATGGCCTGCACGCTGCTCGAAGACTGAGCCCGCGCCGGCCACTGTTGCAGGCAGGGGAGGGCGGCGTGAACATACGGTTGCTGATGGTGGGCCTGCTGGCGGCGGGTGCAGCCCAGGCTGATACACGGGATGTGCGGATGTTCGCCCAGTGGGCGGGCGACCACCCGACGCGGTCGTTTCGGGAGATGCTGGTAGATGCCCGCCTTTATGGGGTGGTACCCATCCACCAGTTGCTGCGTTCTGCGTCCGACTGGCAACCCTGCCGCGCCGCGCCCTTTGCCGTACCCCCTCGGGGCAACTGGCCTGCAGTGCGTTCAACCCTCTCTCTGCTCAAGGCCCTGAATGGTCAAGGCATCCTGCCGGCCTTCGAAGTGGTATCGGCCTATCGCGACCCAGGCCTGAACCGCTGTGCCGGCGGTGCTCCTGGCAGCGCTCACACCCGGGCCTTTGCGGTGGATATTCTGCTGCCGCCCGCAGCCAACCCCGGCCCGCTGTGCCAGTTCTGGCAGCAGCACGGTCAGGCGTGGAACATGGGCCTGGGCCGCTACCCAAGCGGGCGCATTCACCTGGACACCGCCGGCTACCGCACCTGGGGTGGGGACGGCAGTGCGGGTTCGTCGTTTTGCACCAAGCCCAGGTGAGCCAGGCAACCCTGGCATTGCTCGGTCACCCATTGGGCGAAGCGCTGGCGTTTACCGCCGTCATCGAGGCGGTGGTTGCTCAGCAGGTAATAGGCAGAGCCGTCCGGCACAAAGCCAAACGGTGACTGCAACTGCCCGCTGTCCAGTTCGTCACGCACCATCAATGCCGAGGCCATGGCCATGCCCAGCCCGGCACCCGCTGCCTGAATCGACAGGTAGAAATGCTCGAAATCGCCGCGTTCGCCCGGGCAGGGCTGTTGGCCGTTCAGGTGCAGCCAGGTAGCCCAGGCGTCGGGGCGTGTGGCGCTGTGCAGCAGGCGCTGGCCTTCCAGCTTCAACGGCGCGCCAGGGCGGCACACCGGGCCGATCCACTCATCGCAGATTTTTTGCTGGTACAGATGGCTGGGCCAGCGGAAGTCGTCGCGGCGGATCGCCAGGTCGACGCCGGTGCGTGCGAAGTCCAGCGGCCCGCCAGCAGCCACCAGTTGCAGCTGCAAGTCTGGATGGGCCGCGTGCAGGCGGGGCAGCCGAGGGATCAGCCAGCGCATGGCGATAGTCGGCTCGCAGGACACGACCAACGTGACATCGTCGTGGCGGGTGAGCTGCTGCACGGCGGTTTCCAGCTGCTCGAAGACCGCCCGGGTGGTGGCGTGCAGGGCGCGGCCTGCCGGGGTCAGGAAAATCGCCCGGTTGCGGCGCTCGAACAGCGTTATGCCCAGGCTTTCCTCCAGCAGGCGTACCTGGCGGCTGACGGCGCCGTGAGTAACGTGCAGTTGTTCGGCTGCGCGCACGAAGTTTTGCGTGCGGGCTGCGATGTCGAAATAGCGCAGGGTATTGAGGGGAGGCAGGTTCATGGCGCTGGTGCTTTAAACAAGAAATCTGTGACTTAAACTAGCAGATAACCTCCACTATAAATCGATTTTCCCCAGCCCCAGAGCCCATGAGAATAGCCCTGTCCGTGCATTTTCATCACTCATCTGGAGCTTTCCCGTGGCTGAACTCATCGCTGTCGCCCTGTTCACCCTGCTTGCCGTCGTCAGCCCAGGGGCTGATTTCGCCATGGTCACCCGCAGCAGCTATGCCCAGGGCCGGATGGCCGGGCTGGCGGCGGCAATGGGCATTGCGCTGGGGGTGCAGGTGCACGTGCTGTATACCGTCTTCGGTATCGCAGTGCTCATCAGCCAAAGCCCCACCCTGTTTCTGATCATGAAGGCGCTAGGCGCCGGCTACCTGATCTACCTGGGTTACCGGTCATTTACCAACATACAGCGCATCAACCTCGACCAACCTACCGCCACGGCCGGCAGCCTGTTGCAGGCGCTGCGCACAGGTTTCCTCACCAACTGCCTCAACCCCAAAACCATGCTGTTCGTGATCAGTGCCTTCAGCCAGGTTGTACAACCTGGCAGCCCACTGTGGCTGAACTTCGCCTACGGCGCCTTCATGTCGGTGGCGCATTGGGCGTGGTTCAGCCTGGTGGCAGTGTTCTTCTCAAGCCCGGTGCTGCGCAGGGCGATGATCGAGCGGCAACGGATGGCTGACCGGGTGATCGGGGTGGCGCTGATGGGTTTGGGGGTAGCTGTCGCGGTGAGTGGGGTGGGGTTGCGGTAAAGCCTTTGGCAGACATGAATAGACTGCAATGCCGCAACCGCCCATATATCAATGCTTGCCAAAGCATTTCAGGTATCTACAATGAAGATACTTTATGGAGGTGCTTATGGAAGTGAAAGTTCAGCAATGGGGCAATAGCGCAGCGATTCGTCTGCCAGCTGCGGTGCTCAAGCTCATGAATTTGGTCAGCGGTGACGTTCTCAAGCTTGATGTGTCTGCTGAGGGCATGACGCTGAAACCGGCGAAAGCCAAGCCTCATTACCAATTGGCCGATCTGATGAAGCAATGTGATTTGTCTGCCCCGGAGCCGGCAGAGCTTGCCGCTTGGAATGCGATGCCACCGGTGGGGCGTGAAGCGTGAGAAGAGCAAAATTCAATCGTGGTGACATTGTGCGCGTGAACCTCAACCCCACCGAGGGGCGAGAACAACAAGGCGACTATCGCCCAGCGCTGGTGCTTACGCCTGCGGCTTACAATGCAACCGGGTTGGCGGTGATCGCGCCGATCACTCAGGGTGGCGACTTCGCTCGTTACGCCGGCTTTGCCGTCACTTTGAGTGGCAGCGGCGCTGAGACGCAAGGTGTGGTGCTGTGCAACCAAATTCGTACTGTCGACCTTGAGGCTCGCAGCGCCAAACGCATAGAAGCAGTGCCTGAGGTTGTAATGGACGACGTGCTGGCCAGGGTTCAGGCACTGTTTGAGTAATCAGACGAGTTCAGCTGAAGCTCGGAACAAACGTCAGTAACAAGAAAACCCGCACAAGGCGGGCTTTCCAGTTGCTTCGTAAACTGTCATTGACAGGCCGAAGCAGGATTTGGTGGCTACACAGGGACTTGAACCCCGGACCCCAGCATTATGAATGCTATGCTCTAACCAACTGAGCTATGTAGCCGATGGCGCGCATTATTCTCTTGAACGCCCCCCCTGTCAACACTCCTTTCAAAAAAAATTTGCACGCTTTCAAAAACTTAGCAGCCAGTGCCGGTTCAACGCACTATCAGCCACCCAGGGAGCCCTTGAAGCGTCAGGTGTTGCGGGCCCGCCAACTGGGCCAGGCTTTCTGCCGGGCGATCAAGGTCGAAATTGCCGCTCACCCGCCGTTGCGCCGCTTGGTCATCCAGTAGCCAGAGGCGCCGGCCCTGGTAACCCGCGAGGCGCGCCAGCACTTCGTCCAGTGGAGCGTCTTTGGCGACCAGATGACCGTTGCGCCAGCTGTCGGCGGTTTTCAGGTCAGCTTTCTGCACCTGGCCGATGTGGGTGTCATCGAAGCTGACACGTTCACCGGCCGCAACCAGGCGTTGATCACCGCCTTGGGTAACCATGGCCTTGCCGTTGAACACCGTCAGCTCATCATGCCCGGCCAAGCGGGCGATTTGCAGGCGGGTGCCGAGCACTTCCACACGTGCCTGGCCAACCTCCACCTGCATGGCCCGCCCGTCCAGCATCACCTCAAGCAACACCTGGCCCTGCACCAGCTGCAATTGACGGGTGCGGCTGCGCAGGTCCACGTTCATCGCCGTGGCGCTGTCCAGGTGCAGTGCAGTGCCATCGGCGAGGCGTGTGCTACGGCGCTCGCCGGCCTCGGTGTGCAATTCGCTGCCAAGGCGCTGCAACAGCGGCCAGTACAGGCATGCCGCAATCGCCAGGCCGAGCAGAAACACCAGTGCCAGCCATTTGCCCAAATGCCCGTGACGCACCTGCGCCAGCTGCGGGCGAGGTCGGGCCGCTGGGGGTTGCACGCGTTGCAACACCGCCTGCAACTCGGCATACGCCTGTGCGTTTTGTGGCACCTGGCACCATGCAGCGAAGGCGTGTTGAAGGGTTTGATCGCACCCGGGCTGGCGCAGCAGTGCAAACCATTGCATGGCTTCATCATGTGGGTCGGGCTGCAACTGCTGGGCGGGCATCGGGCGCATGGACAGGGCTGCTCAAGAGAGGGGCGCGGGCGCCCGACGTTGACAGGGGCAAGGGCAAAAGATGCTAATTATATTGAGAACCATTTACAAGTGCATGGCGACGAGGGGAAAAAAAGGTAGCTATGTATCTATTTGTTTCCCGATAATCGCAGCCCAGCATTCCGACGGAGATCCAGGCCATGGCCACCCCCAGCGCCACCCCGGCGTCCACCCCAGCCCCGGCGAGCAACGCCACGCCGCTGGTGATGCGCATCATCGGCTTCTGCGCCCTGGCGCACCTGATCAACGACCTGATCCAGTCGGTGCTGCCGGCCATCTACCCGATGCTCAAGGCCAATTACAACCTGAGCTTCGCCCAGATCGGCATGATTACCCTCACGTTCCAGATCACCGCCTCCCTGCTGCAGCCCTGGGTGGGCTTCTTCACTGACCGCAAACCCAACCCCAACCTGCTGCCCATGGGCACTGTGTGCACGTTGATCGGCATCGTGATGCTGGCATTCGTTGGCAGTTTCCCGATGATCCTACTGGCTTCTGCCCTGGTGGGCATCGGGTCTTCCACCTTCCACCCGGAAACCTCGCGCATTGCGCGCCTGGCGTCCGGGGGACGGTTTGGCCTGGCCCAGTCGACCTTCCAGGTGGGCGGTAACACGGGTTCTGCCCTGGGCCCGCTGCTGGCTGCCGCCATTGTCATACCCTTCGGGCAGACCCACGTGGCGTGGTTCGGCGTCGCCGCGCTGTTCTTCCTGGGCGTCACCCTGATGCTGCGCCGCTGGTACACCGAGCACCTCAACCAGGCCAAGGCCCGCAAGGCGGTGCAGGCCACCCATGGCATTTCCCGCGGGCGGGTGGTTGCAGCGCTGGTGGTGCTTGGCCTGCTGGTGTTCTCCAAGTACTTCTACATGGCCAGCTTCACCAGCTACTTCACCTTCTACCTGATCGAGAAGTTCGGGGTATCGGTGGCCAGCTCGCAACTGCACCTGTTCCTGTTCCTGGGCGCGGTGGCGGCGGGTACGTTCTTTGGCGGCCCTATTGGCGACCGCATCGGGCGCAAGGCCGTGATCTGGTTCTCGATCCTGGGCGTGGCGCCGTTCACCCTGGCGCTGCCTTACGCCAACCTGTTCTGGACCACCGTGCTGAGTGTGGTGATCGGCTTTATCCTGGCCTCGGCATTCTCCGCCATCGTGGTCTACGCGCAGGAACTGGTACCCGGCAGTGTGGGCATGATCGCCGGCATCTTCTTCGGCCTGATGTTCGGCTTCGGCGGCATCGGGGCGGCGCTGCTGGGGTATGTGGCTGACCTGCGCGGTATCGAGTATGTGTACGGGCTGTGCTCGTTCCTGCCGCTGTTCGGGGTACTGGCGATCCTGTTGCCCAGCACCGGCAAGCGCTGATGGTAGGGGGCTGCGTTGCAGCCCCTTCGCTGCGGCAAGGCCTGCGGGGAATTGACGGTATTGCCTGCGGTGGCCTAGAGTGCCGCCTCTTCCTGTCACCTCTGCGTAGTGGCCCCAGCAATGCGCCGTTTCCTGTCCCTGCCCGGCACCCGTCAGCCAGCCCTTGAGGGCCTGCGCCGCGCGTGGCCGAGTGACACGGTGCTCAAGCGCCGGCGCAGCGTGCTGTTTGCCTTCACCTTTTCGCCACACCTGAACTGATCTGCGTTTGCGCATCGCCCGCCGCCCTGGTGGGCGAGCGCGTGTGTGCACGTCTTATCGGTTTGCAAGGAGTGGTACATGAACATGCGTTTGCTGGCGGGCCTGCTGTTCGCCGTTTCGGTGGTGGGTTTCAGCCTGGGGGCCACACTGCCGCTGGTGTCGTTGCGCCTGCATGAGGCCGGGGCCGGCACCCTGGAAATCGGCGTCATTTCGGCCATTCCGGCGGCGGGAATGATGCTCTCGGCGTTTCTGGTCGATGCCTGTTGCCGGCACCTCAGCCGGCGCAACCTTTACCTGCTGTGCTTCAGCCTGTGCACCGTCAGCATCGCCCTGCTCGAGCCAGCGTTCGGTTCGCTGTGGTTGCTGGCGCTGCTGCGCCTGGGGCTCGGGCTTGGCATGGGGATCGCCATCATTCTGGGCGAGTCCTGGGTCAACGAGCTGTGCCCCGACCACAACCGCGGCAAGATCATGGCCCTTTACGCCACCAGTTTCACCGGCTTCCAGGTATTGGGCCCGGCCATGCTCGCAGTGCTGGGCGCCGGCAGCGCGTGGATAACCGGTGTGGTCACCGCCTGCTATGGCCTGGCACTGCTGTGCATCCTGTTCACTGTGCCCAATGATTACGTGGCCCATGAAGAGGGCGACAAGAGTTTCGGCCTGGCCGGGTTCTTCCGGGTGGCGCCGGCCTTGTGCGTGGCCGTGCTGTTCTTCTCGTTCTTCGATGCGGTGGTGTTGTCGCTGCTGCCGGTGTATGCCACCAGCCACGGCTTTGCCGTGGGCGTGGCGGCGCTGATGGTGACGGTCGTGTTTGCCGGCGACATGCTGTTCCAGCTGCCACTGGGCTGGCTGGCCGATCGCGTGGAACGTACCGGCCTGCATCTGTTGTGCGGGCTGGTGGCGATGGCCATCGGTATTGGCCTGCCCTGGTTGCTGAACATGGCCTGGCTGCTGTGGCCGTTGCTGGCGCTGCTGGGGGCGGTTGCGGGGGGGATCTACACCCTGGCGCTGGTGCTGATCGGGCAACGGTTCAAGGGGCAGGACCTGGTCACCGCCAATGCCAGCGTCGGGCTGCTGTGGGGGGTGGGCAGCCTGGTGGGGCCGTTGGTCAGTGGTGCGGCCATGGATGTGGCGCCCCATGGCCTGCCCATGGCGCTGGCGCTTATGGCCGGGTTGTTCGTGTGCTTTGCCAGGCAGGCATACCGGCGGGCAGGGCAGGTGTCGACGGTTGCCGACTGACCTGCCGCCCGTCGGCACTGTGGTCAGCAGCTTGCGCGCAGGGTCACCGAAACGCTGCGCGGCTCATCCCAGTAGTAGCCGGTTGCGGTGGTGTTGATCTGCCGGCAGTACGCCTTGCCGAACAGGTTGGGCTAAGTGTCTTCAGGCCGCGTCGATGCTCACCCAGTAACGAGTGCGGTGGTGCACGCGAATAGGCAGGCTGCTGGCCAGCAGCCGCAGGATCTGCTCGGTGTCGGCCAGTTGATAGGTCCCGGACACCTTCAGTTGCGCCACCTGCGGTGCGCAGCGCAGCAGACCGGGGCGGTAGCGGGCAAGCTCTGACACGAATTCGCCCAGCGCCATCTGCTGCACGCTGAGTACCCCGTCGGTCCAGCCCCAGGGGTCGTTCTGCGGCTGCACGGCCTGATGGCGACCGTTGGCCCAGACTTGCCAGGTTTCCCCTGGGGGCACCTGCAGTTGCGCGGGCGATCCGGGGAACAGCGTCACCTCGCCGCGGCGTACCGCCACCAGCAGGCCCTGGTCGTTTTCCCGGAGCACCAACTGGCCATCGAGGGTAAGCAGCGGGCCGATGCGGGTATCGATGCGAAAGGGGCGGGTGTCGTCCGGGTTGCTGGCCAGGCTCACCTCACCGCGGATCAGCTCGATTTGACGCAGCCCGGCGCTGAATCGCAGGTCGATGGCGCTGGCGGTGTTCAACTGTATCCGGCTGCCGTCGCTGCTCTGCAACTGGCGGCGCTCGCCGGTGGCGGTGCTGGTGTCGGCCAGCAGTTGCGGCAAACCCAGTGGCTCTCGTGCCGCCCAGCCCAGGCTGCCGCCCACTGCCAGTAGCGCCAGCAGCTTCAGTTGGTCGCGGCGGCTGATGCGCTGGCGCTGGCTGCCCTGCAAGGTGCGCCGGCTGAGGTCTTTGGGCAATCGCGCCCATTCTTCATCCAGGTGGCTCACCCGCTGCCAGGCCAGCGGGTTGTGCGGGTGGCTGGCCAGCCATTGCCGGAACTGTTCCTGTGCATGCGGGCTGGGGCTGCCGAACCGCAGCTTCACCAGCCAGTCGATGGCCTGGTCGACCTGTGCCTGCGCAGGCTTCTGCTCATGCATCGGCATAACGCAAGCGGTAGCAAACCTGAAATGCCTTGGCCAGGTCTCGCTCGACGGTGGCCCGGGACACATGCAGGCACTGGCTGATCTGCACCAGGCTCAAACCGTCGAGCTGGGCGAGCAGAAACGCCTGCCGTGCGCGTGGCTTGAGCTGATGCAGGGCGCGGTCGAGCCGTTCAAGGCTGTCGAGAATCACCAGGCGGTGTTCTTCACTGGGTATTTCGGCATCGGGCAGGTGCGCCAGGCTCTCCTGGTAGGCACGCTCCAGCGCCCGGCGGCGGAACTGGTCGATCATCAGGCCACGGGCAATGCTGCTCAGATAGGCGCGGGGCTCGCGCAGTGGTGATGCCTGGCGGGCCCGCAGCAGGCGCACGAACGTGTCCTGGGCCAGGTCGGCAGCGTGCTCGCTGCAACCCACCCGGCTGCTTAGCCAGGCACGTAGCCAGGCGTGGTGGGATTGATACAGCAGGGCGACCTCGGTCGGTTTCAGCGTGTCGTTGAACTGCATCGTCGCCAAGGCCCGGTTCCATGATGGATGTGATTGTGAATATTTCTCAATTCTATTCGCGTGTGCCTACGGCCGGCAATGGCATACCAGGAATTACCTGCGCAAGAACCGGCGTTCGCCCGATGAACGGCTGCGCTAAGCTGGCTTTCACTAACCCCCTAGGAGGCGCCATGATCCTGGCCGATCTTTCCCCTTAGGCCTACCGGGAAGCCGCCGAGCACCTTCGGGCGCTGGACGCTGACTGGGCCGCGCACATTGCCGCGGTGGGCCCGTGCCTGCACCACGCGACGCCGGGACGCGAGCCCTATGAGGCACTGGTGCGCGCCATTGCCTACCAGCAACTGCACGCCCGCGCTGCCGAAGCGATTCTGGGGCGCCTGCTGGCACTGTTCCCGCATCAGGCATTTCCGCAGCCGCACCAGTTGCTGGCGCTGAGCCCGGTTGCCCTGCGCGAATGCGGCTTTTCGGCCAGCAAACTGGCGACTGTCCAGGGCATCGCGCAAGGCCGGCTGGACGGTGTAGTCCCCACCCAGGCAGAAGCCTTGGGTATGGCCGATGACGCGTTGATCGAACGGTTGATCACATTGCGTGGGGTAGGGCGGTGGACGGTGGAGATGTTGCTGATCTACAACCTGGCACGGTCCGATATCCTACCGGTCGACGACTTTGGCATCAGGGAGGGGTATCGGCGGCTCAAGGGGCTGGCCAAAGCGCCGACGCCCGGGCAGATGCGCGTGCTGGGCCAGGCATGGCACCCCTACCGAACGGTGGCCGCCTGGTACCTGTGGCGCGCCTGAAGCCTAACCTGGGAACACATCATGAAACCCTACAACACCCCTGAACAGCGTTGGCAGGCCGTGGAAACCCGTGATAGCGAGGCTGACGGCCAGTTTGTCTACGCCGTGCGTACCACGGGCATCTATTGCCGCCCCGGCTGCCGTTCTCGGCTGGCCAAGCGCTGCAACGTTGAATTCTTCGACACCCCGCTCGCCGCTGAATCTGCCGGCTATCGCCCCTGCAAACGCTGCCTGGCCGCATCAGCCAGTGCCGGGCGCATCCGCCAGATGATTACCCGCGCCTGCCGCCTGATCGAAGCGGGTGACCCGCCCCCTGGCCTGGAGCAGCTGGGCCAGGCGCTGGCAGTGAGCCCTTATCACCTGCACCGCCTGTTCAAGGCCGAAACAGGGCTGACCCCCAAGGCCTACGCCAGCGCCTTTCGCGCGCAGCGCCTGCGCACTGGCCTGGGCCAAGGGCAGTGCACGGTTACCGATGCCATCTACCAGGCCGGCTACAACTCCAACAGCCGCTTCTACCAAAGTGCCGATCAGCGCCTGGGCATGCGCCCGGGGCAGTTTCGCACCGGAGGCGCAGGCGCCAGCATTCGCTTCGCCATCGGCCAATGTTCGCTGGGGGCGATCCTGGTGGCCCAGAGCGCCAAGGGTATCTGCGCGATTCTGCTGGGTGATGACCCACAGGCCTTGTTGCACGCCCTCGAAGACCAGTTTCCCAAGGCTGAGCTGATCGGTGGCGACCGCGCCTACGAACGGGTGGTCGCCGAGGTGATCGGCTTTGTCGAAGCACCGGCACTGGGCCTGGGCCTGCCGCTGGACGTGCAGGGTACGGCGTTCCAGGAACGGGTGTGGCAGGCCCTGCGCGAGTTGCCGGTGGGCGCGCGGGTCAGCTACAGCGATATCGCCGAGCGTATTGGCGCACCCAAGGCGGTGCGCGCCGTAGCCATGGCCTGCGCGGCCAACCTCATTGCGGTGGCCATCCCCTGCCACCGGGTGGTACGCCGGGATGGCGATATCAGCGGCTATCGCTGGGGGGTGGAGCGCAAGCGCCAGTTGCTGGCACGAGAAACGGCACTCTCCTGAAGGCTGCAAGCGGCGTAGAATGCCCCGCCAGATCGAATTGAAAGAGGAATATTCGATGAGGCGTGTCAGCCTTGCCCGTTTTTGCCCTGGCCTGATGGCCATGCTGGCGTTGATGCTGGCCCTTGCCGGCCCGGCCTGGTCGGCCCCTGGCGCACCTGCGCCTGCCGCCAGCACGTCCGCCACCGACGCCCAGGCCCTGGATGAAAATGCCAGCGTCGATCAACTGAGCGACCGCCTGGACCAGATCCGCCAGGGCGTCACCAGCGACGCCAACGACGACCTGTTGGCCCAGTTGCGCATGGCCGCCGTGCAGGTCCAGCGCCAGGCCGATGCATTGAGCACCCAGCGCACCACGGATGCCGAGAAGGTCGACGACAAGCTCAAGGTGATCGGCCCGGTGCAACCGGACGAAGCCGCCACCCTGACCCAGCAGCGCAAGGCCCTGGAGGCTGAGAAAAAGGCGCTGGTTGCCGAGAGAGACCAGGCGACCAAGCTGACCCAGTCGGCCCGCGACCTGTCTACCCAGATCGTCAACCTGCGGCGCAGCCTGTTCAACTCGCAGATCACCAGCCGGGCCGCCTCACCGCTCAGCCCGGCGTTCTGGCAAAGCATCATCCGCCCCACCCAGGACGACGTGGCCCGCCTGCGCGACCTGCGCGGGGAGGCTGCAGATGCCATGGGCAGCGCATTCAGTGCCGAACACCGCTGGCTGTTCATCACCAGTCTGGTGGCGGCGATCCTGGTGTGGACTTTGGTACGCGGGCTACTGGAGCGCCTGCTGGCCAGGGCCATGGTCAGTGGGTTGCCTGAAGGCCGGCTACGTCGCAGTGCCCTGGCGCTGGGTGTGAGCCTGGCCACGCTGGGCACCATTGCCGGTTCCGTGTCGCTGTTGCGCTGGGGGCTAGAGAGCAGCGCCGAGCTGGGTACCGACCTGGCCAGCCTGACCAACCACGTGCTGGCCCTGGTGGTGTTCAGCGCCTTCATCACCGGCCTGGGCCGCGCCATGCTGATGCTGCAGCGCCCGTCGTGGCGGCTGCCAGCCATTCATGACGAAGTCGCCAGTGCCCTGGGCTGGTTCCCGAAAGTGCTGGCATTGGCGCTGATGGTCATGATGACCATGGAGCGTATCAACAGCGTGATTGGTGTGAGCCTGGCGCTGACCGTGGCGGTCAACGGCCTCACCGCGCTGGTGGTGGCCATGATCTTCGGCGGCGCGTTGCTTTCGTACCGCCGCACCTTGCGCGAGCATGGCCTGGAGCGCCCGACCGGCCTGGCCGGGTTGATCCCGTTCGTGATGGTGGTGTGGCTGGCGTCGATCCTGCTGGCATTGCTGGCCGGTTACCTGACCTTGGCCTACTTCCTCACCGCCAAGTTGCTGTGGGTGAGCATGGTGGTCACCTGCGCCTACCTGCTGACCACCTTCCTCGGCGACCTGTGTGAAACCCTGCTTTCCCCCCGTCAGCCGGGTGGCCTGGCGCTTGCTGCCAGCCTTGGCCTGGCGCCGCGCCACCAGGCCCAGGCCAGCACCGTGCTGGCGGGTATCGGGCGCACCGTGGTGCTGTTCCTGGCCTTGCTGCTGGCACTGATGCCGTCGGGCACCAGCCCCAGCGAGCTGCTGCTTAGCCTGGGTGACTGGGACGGCACCGGTGGCAAGCTGCTGGGTAACCTGAACATCGTGCCCCAGGACATCCTGCTGGCGCTGGCTATGTTGGTGTGCGGCATGCTGGCCATTCGCGTGGTCAAGCGCTGGCTCAGTGAGCGCCTGTTGCCGGAAACCGACATGGATGCCGGCATGCGGGCCTCGCTGGTCACGCTGGTGGGTTACCTGGGCTTCCTGTTCCTGGCCATGCTGGTGATGTCCACCCTGCACATCAACCTCACCAGCCTGACCTGGGTAGTCAGTGCGTTGTCGGTGGGTATCGGTTTCGGCCTGCAACAGATCGTGCAGAACTTCATCTCCGGCCTGATCCTGCTCACCGAACGCCCGGTGAAGGTGGGGGATTGGGTGAGCCTGGCTGGGGTCGAGGGCGACATCCGCCGTATCAATGTGCGCGCCACCGAGATCCAGATGTCTGACCGCTCGACGGTGATCGTGCCCAACTCGCAGTTCATTTCCCAGAACGTGCGCAACGTCACCATGGGCAATGCGCTGGGCGTTGTCGGCATTACCCTGACCTTGCCGCTGGACACCGATGCCAACCGCGTGCGCGAGCTGTTGCTGACGGCGTACCAGGAGCACGAAGGCATTCTGGATGCGCCGGCGCCGTCTGTGTCGTTCAAGGACCTGACCAGCAGCGGCATGGTGATCGGGGTGAGTGGCTACGTGGCGGGCCCGCGGCAGGTATCCGGGGCGCGCAGTGACTTGCTGTTCACCATCCTTGGGCGGTTGCGCGATGAAGGCATCGCGCTGTCGTCGCCGCAAAGCATGGTGTTGGTGCAGGAGGCTGGGCGGCAGGCGGATGAGCCGGCCTGATGGTTGACCTTGGGGCTGAGCGCCGCGCCTGCGGCGCTCGGCCCCAAGTGCAGGCAGCCATCAGCCCAGGCAACGCGTCACGTGCTTGACCGACTGGTACCCCGCCAGCCCCCACGGCCCAAGCTCGCGGCCGATGCCGCTGGCCTTGGTGCCGCCCCAGGACGTTTCGACGAACACCGCCTGTACCGAGTTGATCCACACGTGGCCAACCTCCAGGGCATCGGCCACACGTTCGGCCCGCGCCAGGTCCGCCGAGCACACCGTGCCCACCAGGCCGAAACGGCTGTCGTTGGCTTCGGCGATGGCCTGGGCCTCGCTGACGAAGCGGCGGGCGCACAGCACCGGGCCGAAAATCTCCTCGGTCCACAGGCGGCTTTCCATCGGCACATCGGTGTACAGCGTCGGGCTGACGAACCAGCCTTCACGGCCCAGCACCTCGCCGCCGGCAAGGCAGGTCAGCCCTTCTTCCCGGGCGGTGGCAAAGTAGCCCGCTACCTTCAACCATTGCGCCTGGCTGGTCAGCGGGCCCATGTCCACGTCCTCGCCTAGCGGGTTGCCGACGCGCAGCGCTTGCAGCGCCTTCTGCAGGCGGGGCAGCAGCGTATCGGCAATGCCTTCCTGCACCAGCAAACGTGATGTGGCTGAACACATCTGCCCGGCGTTCCAGGTGATGCCGGCGATGATCCACGCCACCGCCTGGTCCGGGTCGCAGTCGTCGAACACCACGATGGCCGACTTGCCGCCCAGCTCCAGGGTCACAGGCCGGCACTGCGCCGCTGCACTGCGCATCACCTGGCTGCCCACGCCGTTGCTGCCGGTGAACGAGACTTTGTCCAGGCCAGCATGGCTGCTGAGGGCTGCACCGGTTTCTGCCTTGCCGTTGACGATGTTCAGCACGCCCGCTGGCAGGCCCAGGGCCTCGGCGATATGGCCATAGGCCTGTTCCACCAAGGGTGTCACTTCCGAGGGTTTGAGCACCACGGTGCAGCCCGCTGCCAGGGCCGGTGCGAGCTTCCATGCACTGGTGACCAGCGGGAAGTTCCACGGCACGATCAAGCCAACTACACCGACCGGCTCCAGGCGCGTGCGTGACGTGAAGCCGGCAGCTGCCAGCGGCACATCCTGTTGCCGGGCTGGCAACTGCTGCGCCAGTTCGGCGTAGTACTCGAAGGTGGCGATGGCATCATCCAGGTCGATTTCTGCCTCGTGCCGCGGCTTGCCGTTGTTGCGCATCTGCAGGCCAATGAGCGCCTCCCGGCGGCTACCGAGCTCGCGGGCAAAGCCGCGCAGGTAGGCCGCGCGGGCGCTTGCGTCGGTGCATTTCCAGGCGGGCAGGGCGCGGCGGGCGGCAGCAACGGCCGCGTCCACCTGTGCCACGCTGGCGGCCGTCAGTTCTTCGAACGGTTGGCCCAAGGCCGGCTCATAGACGTGCAGGCATTCACTGCCCTGGCCTGCGACCCACTGGCCGGCGATGTAGTTGGAAGCGGTCATGTTCGGTATCCAGTCAGGCCATTTTGGCGTGGGTTACAGGGGTAGGCGGGGCGGTCTTGCAACGCACCCAGCGCGGGCCATTGGGGCCGTAGACGCCCGCAGGTTCAGGGAACAGGTTGAGCAGCAGCAGGTACAACACGGCTGCCAGCCCCAGCGTTACCGGCAAGCTCAGGTCGATGCCGCCGGCCAGTTCACCCAGCGGCCCGACAAATTCCCCCGGCAGGTTCACAAAGCACAGGCCAACGGCAGCACTGGGCAGCCAGGCACCCATGCCGCGCCAGTTCCAGCCATGCAGAAACCAGTAGTGGCCGCCGCGTTGCCCGCGGGTGAATACCTGTAGATCGTCTGCGTGGTAGAAGCCGCGACGCGTGATCAGGCCGAGGATCATGATCACCATCCAAGGGCTGGTGCAGGTAATGATCAGCACGGCGAAAGTGGACACGCTTTGCACCAGGTTGAAGGTGAAACGGCCGACGAAGATAAAACCGATGGCCAGTACGCCGATCAGCAGCGTGGCCGCCGCGCGGCTGAGCAGGCGCGGAAACACGCTGGACATGTCCAGGCCGGTGCCATACAAGGCCGTGGTGCCGGTGGACATGCCGCCGATCACCGCAATCAGGCACACCGGCAGGAAGAACCAGCCCGGCGCCACCGCCAGCAGGCCGCCCACGTAGTTGTTGGCGGTGATGTAGTCCGGCGCCTGGGTTGCCACCAAGGTGGCGGTACACAGGCCGAACAGAAACGGAATCAATGTGGCTGCCTGGGCCGCGATCACCGCCAGCATGATGCGTGCCTTGGGCGTTTGGCGGGGAATGTAGCGCGACCAGTCCCCCAGAAACGCCCCGAACGACACCGGGTTGCTCATGGCCAGGATCGCCGCCCCGACGAACGCCGCCCAGAAGCCTGCCTGGCCCAGGTTGACGCTACCGGCATAGCCCGCGTCGAACGGCCCGGCGAAGGCGACGATACCCAGCAGGAACAGCAGGCTGGAGGCCCACACAGCTACTTTGTTCACCCACAACATGAAGCGGAAGCCGAAGATGCACACCACCAGCACCAGCACGGCGAACAGGCCATAGGCCAGGCCCAGGGTCAGGTCGTTCTCGGGCAGGCCCACCAGGCGTTTGGCGCCGCCCACCAGTGCATCGCCCGAACTCCACACCGACAGCGAAAAGAACGCGACTGCGGTGAGCAGCGACAGAAACGAGCCGACGATACGCCCGTGCACGCCAAAGTGCGCACCCGACGATACCGCGTTGTTGGTGCCGTTCAGCGCACCAAACAGGCCCATGGGGGCCAGGATCAGCGCACCCACCCCAACACCCAGCAGAATCGCCCATAACCCCGCCTGGAACGACAGCCCGAACAGCACCGGGAAACTGCCCAGCACGGCAGTGGCAAAGGTATTGGCGCCGCCGAAGATCAGGCGGAACAGGTCCAGCGGTGTTGCGTGGCGTTGATCGTCGGGTATCTGTTCGACACCGTTGGTTTCTATGCCGGTCGAGTGGCTCATGGTGTTGCTCCAGCGCGGTTGTTGTGGGCCGGCGCAGTGCGCGGGCCTTTTTGTGGGTGCGATGGCAGTGCGGCAGCGCCGCAGAAAAATCAGCTGGGTGTGATCATGGACAGGTGTTCGTGGCAGGCCAGCCACGCTTCGCCCTGGCGGCGAAAGACGATGGTTTCCCGTTCACTCAGGGCGTGCTCTTCGTTGGCGATGCGTAGATGCGTGGCAACATCGTGCATGAAGATCGCCACCTCACCCTGGAGGCTGACCTGGGTGTTGCTCGACTCACAACGGAGGACGGCAAAACCTTCAGCCTGCCACTGGGCCCACAGCGTCTGATAGGCATGGCGGCTGAGCAGCGGGTGGGGGAGGGTATGGAACAGAAACGTGGCGTCTTCGCTGAAGCAGGCGAAGTAGCGATCGGTGTCGTTGCTGGCGAACGCGGCAACGAGGTTGGCGGCGGCTTGCCGCACCTGGGCGTTATGGTCCACGAAAGTGGCCTCACGGTTATTGTGATTGTGGTCAGGCGATTCTGGTGGGGCGCAGCGACGTGAAAAATCCCTGATGGCAAATAATCAGTTCAGAAAAGTGTGAAGTGACGGCAAGCACGCACAAATGCCCCAGGCATAACTGGCCCGAAACAAATGTA
>NZ_BCAV01000037.1:0-11251 GCF_001320125.1 Pseudomonas sp. NBRC 111119
CCTATCAGACCGAGCGCCGCCCGCGCGGCGCATCGCGAGCTGCGCTCGCTCCTACATTTGTTTCGGGCCAATGTTGCTTGTTGCGTCAGCAGCTTCATGGACGCTGGCACTTCAACCCCGCTATCTATAAGATGCGATGCATTCTCATTCACCTCTGGTTTCGCCCGTGTCTCTATCCGATACCCGCAAGCTGGGTTTCTTTTTCAGTGACCACCACCGCTGGCTGTTGCAGCACGTTCGGCGCCAGTTGAGCAACCGCCCGGATGCCGAGGACACGGCGGCCGAAACCTTCTGCCAGATCATCGCCGCCCGGGTGGACCCGGCGACCATCGAGCAGCCGCGTGCCTACCTGGCCACCATCGCCCGTCGGCTGATCTTCGACCGCCACCGGCGCCGCCGCCTGGAGCAAGCCTACCTGGAGCGGCTGATGCTGCTGCCAGAAGCGCTGGCGCCCTCGCCAGAAGAAACCCACCTGCTGCTCGAGGCGCTGCACGCGATCGATCACAGCCTGGCCGGGCTGCCTTTGGTGGTAAAAAAAGCCTTTTTGCTGAGCCAGCTGGATGGGCTGCCCTATGCCGAGATCAGCCGTCGGCTGGGGGTGTCCGAGCGCACGGTCGGGCGGTACATGACCCAGGCGTTGCGCCAGTGCTACCTCAGCGGCGCACAGCCATGAGCCGCACCGCACTTGGCCCGGCTGCCGAGCAGGCCATCGCCTGGATGGTGCGGCTGCGCTCGGGCCGCGACGAAGCCCGCCAGCAGGCCCAGTTCCACCAGTGGCTGGCGCAGGACCCCGCCAATGCCCAGGCCTGGGAACAGTTGCAGCGGGGCATGGGCCAGCACTACGAGGTGGCGCGGCAGGCGCCCGATGCCCTGCGGGATACCCTGCTGCAGCCATCGATTGGCCGGCGAGAGGTGTTGCGCGGTATCGGCGGGTTGGGCGTAGTGGGTGGGGCTCTGTGGCTGGGGGTACGCAGTGAAGGTGGCCGGGTGTTGACCGCTGACCTGCGCACGGGTACTGGCGAACGCCGTACCCTCATGCTGCCCGATGGCAGCCGGCTGAGCCTGAACGCAGGCACGGCCGTGGATGTGCAGTTCACGGCCGGGCAGCGCCTGTTGCGACTATATCGCGGCGCATTGGTCATACAGGTGGCGCCCGATGCTTCAAGGCCCTTTATCGTGCGCAGTGAGCAAGGTGATGCGCGCGCACTGGGTACGCGTTTTCTGGTCGAGCAGCAGGCTGACGCCACCCGTGTGGTGGTGCTGGAGCATGCCGTGCGAGCATCGCTGCCAGGGGGGGCCTGGCTCGACCTTGCAGCAGGGCAAGCGGCCTTGCTCACCACCAAGCGCATCGAGCCCCTGCAGGGCAGCCAGGCCTACCGCGCCGATTGGCTTGAGGGCCACCTCAGTGTGCTGGACGAGCCGCTGGACGCTGTCGTCGACGCCCTTCGCCCGTATCGCCCGGGTGTGATCCGCGTCAGCCCGCAGGTACGTCAGCTGCGCGTGCAGGGCGTATTTCCGCTGGATGACAGTGAGCGAACCCTGGCGGCTTTGGAGGAAACCATGCCTATCCGGGTGAGGCGTTTCGGCGGGTGGGTGACAGTGATCGAAGCGCGGTGAACACGCAGACAAAAAACCTTGCCCCTGCTCGAATGAAAATTTTTATGATTCGTGTCCGCTTTTTGGGTTTCGTCCCACCTCCCTCCTGACAACAGCAAAAATTCAGGAGTCTTCACGTGTTCAAACCCTGGCCCCTTGCCCTCGCCATCACCCTGGCCACCGCGCCCGCGGCCCACGTGTGGGCGCAAGGTTCTGTGCAACAGCAGCAGCGCTTCGATCTACCGGCCGCCAGCCTGGCGCAAACCCTCAATGCCATCGCCCGCCAGGGCGGACAGGTGATGTCCCTGGACCCGGCGCTGGTCGCCGGCAAGCAGGCGCCGGCCATACAGGGCCAGATGAGCCCGTTGCAGGCCGTGCAGCAGGCGCTTGCCGGCAGCGGCCTGCAGGCCATCGTGACCGGCAGCGGCACCTTCAGCGTGGTGCCTGCGGTGGACGCGGAAGGTGCACTGGAACTCGGCGCCACCAACATCAACAGCCAGGGCCTGGGGGAGACCACCGAGTTCACAAATTCCTACACCACTGGCGCCGTGACCATCGGCAAAATCCCGCAGACGCTCCGTGAGACGCCGCAGTCCGTGACTGTGGTGACACGCAAGCTGATGGATGACAAGAACCTGGTGTCCCTTGACCAGGTGATGGCCCAGACCACCGGCATCACCCGGGCCAACCGGGGCTACGGGAACCACCATTTCAGTTCTCGCGGCTTTGACCTGACCGACGACAGCTACATGGTCGACGGCGTGGCCGGTCAGGCGTACGCCTACACCGGGTGGATGATCCCGGACATGGCGGTGTTCGACAGGGTAGAGGTGCTGCGCGGTGCTGCCGGGCTGCTGGTTGGCGCGGGTAACCCGGGCGGCGCGGTCAACCTGGTGCGCAAACGCCCTACTGCCGACCCACGTTTTACGGTCATCACCCGGGCGGGGTCGTGGGACAACTACCGCCTGGACCTGGACGCCAGCGGCAAGCTGAACCCTGAGGGCACCCTGCGCGGCCGCATGGTCGCCTCCTACGAGGACCGTGGTTACTTCACCGACGTGACCAAGTCCAAGCGCCCATTGCTGTATGGCATCGTCGAAGGCGACCTGAGCGACGCCACAACCGTTGCGCTGGGCTTGCGTCGGCAAACCTCGCGCATCGATGGCTACAGCGTGCTGGGCCTGCCGAACAACCCGGATGCCAGCAACCCGCACCTCAAGCGCTCGACGTTCCTGGGGCAGGACTGGGCCACCCTGCAGAGCCGCACCGATGAAGTGTTCGCCGACCTCAACCACCGTTTCAATGACAACTGGACCGGCAAGCTGGCGCTCTCCCATTCCGAAAGCAGCTACAACCGCAGCGCCATCGAATGGGACGCCGAAGACACCCTGGCCTATGGCAGCCCCACCGGCCCCAAGGTAAACGACGTCAATTATCACAAGTTCGACGTCACGGCCAATGCCGTCGACGGCCATGTGGACGGCGACTTCGAGGCCTTCGGCCTGCGCCATCAACTGTCGCTGGGGGCCAACTGGTCCAGGCGCAACATGAACGATAAAGAGGTCTCCCAGGCACTGGACAGCCCCATCCCGCTGAACGTCTACCGGCCTGACCACAACAACGTGCCCGAGCTGGCACGCCAGGGGTGGGATTACAAGCAGGACACCTTCGATACGCGCTATGGCACCTACCTGAACGCCCGCCTGCACATGACCGAAGACCTGAGCCTGGTGCTGGGTGGGCGGCTGAGCTGGTACAAGACCGAGACCTCCAGCGAAGACTCGAAAAGCACCAATGAACAGAAGCACGAGTTCACGCCCTTCGTGGGTGCTATCTACGACCTGAACGACAAATGGTCGCTGTATGCCAGCTATGCGGACATCTTCATGCCCCAGGCCAGCTCCCGTACCGTCGACGGCAAGATGCTGGATCCGTCCGTAGGCTCCAACTACGAGACTGGCATCAAGGGCGAGCTGCTCGACAAACGCCTGAACGTGTCTTTTGCAGTGTTCTACATCGAGCAAGAAAAAGTCGCCGCACGGGACTACGCCAACGATGGCAAGTGCGCAGGTGACATCGCTGGCCGCTGCTTCATCAACAGCGATGGCATCAGCCGCAGCAAAGGCTTCGAGGCCGAAGCCACGGGCGAGCTGCTGCCTGGCCTGCAGGTGGCTGCCGGTTATACCTACAACACCACGCAGTCGGAAAGCGGCGGCCCGATCTCGGGGCAAACGCCCAAGCACATGCTGCGGCTGAACACCAACTACACCCTGCCAGGGGAGTGGAGCCGCTTCAGCATCGGCGGCGGCGTGTCTGCCCAGTCCCACTACTACGATCCGCCGATTGAGGTCAGCAACAGCGGCCGCGCCATTTTCGATGCCCGGGCCGCCTACAAGCTGGACCCGCACTGGACGGTGGGCGTGGACGTGGAGAACCTGCTGGACCGCAAGTACTTCGACTCTACCGGTTACTGGACTCGCGGCACTACCTACGGCACACCGCGAAGCTACATGCTGACCTTGCGAGGCGACTTCTGAGCCGGTGACCTTGATGGGCAAACGCGGTGAAGGCGCCCTGGAAATGAAAAAACCCTTGAGGCGTTGACCTCAAGGGTTTCAGGTGTTGCACAGGGCGTGCTTACACGTTGAAGCGGAAGTGCATCACGTCGCCGTCTTTGACGATGTAGTCCTTGCCTTCCAGGCGCCATTTACCGGCTTCCTTGGCACCGCTTTCACCTTTGAACTGGATGAAGTCGTCGTAGGCAACCACTTCGGCGCGGATGAAGCCCTTTTCGAAGTCGGTGTGGATCACGCCAGCAGCCTGGGGGGCAGTAGCGCCGACGCGAACGGTCCAGGCACGCACCTCCTGCACACCGGCAGTGAAGTAGGTTTGCAGGTTCAGCAGCTCGTAGCCGGCGCGGATCACGCGGTTCAGGCCAGGCTCTTCCAGGCCCAGGGCCTCCAGGAACATGTCCTTTTCTTCGCCGTCGTCCAGCTCGGCGATTTCAGCTTCGATCTTGTTGCACACCGGCACCACGACCGCGCCTTCTTCTTCGGCGATGGCGCGCACCACGTCCAGGTGCGGGTTGTTGTCGAAGCCGTCTTCAGCCACGTTGGCGATGTACATCACCGGCTTGCTGGTGAGCAGGTGGAAGCCACGGATAACGGCTTTGTCCTCGGCGCTCATGTTCTTCATCAGGCTGCGCGCAGGCTTGCCTTCGGTGAAGTGCGGGATCAATTGCTCAAGGATGGCCTTTTGCGCCAGGGCTTCCTTGTCGCCGCCCTTGGCATTGCGGGCCACTTTCTGCAGCTGTTTCTCGCAGCTGTCCAGGTCGGCGAAGATCAGTTCGAGGTCAATGATCTCGATGTCACGCTTGGGGTCGACGCTGTTGGAGACGTGAATCACGTTTTCGTCTTCGAAGCAGCGCACCACGTGAGCAATGGCGTCGGTTTCGCGGATGTTGGCCAGGAACTTGTTGCCCAGGCCTTCACCTTTGGAAGCGCCGGCAACCAGGCCCGCGATGTCGACGAACTCCATGGTGGTCGGCAGGATGCGGTTGGGCTTGACGATTTCCGCCAGTGCATTCAGGCGCGCATCGGGCATCGGCACGATGCCGCTGTTCGGCTCGATGGTGCAGAAGGGGAAGTTCTCCGCCGCGATGCCAGACTTGGTCAGGGCGTTGAACAGGGTGGACTTGCCGACGTTGGGCAGGCCGACGATGCCGCAATTGAAACCCATGGGTATTCCCCTCTCTAAAGGAAATCAGGCCTTCTGGCTGTGCAGCTCGCGCATGGCCTTGGCGAAGTCGCCGGCCAGCACGTCCGGCAGCACGCCGAGGGCAAAATCGATGCTGGCGTCGAGCTTCTCCTGCTCGGCGCGCGGCGCGCGGCCCAGGACGAAGTTGGAGACCAGTTTGGCGTCACCCGGGTGGCCGATGCCAAGCCGCAGGCGGTGGAAGTCGTTCTGGTTGCCGAGCTGCGCGATGATGTCGCGCAGGCCGTTATGCCCGCCATGGCCACCGCCGCGCTTGAGCTTGGCAACGCCGGGCGGCAGGTCGAGTTCGTCATGCGCCACCAAGATGGCCTCCGGTTTGATCCGGAAGAAATTGGCCAATGCCGCCACGGACTGGCCGCTGCGGTTCATGTAGGTGGTGGGGATGAGCAGGCGAACATCGTTGCCCTGATGGCTGAACTTAGCCGTCAGGCCGAAATATTTTTTGTCAGCGGCGAGCGAAACACGCTGGGCACTGGCAATGCGTTCTACGAAAAGAGCCCCTGCGTTATGCCGGGTCTGTTCGTATTCGGGGCCGGGGTTACCCAGGCCGACGATCAACTGGATGGCGGTCACGTCAGGGGCTCTTCCTTGGGGTTGTTGGGTTACAGGGCGCGCGGCACTGTAACCCGATCAACACCGGCGTGCGAGTGGATTACTCGGCAGCGCCTTCTTCTTCAGCTTCAGCGGAAACGCGCGGGGCGTGAACGTTGGCAACTGCTTTGTCATCACCGTGGGCCAGAGCAACGAACTCTACGCCTTTCGGAGCTTTCAGGTCCGACAGGTGGATGATGGTGCCGATTTCGGCGTTGGCCAGGTCCACTTCGATGAACTCAGGCAGGTCCTTCGCTTCGCAGGAAACTTCCAGCTCGGACTCAACGTGCGAAACTTCGCCGCCTTTCTTGACCGGGGCTTCTTCGTTGATGAAGTGAACCGGTACTTTGGCGGTCAGTTTCTGACCAGCCACAACGCGGATGAAGTCGGCGTGCATGATGAACTGCTTGGCCGGGTGGCGCTGCATGGCCTTGATGATGACGTTTTGCTTGGTGCCATCAACGTTCAGTTCGATAACGTGGCTGAAGGCAGCTTCGTTTTCGAACAGTTTGGCGATTTCCTTGGCCACGATGGTCAGGGATTGAGCTTCTTTACCACCACCGTAAACAACGGCTGGGATGCTGGCGGAGTGACGCAGGCGGCGGCTCGCACCTTTCCCCAGGTCAGTACGCGCTTGGGCGTTCAGAGTGAAATCAGTCATTTTGTTTCTCCAAAATAGCCCCCCGAGGGCGTTTGCGACCAGCGCCAACGGGGATGGCAAAAAAGCCCCGCCCCAGCAACGGTGCTGGGGCGGGGCGCTTTTCGTCAGCGTGCGTTCCGCTTAGCGGAACATTGCGCTGATCGATTCTTCGTTGCTGATGCGGCGTACCGCTTCAGCAACAACCGGTGCGATATCCAGCTGGCGGATACGGTCACAAGCCTGAGCAGCGGCGGACAGCGGAACGGTGTTGGTCACCACCAGCTCGTCCAGTACCGACTTCTCGATGTTCTCGATCGCACGGCCCGACAGGACAGGGTGCGTGCAGTAGGCGTAAACCTTGGCAGCACCGTGTTCTTTCAGGGCTTTGGCCGCGTGGCACAGGGTGCCGGCGGTGTCGACCATGTCGTCTACCAGGATGCAGGTGCGCCCTTCGACGTCGCCGATGATGTGCATCACTTCGGAGTGATTGGCCTTTTCACGGCGTTTGTCGATGATACCCAGATCGACACCCAGGGACTTGGCGACGGCACGTGCGCGCACGACACCACCGATGTCCGGGGAAACGATCATCAGGTTCTCGAAACGCTGGTCTTCGATATCATCGACCAGTACGGGCGAGCCGTAGATGTTGTCGACCGGGATATCGAAGAAACCCTGGATCTGGTCAGCGTGCAGGTCGACGGTGAGTACACGGTCGATACCCACGACAGTGAGCATGTCAGCGACGACTTTGGCGCTGATGGCTACACGTGCCGAACGCGGACGGCGGTCCTGGCGGGCGTATCCGAAGTAGGGAATCACGGCGGTGATTCGGGAGGCTGAGGAGCGGCGGAAGGCGTCGGCCATCACTACCAGTTCCATCAGGTTATCGTTGGTCGGTGCGCAGGTCGGCTGAATAATGAAAACGTCTTTACCGCGGACATTTTCATTGATCTCAGTGCTGATCTCGCCGTCGGAGAATTTACCGACAGAGACGTCACCGAGAGGGATATGCAGCTGACGTACCACACGTCGAGCCAGATCGGGGTTGGCGTTCCCCGTAAAGACCATCATCTTGGACACGCGCAGTACCTGAAGGCTGAGGGTATACCTGGATGAGTATAAGGAAAATGGCAGGGGCGGCTGGATTCGAACCAACGCATGGCAGGATCAAAACCTGCTGCCTTACCGCTTGGCGACGCCCCTGTATCTGTTGCTGCGAACGCTTATGCGCTCGACTTCTTGACCAGACTTTGCAGCTTGCGATGCAACATCGAAATATTGCTTCCTTTCGCCACAAACCCTGTTTGGGTCGCTGAAAGAAGGGCCAGAACTTTATCAGCTTCGGCTTTGCTTGGGAAGGCCCCAAACACACAACTTCCAGTGCCGGTAAGTCGAGCCTCTGTGAATTTGCCCAGTGAATTCAGCGCGTTGCGAACTTCCGGGTAATTCTGCTCTACCACCGGTTGGCAGTCATTTCGACTGTTTCCCTCGGGAACGGGGCGCATCTTAAGGGGGAGAGAATCACGTGTCAACTGTGGATGCGAAAAAATTTCTGCTGTGCTGACAGACACTTGCGGCACAAGCACGACGTACCAGGGCTGCTCCGGGTCGACCGGGGTCAGTTGCTCGCCCACGCCTTGGGCGAACGCTGCATGGCCGCGTACGAACACCGGCACGTCGGCGCCCAGCGAGAGGCCCAGGGCAGCCAGGCGGTCTTCGCCCCAGCCCAGTTGCCACAGGTGGGCAAGGCCCAGCAGGGTGGTGGCGGCATCCGAACTGCCGCCCCCGATGCCGCCACCCATGGGCAGCACTTTGTTCAGCCAGATGTCGGCGCCCAGCGCGGTGCCAGACTGCGCCTGCAGTTGACGGGCGGCACGCACGATGAGGTTGCTGTCGTGCGGTACCGAAGCGATGTCTGTGTGCAGGCGGATAATGCCGTCGTCACGCAGGGCAAAGCTCAGCTCATCGCCGTGCTCCAGGAACTGGAACACGGTTTCTAGCTCGTGGTAGCCATCATCGCGGCGGCCAATGATGTGCAGCCACAGGTTGAGCTTGGCCGGGGCAGGCAGGGTCAGCGTGGGCATGAACTCAGTGCCCCAGCTGGCGCGGTTGCCAGTCCTTGACCACCAGGGTCACGTCCAGGTCCTTGCCGTGCAGCTTCAGGCGTTCAGGCAGCCAGTAGCCGTTCTGTTCGGCGTAGCTCAGGTACTCGACCTGCCAGCCGTCCTGCTCCAGGCCGGCCAGGCGGCTGTCGCCGTCCAGGGTGAGCTTGCTCTTGCTGTCGGGGGCGGGTAGCCCGCGCACCCACCACACCAGGTGCGACACCGGCAGTTTCCAGCCCAGCTGCTCTTCCAGCAAGGCTTCGGGGCTGGTGGCTTCATAGCGGCCCTGGTTGGCCACTTCGAGCACCACGCCGCCCGGGCGACCGGTCAGGCGTGCGGCGCCGCGGCCCAATGGGCCGGCCAGGCGAATGTCGTAGTAGTCCTGACGCTGCAGCCAGAACAGGGTGCCGCTCCCGGAGTCGCGTGGGGCGCGGATGCCTACCTTGCCATTGATCTGCCAGCCGTCGAGCTGGGTCAGCTGTTCTTTATGGGCCCGCCATTGTTGCGGGTCGCCTTGGCCCTGCAGGGCCTCGCGGCTGCCGAAACCGGCGCAGCCTGCCAGCAGGGCGATGAGGAAGAAGGTAATGAAATGGCGCAATAGCATGGTCTAGAGAGTCTCGGATCCGGTCAGGCGCAAAAGGGTCTTGCGCAGAATGGGGCTGTCGGCCTGGGCTTCGAAGCCCTTGGCCCACACCTGGCGGGCCTCGCGGCGTTTGCCATTGGCCCAGAGCACTTCACCCAGGTGGGCAGCCACTTCATGGTCGGGGAAGCTGGCAAATGCCTGGCGCAGGTAGGCTTCGGCCTGGTCCAGGTTACCCAGGCGGTAATTCACCCAGCCCAGGCTGTCGAGCACAGCGGGGTCGTCCGGGGTCAGCTGGTGGGCCTTGTCGATCAGCTGGTGGGCTTCGGCATAACGGGTGGTGCGGTCAGCCAGGGTGTAGCCCAGGGCATTCAGGGCCATGGCGTTTTCCGGCTCACGGGCAATGATGGCGCGCAGGTCCTTTTCCATCTGGGCCAGGTCGTCGCGCTTTTCTGCCAGCATGGCGCGCGTGTACAGCAGGTTGAGGTCGTCGGGGTAGCGCTGGATGGCCTGCTGCAGCACCTGGTTGGCCTGGGCGTCCTTGTTGTTGTTGCTGTAGCTTTCCGATTCGATCAGGTACAGCTGAATGGCCTGCTCGGGCTGGGCCTCGCGGGCTTCGGCCAGCAGGCGTGACGCTTCGGTGCCCCGGCCGTTGGCGATCAGGATATCGGCCTGGCGCAATTGGGCCGCCAGGTAATCGGGGCCTGGGCCTACCAGGGCATATTCACGCAGGGCGCCGGCAGGGTCGTGCCGCTCTTCGCGAATGCGGCCCAGGTTCAGGTGCGCCGCATCGGTGTTGCTGTCGCGCTCGACCAGTTCCTGCAAGTAGCTCTCGGCCTCGTCCCAGTCTTTGTTCTCGAGGCAAACCAGTGCCAGGGAATAGCGCAGCTCGTCGTCCTCGGGGTACTGCTGGACCAGGCTGAGGAATTCACCCTTGGCGTCGGCGATGCGGTCCTGCTCCACCAGGGTGCGGGCATAGGTCAGGCGCAGGCGCTTGTCATCGGGGTTGTCGCGGATGGCCTTGCGCAGCAACGGCAAGGCCTCGGGGCCACGGTCCAGTGCTTGCAGCAGCCGCGCGCGCAGCAGTATGGGTGCGATTTCACCGTTTTGTGGCGGGTGCGATTCGAGCAGGTCCAGGGCTTGTTCGGCCTTGCCATCCTGGTTCAGCAGCAAGGCCTTGCCGAAGATCAGCTGGCTGTTGTCGGGGTATTTGGCCAGTAGCCGCTCGAAGCTGTGCAGCAGGCCATCGCGGGTGCTCTGGTCGGTTTCGGCAGCAGACAAGGCCAGGAAGTCGAAATGGGTATCACCTTGGCCCTGCAGCACCTTCTCCATATAGGCCATGGCGTCATCGTAACGGCCGGCGCGCGCCAGCTGGATGGCGGCGGCGCGTTGGGCGTCGAGGTTCTGCGGGTCGTTGCGGGCCCACACCAGGGCGTTGTCCAGGGCGGGTTCGTCGGCGCCCAGGTATTCGGCGATGCGGTAGGCCCGTTCGGAAACGCCAGGGTCCTGGGTTTTCGCGGCCTGGTCGGTGTAGTTGGCCAGGGCGATATCGAAGCGGTTGCGTTGGCCGGCCAATTCGGCCACCAGCAGGCTATAGAGTGTGTCCTGCGTGAACGACCCATACACCATGGGCTTTTCGGCCTCGCGCTTGCCGGCTTCGGCGGCGGGGGGCTCGGCCTTTTGCGGGGCCAGGCTCTGGCAGCCCTGGAGCAGGGCGAAGGCAAGCAGCAATGCGTAAGGTCTGTTCATAGAGGGCATATAAATGGAGACTCACCGGCGGTCGGAGCATGATGACACAAGCGCGGTGGCAAACCCACCGGCCTGGGGTATCAAGCCAGGCTTCGCCTAAGAAGACCACGCAGGCCGCATGGGGTTCGAACTAGGCTGCCACAGGGCAGCAGTTATCCTTGCCTGCGCTTTTGCTTTTTGCTTCTGAGCGCGCGAAAGCACAGGCGACGCAGATTG
>NZ_BCAV01000038.1:0-65096 GCF_001320125.1 Pseudomonas sp. NBRC 111119
TCAAGAGTTTCGCCCACCATCTTGGTCGATAGTCGCGCCTTCATGTCCCGTAGGCGCTCGATTGCGTCATCACGATCCTTGATCTGCGTCTCGTACTTTTCTTTCAAAGATTTCTCGGCGAGATGCTTTTCAAGTTCTACCCGCTGCAAGCCGCTCTTCAATTCGTCACGTTCTTTCTCGACCGCGCCGACTGCTTCGGTAATCGCGAGCTTCTTCTCGATGACAACAGCGTCAAGCTTCGCCTTGAGTTCCTGTATCTCCGACTCCTTCGCTGCAGCGGCTTTTTGCACTTCGCTCATGAGCGTGACCTCTGCCAACTTGGATACGGCTTGCTTGTCACGCTTCGCTTGTTCCAATTCATTTGCAAGCGTGTCACGCTCTTTTTCCACCGCGCTCAAAGCCTCGGCCACGGCAAGTTGCCGCGCAACTTCGCCAGCATCAAGCCTGGCCTTCAGCTCCTGGATCTCGGCGTCCTTGGCAGACGAGGTCTTCTGCAATTCGTTGGCAATCTTGGCTTCAGCTAGTTCGACCGCATTGCGCTTTCCCTGCTCGGCCAACTCTAGCCGCTCATGCAACTGCTTCTCGAAATCGCTATCTCGAACCTGCTTCAGAATGTCCGCGTACCCAACTTCATCGATCTTGAATGCCTTCCCGCAGTGAGGGCAGATGATTTCATGCATGATTACTTACCCTCCACCTTGACAAGAATCTGCTTAAGCATTTCTGGCACCACTCCTCCCGACCGGAGTGTTGCAGTCCGGTATGCGAGTTGGTTTTTCGATAGATTTATTCCGGTATCAGCCTCAACACTATTGCAGGCAGTTATCCACTCACCCCAGTTCGCAGACAGAAACGCTTCAAGATGATCATCAAAAATGGCCGCGACGTCGGAAATGGTGGCGGATGGAAAATCTTCTTCAGGCAAGCCGAAGTACCGCATTAATCTGCAGTTCTCTACCGCATGATTGTTGCGCTCCCGATCTATGTCATCTTGCTTTTTGTTTTTGGCTTTGGCTCGCGCTTCAAATCCACCGTCTGCATCAAACAGTGCGTAGACTGGCACACCAATAGATTTCAAAATCGCATGCGCGAGGGGTATCGATGTCTTGCTGCCCACAGAAACGATAGAAATTCCTGCTGCCTCAAGGGCGCCGGGGGAAGTTCTATCTCCAATACCGTAGAACACAGCAGATTCGGTTGTCCCCTCCACAAGAAATGCGCGATTCGCGAAGAGTGCTATGGCAAGCTGGTCGGCCACGTTATGGTCGAGCCTGCGATCGACCACATCGCCATCCACTGTTCCATTCAGCCTGGCCTTCACATCCTCAACCGTGGCAAAGTGGACCGTCACCACCGGGACTTCGTCAGCGGATCTCGTCAGCCGTCTGACTTGATGGAAATGTCGAGCCTCCAGGAAGTAGGGGCTATGCGTCGCATAGGTCACCTGGATGCGCTTGCCAGCATCTTCGGCGAGCGACCTGAGCACCTTCGCAAAGGTCTGCGCCTGGATCGGGTGCTGGAAAAGTTCCGGCTCCTCGATCGCCAGGCAGATGACTCCCTCGGCCGAGGCTGCGCCCGACTGCGCCAAGAGTTGCAGAGCCGAGATCAGCAGCGTGCGCTGAAAGCCGTGTCCCTGCCGCTCCACCGCAGTCTCGGTGGTGCCGTCGAGCACGGCCACGTCGAACGTCGTGCGAGGTGCCTTGAGTTCCACCTCAGCCGGAGAAACCGTGATTGCCCGGCCTGGCGCATAGGTTGTGACGACCTCGTTGAGCTGCGTTGTGATGGCCCCAAGTTGCTCCTTGAACTTCTCTTCGTAGACTTGTTGCTGCTTTGCCCGTGACTCCGCAACGATTTCCGCGATTGCCTCATCAGCGGCAGTTCGGTCAATCGAGCGCTCAAGGATTCGCCCAATGATGCTTGCCTTGCCGTCGATGGACTCTTCACTTGCCCGAAGGTCTGCCGTAACCAGGACGAAGTCGAAGAGCCCGCTCATCTTGCCGCCGCTGTTGAAACCGAAGAAATTGGTTTGCAAAGCCTCGGGCGCATCGAGCAGTTGATCAGTGTGAGCCGCCTCCCAAGTTGTCATCGCCTGCTCGACGGCTGGACCAGTATTCGCCGCAGGAAGGTCAAGCTCCGGGCGCTCGCGCCGGAGAGTGGCATACAGCTCTTTCTTCGCAGTCGCACCGCCTGCTGCCTTGATGGCATTTAAAGCCGGAAATCCCTTTGCATTGGCGGAGAGCACATCGGTGCCATCGGGAGATCGGCGCTTCCATGCGGTGAACGTGGCAACTCCTTCCGGCGCGTACTTGCCAAGTGCCTCGCGATCCTTTTCGGTGAGGTCTGCGAAGGTGACCTGAACCTCGATGTCTTCGTCAGTCGCCCCAAAAGAGCAATCCTTCTCCGTCAGCGAGCCGGGTTTGCCGTTGAAGAACCAGTCGAGCGCACGAAGCACCGTTGACTTGCCGGCACCGTTCGGCCCGATGAAGGTCGTGACGGAATCGAACGGAATCGTCACGTCTTTCAACGTGCGAAAGTTTCGGATGCGAACGGATTGGATCTTCATTTCGGGTCTCTGCTCCTTGTGTTTTGTGTCGTCTCTCGCCGTGACAGCGACAGAACCTATCCTTTTGCCGCCTCGGTCAAAAGATCGTCAACGGAGCGCGCAACCACATACCGGGCGGGGTTCTCACCAACCGCCAGCGCAGTGAAATGCGCCTTGCCGCATTCGATCTTGGCGCTTTCCTTGTCGCGCAGGTCGTCGGTGAACAGGCTGCTCTTGGTTTCCACCACGAAGTACAGGCGCTGAGCACCGTCTTCTTCCACCAGCACGGCCCAGTCGGGGTTGTAGCTGCCCAGTGGGGTGGGCACCTTGAACCAGCCCGGCAGCTTGGCGTAGAGCTTGATGGCCTCGTTCTTCTCCAGCCCGTTGGCAAAATCCCGCTCTGGGGTCGAGTCGTACACCACGTGCTCGTAGATCGACTTCTGGGTATCCAACAGCATGTTCTTCAGATAACCGGTCAGTTCCTCCTTCTCGAACAGCTCCTGCGCATAGACATGCTGGTCGCCGAGCTTCTGGTACTTGATGCCATCGACCAGGGCCAAGCGCTTGCAACGGTTGATGGTTTCGGCGGTCAATTCGATGAACTGCTGCGGATTGCGCTTGAAGTCGTCCAGGCGGCCGCTTCCCGTCAGGATGCTGACGATGGTGCGTCGGGTGAGCTGGGTGCGATCCTGCAGGTCGGTCAGCAAATCCGGCAGCTCAATATCCGCCTCGTCCAGCACCACGGTCGCCGCGCCCGCTTTCTCCGTCGCGGCGACACCCGCCTTGCCGATAGAGATGTCGGCCTTGCGCCATTGCAGCCGTGCTTTGGCAATCACCGGGGCCTTCTGCAACGCTGCGATGCAATCCGTCACCAGCTTGGCGTTATCGAACTGCACGCGGTACGTTGTCTGGTGCTTGATGCGGTCCCACAGTGCCTTGAACTCGTCGCTCAGATAAACGACCTTGCCATCCTTACCCTTGCGCAGCGGCACTTGCCTGCGCTCATCGGCATTCTTGATGTCCAGCCGGCCCGACACCTTGCGCAGCACTTCAGCAATCTGGGCTTTCTGCGCATCAAACTCGGCCGGCAGTTCCAAGGTGCCGTTCTTCAGCGCCGTTTTCAGTGAATCCTGCACCTTGCCTTTGGCATCTATATGGCCGGCGGCTTTCAGGTGCTCCCACAGTGCCTTTGATTGCTCGATGCCCAGCGGTGCGGCGTGCCCATCAGCGCCAGTCACGGCAATGGCGGCAAATTGATGCTGCTCCACAATGCCAAAGCGGATGCCTGTGTCTTTCTCGATTTCCTTCTGCAGGTTTTCGGCAAACTGTTCGTAGTTTTCCGTGGCCACCACGGTCAGGGTGTTGACCTCGAAGCCCCGTACCCGCTCGCCATCCTGGTTGACGCACAGGCGCAGGCCGCGACCAATGGTCTGGCGGCGCTCGCGCTCGGTCTGGATGTCGCGCAAGGTGCAAATCTGGAACACGTTGGGGTTGTCCCAGCCTTCCTTGAGGGCGGAGTGGGAGAAGATGAACTTCAGCGGCGTGCTGAAGGACAGCAGCTTCTCCTTCTCTTTCATGATCAGGTTGTAGGCGCGTTCGGCATTCTCCCGGTTACCCGCATTGTTCTCGGCGGTATCAAGCCAGCCGCCCTTCTTGTCGATGGAGAAATAGCCGTTGTGCACTTCTTCGGCGGCGGACTCCAGGTCGATCTCGGCAAACAAACTCTGGTAGGCCGGCAACTTGGCGGCACGGCGATATTCTTCCTCGAACATCTGCGCATACACGCCCTTGACCGGCTGGCCGTCCGCATCGTACTGACGGTACTTGTCCACCGCGTCGATGAAGAACAGGCTCAACACCTTGATCCCCAATGGACGCAGGTGCTTTTCCTTGTCCAGATGCTCCTTGATCGTGCGGCGGATCATCTCGCGTTGCACGGCCAGCGCATCCACATCACCGTGGGCCTGACCCGGCTGCAAAAACACTTCGCCGCCGGGGTAGCGCAGCTCCATGAACGCTTCGCCCTTGGCCGTATTGATCTCGCCCACCCGAAAATCGGCGTAGATCGCACGGCCATCGGCGCTCTGCTGAAGGTCGTCGCCATCGCTGACCGTCACCTCAGTCCTTTGCACGCCAGTGGCGGTCTGTTTATCCAGCTCGACCTTGGCGCTGATGCGGCCGCGCTTGTTTTCCACCTTCACCAGGCGCACGAAAGGCTTGTTGTGCGCATCCTCCACCGTGGCCGACGCCACCTCGATCTGCTTGACCAGCTTGCGCTCATAAGCATCCACGGCATCCAGGCGGAACACCATGTGGTGCTTGTCCACATGGGTAGCGGAATAGCGCAGCGTGCAGAGCGGGTTCATGGCATCCAGCGCTTCCTTGCCGCGTCCTTCAAGGCCGCCGTCCACACTTTGCGGTTCATCCACGATGATGATCGGCCGGGTGGCCTTGATCAGGTCGATGGGCTTCTCGCCGCCCGTCTTCTCGGTCTCTTTGTAGAGGTTGTTCACATCCTTCTTGTTGATGGCGCCCACCGTCACCACCATGATCTGGATGTTGGAACTAGTGGCGAAATTGCGCACCGGCCCGGGCTTGCCCGAGTCGTACAGGAAGTAATCGAAGGGCACGCCCGCGTAGAGCCCCTTGAAGTGTTCCTCGGTGATTTGCAGGGTCTTGTAGACGCCTTCCTTGATCGCCACCGAGGGCACCACGATCACGAACTTGCTGAAACCGTAGCGCTTGTTCAGCTCGAAGATCGAGCGCAGGTATACATAGGTCTTACCGGTGCCGGTCTCCATTTCCACCGTGAAGTCGCCGGAAGTCAGCGAGCCGGAAGGCGGCAGGCCACCGCGCAACTGGATGTCCGCGAGGTTCTTGAGCAGTTCATCGTCCAGCAGGGTCAAGCGGTTGCCAACGCCAAGGTCGGACTGCGCCACACCCAGTGACATCTGCACCTCATCGGGCAGTTTCATGGTCACCGTAAATTCGGTGCGGCAGACCTCCTGACCACGGAAAAGATCGCACACGGCCTCGATGGCCTGCATCTGATAGTCGAGGTTGGGCTCGAAGTGGAGTTTCATTGCGAACCTCCCTTACAAGCTACGCACGTTCTGGATGCCGTGCTGCTCCAGAATCGCGGCGAGGTTGGTTTTGGCAACGTCGTCGGCAAAGGCGCTGTCGCGGAACACGCAGGTGCTTTCTTTTCCAGCAGGGCCAGCGGGTGCCAGCTCCTTGTGCCAGGCGATGATGCCTTGGGCCAGTGGCTCCACCTGCTCACGGGTGATTTTTTCGGCCAGGCAAGCCAACAGCACGCCGCCGCCTACGGCATGTACATCTAGCCCTTCAATGCCGCGCTTTTCGATGGGTACGCAAAGATCAAGGCCGAGCTTGAGCAGCAGTTCGTACAACACATCGGCCTCGCTGCGGCCTTCGAGCAGGTGATCCTGATGGTCGAACAGTGTGGCTTCCAGATCGTGTGGTTTGGGATTCCAGGCTCGGATATTAGAGGTGTCGAGCTTGAATACGCGGAAGCCGGTGTCGCCCTGCCAGTCGAGGTTATCGGCTTTGATCTTGGTTCCGGAACGGCGTAGGCGTTCTTTAGTGAGCTCAGCGATATTCAGCGGCCGTCCAAGGTCTCCACAGTACTTTGCAGCAATCTTTTGCTGCTTGTCGCTTGCGTCAAGCGACTCTGGAAGTTGGACAAGAATGTAACGTCTGCTCCCGTTATCCTGACTGTTCAACTGCATCGTCGCCTCGCCCGTCGTGCCGCTGCCCGCAAAAAAATCCAGCACAACGGCGTGAGGGTCATCAGACGTGGTGTAGCGGATCAGTTTCGCAATCTCGTCCAGATCCTTTGGATTGTTGAAGACTTTCTTCCCCAATAGGGTCCGGAGATATTTCACCGAAACCTGGGATTGCTTGTAGAAGTAGCTACCCCTAACCTGAGTTGCGAATTCTTCTTCATCCTCGATATCGGCTGGTTCCTCAGGCGCATCAACATCAGTCGAACTGTCCGAATCAAGCTCCTGAGGAATCGGGCGGATATGTGCCTTTCGGAAGGGCGGCTCCGTGTGGTCTTGGCGAAACTCAACAAGCCCAAGTTTTATCTGGCGTTGCATTTCATCGGAAGATGAGTATCTCCAACCGGCCTCCGGCACAACGCACGGTTGATTTGTAACGGGATGAAGGACGTCATAGCGCGGCCCACCACCGCCCGGCCAGGAGATGTCACGATCCCGCCACGGCCCGTTTTGATCCACTCGCTTGTAGCGGCTCCACTTTTTAGCGGGGTGTGCTTTGGGCAAGTCGGAATACCAAGCTTGCAGCCCCTCTTCGATCAGGTTGTCTTGGATTCCATGCTGAACGCGCAGTTCGAGGTATTTATTCCAGATATCTCGGGCACCCGGCTTTTCTTCACGCCACAGCGTTTTCTGCTCTCGAAGGTAGCTCTGCGATTTTGCGTAGACAAGAACGTACTCATGTCCATTGGAAAAAAACTTGGCATCATTTTTTCTGCCTTTTTCCCATGTAAGGCAGGATAGAAAATTTTCTTCACCGAAGGCTTCATCCATCACGGAGCGCAGGTTCGTGATCTCATGCTCGTCGATACTGAGCAGGATTACCCCATCCTCTCGCAGTAAATTCCTCGCCAGCTTCAACCTTGGATACATCATGTTCAACCAGTCGGTATGAAAGCGCCCGCTGGCCTCGGTATTGCTGCTAATCTTCTCTCCACCCTCGATCTGCCCGGTCAGCTCCAGATAGTTCTTGATGTTGTCCTGAAAATTGTCCGGATACACAAAATCCTTGCCGGTGTTGTACGGCGGGTCGATATAGATCAGCTTGACCTTGCTGGCATAGCTTTTTTGCAGCAGCTTGAGCACTTCAAGGTTGTCGCCCTCGATCATCAGGTTCTGGGTGGTATCCCAGTCCACGCTGTCTTCCGGGCAGGGGCGCAGGGTGCCCGTGCTGGGCGTGAGCGCCAATTGCCGGGCGCGGCGCTTGCCATGCCAGTTGAGGCCGTATTTCTCGTCGGCATCGGTGACGGTGGCATCGCCCACCAGCGCCTTGAGTACGTCCACATTCACGGCCACGCCGCCCGCGCCCTCGGTGATCAGCTCCGGGAACAGCGCTTTGAGCTGTTCGATATTTCCCGCCACCAGATCGGCGGATTGGGCTTCTGGGCTGGTGGTATCGATTTTTTTAATGGTCATGGTGAGACTCTCCTCAAACTCGGTATTCTTTGGCATCAGGCATCCTGCAGGTCGCCCATCTGGCGATCAAAAGACTGGCGAATCAGGCCCATGACGTAGGGAAGCTCATCCAGGCTGGACAAGCCGACTTCTACATCGCCATTGCCCCAGCGGCCAAGGTTGGTGACATCGGTGCACAGCCCTTTGGGGTCATCGATCTCGCTGAATGGCATATTCAGCGACAGGCGCAAGCGTCTGGCCTGAGGGACAACATCCACGAAATTTGTCTCTGCCTTATAGGCGACATAGAGCTTGAGGTATTCCTCGTAGATGCACGGGTCCAACTCCAAAATTTCTTTGCGCAAGGCATCAAACAGTGTGCGAATGGTGCCGCTGGTCAGGTGCGGATGATCGTCGATGCCGTAGTGTTGCCCTGCGTTGGTTGCTGAAGGGCGATAGGCATCAAGGACGCTGCTATCCAGCTGCGGTGCAGCCCATACTTTGGCGGCTTCTCTAGCAAGGCGCTCGGCACGTGTTTTGATGGCACTTTCATCCCACTTTTCTACCTCACCCAATCCTTCGTTGATGTTGAGGGCGCTGTATTTGAAGCCGATTTTCTTGCCATCGGCATTGATGACCTGATCGCGCTTGTAGGCGAATGGATAGTCGCTGTACTCGCTGTTGTATCCCGTCAAGGTGAGATTGCCCAAGGTATGCAGATACTTCTGCTGAGTCTGTTGCCAATCGGGGCCGAGTTCCGCCTGCCACGCTGATGAAAGTACTTCGTTCTGCGGCAGGATGTGCTCGATGGTGTAGTCCTCAACCACGATGCGTTCCTTGCGTCCATGGTTTTCGAGACGACGCAACCAATAGCTACGGCTGCGGAAGTTGTACAGGTCGCGTTGTTTGAGCTCGCGCTGGAACTCCTCATCGCCTGGGAAGCGGCGATAGGACGGCAACAACAGGAACGCCGCCCGCACACTCTCCAGATAACGGTCTTTTTTCAGTGTCCGGCTCAGGCCTGGGAAGGTCTTGTTCAGCGAGTTGGTGGGAATGGCGCAGATGGCGCGGCGAAACACGTAGCTTTCAACCAAGCGAACGATGCTCACCAATTCGTCCGCAGCCAACCGTGCTTGCTTGTAGTCGTGATAGACATCAAGCAGGAAGGGATAGGCTACGTCTACCTTCAGCTCACGCAGATCGTGAAAAGCTTCTTTTGGTTTCGACTCCGTTTCCGCACCAAGCGCCATGGCGCAGTAGTAGCTGGCATAGGCGTGGATATCAGCAACAAGCGCAGTGGTATCAAGCTGGCTGGCGCGAGCGAAAGCCTTGAAGGCAGCATACACTTCGCGCACGTTGGGAATCTCACCTGTTTTGGCAGTGAGATAGTGACGCATAAAGGGATCGAAGTGCGTCACGTAGGCCTTCTGGCCGAACGATTTTTCCATCGGCCGCCAGTAACTCTGGTAAAGCTCAGTCTGGAGCTTTGGCTCCAATCCCATCAGGATGTAGTTGCGAATCAGATCGGCCTGGCTGAGCTCAAGGCCGGTGGAATTCATGCTCTCGAAGATGAGCTGAGGATTGTCCTGAGTGCGATCGAGCGACACCTCGACGATGAGCAATTTGGCCAACCCTTGGCAGATGGCTTTGAGCTCGTCCTGATGCTTGTTTATCAGCGCCTGAAAGAGCGTGTAGTTCTGCTCTATGCGGGTACTGATCTCCGCAGGCATCGGTGCGGATTTGATGATGGCCAACAACGTCTTCTTATCAGTTTCCGACAGAATGAGTTTGTAGTGGCGCTCGCCGTCCTCTTCAGGATTGAGCAGGTAGTAATTGTGCAGCTTTCGCGCGGAGAAACTGTCCAGCAATTCAGGCAGCTGATTGGCTTCAAAGTGCTTGGCCAGTGCTGCAATCAACAAGGTGCACGTGGTAAGACGTTGTTGTCCGTCGATGACCAGCAGTGCTTCCTGGGTGGTGACGGTGGACAGACCACGCTCCACATAAACGATGGAACCGATGAAATGGCCATTAATCTGCTCGTCACGACCCGACCTCAGCAAATCTGACCACAGCTGTTGGCACTGGGCTTCCGTCCAGGAGTAATTGCGCTGATAGATGGGAATGACGAACTGCGGAGATTTCTTCAAGAACTTGAGCAGGTTGGTTTCTGTGGCCTTCACTTCTATTCCTCAGAGATATTGAGCGATCTGCTGACGCTCGGCCAACAGTGCTTTTAATTGGAGATTGATTTCGACTTGGCGTGCCATCTGCTTTTCCTTCGCGCCTTGTGCCCGCAGGCGGCTGATCTCGCCTTCAAGCCGCTCGCAATCGGCCAGCGCCTGCCGACGCGCCGCCGCCTGCTCCGGCGTTGCCGTGGTTCGGTAGTTTCCTGTCCGCCGCGCAGCCTGCAGGGCCTGCACGCAATCCATCCAGCCTTGATAGAGGGCGTGCAACGAGGTCTGGGGCTGGTGTGCAATCGACAGGGATTGCACGAAGGCATGCTCGGCTTCGGAGCGTGCTGCGGCATCGGTCGCCGTGGCATTGGCGGTTGCGTGGGATAGCAAGGCCAACGTAAGGCTGCCGTCGAGCACCACTTTGCTGGCCTCGTTCTGCGCCCAGCGCTTGTGGGCCAGGGACAAGGCCACCGTTTGTCCTTCAACCAACAGCAACAGCACCGGATAAGGCACCGCACGGTGCACCAGTTCAGCCAGCCGCGAGCAACTGGCGGGTTTGACGGTACCCCGCAAGGTCACAACCAGCACTGCGATCTCAAGGTACTCGCGCTGCGCGTCCCGGTAGTCAGGCACGCCGATGGTGTTGGGCTTGAGCGCGGCGAACCACTGGATTTCTTCAATGGCATCGGTGATCAAGCGTTTGTCGGACGCCGTAGGCACACCATTCTCCAACAGCAGTTTCTTGGGGACGCGCTGCTCTACCCGGCAACTGTCGGGCAGGCCCAATGCCTGGATAACGGCGTGCGCGTCGATGACCGTCATGCTGCCTCCCTTTCCGGCAGCACCACCAGGAATGCCACCACCTCAAAATCACCGCTGCCGGCGAATTCGCCTTTCATGGCGTGCGTGCCGCCGGGCGTGAATAGACTGGCCACGGCCCGTTCCTCGTGCTTGCCGGCGACGGATGCCACTGCCGCCGCGAGCAGCTTCTGGGCATGGCGCATGTCTTCGCCCCCTTTGGTGGCCTTGTCGAACCGCGCGCAGGCACTTTCATCAGGTCGTTCGCGCCCCAGCGAAAGGCGCTTGAGGCGGTCCAGGATGCGTTTGGCCTGGGGGTAAGGCAGCAATACGGTTCCGTCATCGCCGACATGCACCAGGTAGTGCGGCGCGAGCGGGTAGTCGGACGATGCGGCGGGCTTTGCTGCCGGGCCGCAGGCTTGCAAGCAGAAGATCACGCCGGGGGGAATATCGGCATCCAGTGTCGTGGTCACCGCATAGGCTCCAAGGGGCTGGGTGTCGAGCTTGCCGGGGTGCGCCTTCAGATATTGCGCCAGATCGATGCGGAAGTCGGTCAGGGTGAGGTCGGTGATCGACACGCCGGTGGACAGGTCTTCCATGTCGATGACGGTGTCCTGCAATTTGAGCAACTGCTTGCGCCGGTATTCCAGATCGTTCATGGCGTTGCCGGATTGTTGCTCGATCAGGTTTTCTTCCCCTGTGGCCGAGACATCGAGCAGCACCATGCGACCGCTGACGCGCTGTTCCAGGTTGATGTATTCCTCCAACTCCATGTTGGGCCAGAAGTTCACGAGCTGGATGCGCTGGTTGGGCGAGCCGATGCGGTCGATGCGTCCGAAGCGCTGGATGATGCGCACCGGGTTCCAGTGGATGTCGTAGTTGATCAGCCAGTCGCAGTCTTGCAGGTTCTGCCCTTCGGAAATGCAGTCGGTGGCGATCAACAAGTCAATCTCGCCTTCAGCGGCCAGTTCGGCCGGGCGCTCCTTGGCGCGCGGCGCAAATGCCGACAGCACATCGCTCATGCCTTTGCGCAGACCGGGCAAGGTGGTCTGTATGCCGGCGCTCCCGGTGACCAGCGCAGCATCGACACCCAACGTGCTTTTGGCCCAGGGAGCGAGCTGCGCATAGAGATAGTGCGCCGTATCGGAAAAAGCAGTGAACACGATGATCTTGCGGTTGCCGGGGTTGATCGGATCGTGGCACTTGCGTTGGATCAAGTCGCGCAGTGCGGTCAGCTTGGCGTCGCGGGCGGCATCGATTTGTTTGGCAGCCGCCAGCAGGGTTGCCAGGCGGTTGCGGTCTTCCAGCAGATCCTGCTTCCAGCGGATCAGATCCACGTCATCCAGCAGCACCTTGACTTTGCGCCCGACCAACAAGGACTCGAACGCGGGGTCGTCGATATCGACGTCGGCAATGTCGATTTCCTCCAGTGCATCGGCATGCGACTCAATGCGGCCCAGCGTGGCCTCCACGTCCTTGAGCTGCCTTTGCAGTGTCAGGGTGAAGGAAGAAACGGCGCTTTCCATGCGTTTGAGCACGTTCACACGCAGGAGATGAATCAGGCTTTCTTCGCGGTCCGCTTGGCGGAAGAAGCTTTCTCCGCCGCGAATCTGCGTGCTGTACTTGGCGTCGTAGGCTTCCTGTTTGTGGGGCAGGACATAGCGCAGCGGCGCATAACTGGCCAAGGTGAGTCGGCGGATTTCCTGATTGATGTCGCGGATGGCGCGGAACTCGCCCGCAAGGTCAACGTCGGCCTTGATGTTGATCGGTGGCAGGCGATCCGGGAAGCGGCCTGTCTCGCTGGTGCCGTAGTATTTCTCCACGTGCCGCCGAGAGCGGGCGATGGTGAGATGGTCCAGCAAGGTGAAGTAGTCGAAACCCAGCATCTCCACCAGCCGGGTCGGTGTTTTTTCAGCTTCGTCCAGCGCCAGCCAGCGGTTGAACTGCGCCTGCGCCTTGCGGGTCGTGGCCTCGATGCTGGCGATGCCGTGCTCCATCAGGGCGGTGTCATCGCCTTCGGTGGCAAAGGCAATCTGGTTGCGCAGGTCGGCCAGGCGGTTGTTGACCGGTGTGGCCGAGAGCATCAGCACGCGGGTCTTGACGCCTTCGCGGATGATCCGCCGCATCAGGCGGTCGTAGCGCGACTCCTTGCCTTTGTGGGTGGCCTTGTTGCGGAAGTTGTGCGATTCGTCGATCACCACCAGGTCGTAGTTGCCCCAATTCACATGCGACAGATCGATATCGCCGGATGTGCCGCCATCGCGTGACAGGTCGGTGTGGTTGAGGACGTCGTAGTTGAAACGGTCGCCTGCAAGGACGTTGCGCTTGTCGTTGGCCTTGTAAAGCGTCCAGTTATCGCGCAGGCGCTTGGGCGCCAGCACCAGCACGCGGTCGTTGCGCAGTTCGTGGTACTTGATGATGGCCAGGGCTTCGAAGGTTTTGCCTAAGCCGACACTGTCGGCAATGATGCAGCCGCCAAAGCGGTTGAGTTTGTCGATCGCGCCCACCACGCCGTCGCGCTGGAACTTGAAGAGCTTCTTCCACACCACGGTATTGCGAATGCCGGTGGCGGACTTGACGATGCGCTCTTCATCCATCTCGTCGCCACTGTCACGAAACAGGTGATGCAACATCAATGTGTAGATGGTGAACGGGTCGCGGTGCTCACCAAGGGCTCGCAGCGCTTCGAGAACGGCATCACGCCCTTTGCTCTTGTCCTCCGAATCGGTGGCAGAAACGCTTTGCAGATTTGCCCACTGGTGATCGAACCATTGGGCAAGCTGCGCGGCCTCGTCAGCAGATTCCGATGCCTGAATCAAGCTCAATGGGTTGCCTGGCGTCAGGCCAAGGCCTGATGTGCTGAAGGCGAACGACCCCAGCACCACTTGTTCAGGCGTTCCATCGAGCCTGCGCATGACTGCTGCACCTTGAGGCACTGATCTTGATGCCCGCCGCAGATCAACCTTCTCACTGATCCACTTCGCGCACTGATTGGCCAACCAGCGTGCCTGCAGACGATTGCGCGCGGCACGGTCACCTTCCGAACCAAGGAGTTCAAGCACCGCATCGTCGGGAGGCACAATCAATTGGACCCGTTCCAGGGTGGACAGAGCCTCTCGGACTTCAGCGAAGGCGTAAAGAGAGAACGAAGGCGTCACGCAACCGAGCTGATTGCCACGCTTGAGATGAGGGCGGATCAAATCGATGACGCGCTGCGAACCGGTGTTGTGGATCAGCTTCATGGTCGTTCCCGTTCAGTCGTCTATCGACGCCTCTGTACTTGGCGATGCATATCCCGGCGCCAGCACAGCATTGCGCACACCGTAGATGGCAAGGTGGTCTTTCAACCAAAGCCGGTACTCGGGGCCGCGCAGGCTATGGTCGGGGGAACAATCGACACTCCATTTGCGCAGGATGTACCCGGCCGTGGCTGCACGCAGCTTCATCCGCAGCACGCCGCCCTGCATGCCGTAGTCCATTTCGGTGATCTCTGGCCGGGGCTGGTCCGGATGGGGAACCAGTTCCAGCTCGACGATCCGTGTCCACTGAATGTCCTGATCGCTCATCTCGTGAGCCGCCACTGGCTGGCCCTTGAGCACGACAGGGCGTCTGATCCGGGTGATGACGAAATCCCGGAAATCCTGGGATTTGCGGTCGAACGCGCGAACGTGCCAGCGCAGACCGTTGTCGATCAGCGCAAACGGAACGATCTCGCGCTCCGTGCGACCGCTTGAGATGGAGTGGTACTCGATGCCGAGCGGGCACTCGTAATGAATGGCCCGAGTGACGCTCGCCAAGATTGCCAGGTCAGGGTGAGTGAGCCGGGACGGGCTCTCGCTGGCCACCCACGCCTTGATGTGCATCGGTTCACCGTCGCCAAACCCCTGGGTCAGCCACGACAACACCCGCTCGGGTGGGAAATCGAAGATCGGCTGGAAGCTCGAACCCAGGACGTAGAACTTGCCTTTGCCGTCGTAGTCGATATTGCCCGGAGCCAAGTCCTTGTACAGCGCCAGATCCCTGGACGCGGCAGCGGACTGGATACCAAAACGCGCGACCAAGTCCTGGCGGCGCATCTCCCCAATGAAGCGCAGACGCAATTCCACGAACGCGAGGCGGTCACGCTGTGGCTGGGTGAGATCGGCAAGCTGTTGGTGGGGCATCCTGACTGGCTCGTTCGGGTTAGCGAATGCTCGTGTAAATTTCTGCAGAAAGTATATGGTCTGTGTGGAAAGACGTCTATAAATCTAAGTTGATTCACTAGTTAGCTGTATTATGATAACCATTTTTGAGGCGCAAATGAGTGATCCGGCGTGGACTGGCAGGCGCTTCAGTCCAGCGCAGCGCGCCAGGAGTGACGTGGACTGGACGTGCATCCAGCAGGTCACTGCGGACGAGAGCTGGTGCGAATAGATCGCTGATACGGAACAGGAGCACGACCCATGGAACTGCGACACCTTCGCTGCTTTGTGGCTCTCGCAGAAGAGCTGCACTTCACACGGGCCGCAGAGCGCCTGCATATCGAACAGCCACCCTTGTCCCGCGCCATCAAAGAGCTTGAGGATGATCTGGGTGTGGTGCTCTTCGAGCGCAACCGCCGAGGCACGGTACTGACCGAGGCGGGAGCAACGTTCCTGCAAGATGTGCGCAGAGTGTTCGCCGTCCTCAAACAGGCTCAGGAGAACGTACAGGCGGTCGCTGCGGGCCTGAGCGGAAGCCTTCGCATTGCCGTATCCGACGGTGCAATCGATCCCAGGCTGTCGGCCCTCCTGGCCCGCTGCCGCGAGGAAGAGCCGGAGATCGAGATTCGCCTGTCCGAAGTGCCGTTGGCCGATCAGTTGCGTGGTTTGCGCTCAGGTGACTTCTCGATCGGGTTTGCGCACACGGCGGAAGTCGGCGACGACATCGTTACCGAGCCACTCTGGCACGATCCGCTGGTGGTAGCCGTGCGCGCCCGGCATCCTTTACTTTCACACAAGGCTGTTCCGCTGCATCAGCTTGCGATCTACCCACTGGTCTTATGTGACCCGCAGGCATGCGAAGGCTACCATCGTGAACTGGCGCGGCTGCTGCGGCCTTTGGAGCGTCCACCCGACGTCGCCGAGCACGTGTCGTCATTGGACATGATGCTCACCCTGGTCGGTGCCGGCTACGGGGTAGGCTTCATCACCGAAACCAGGATCGCGGCGAGCCTGCGCCCCGACGTGGTGATCCGCCCTCTGGCCATGGATTCCGCAGTCATCACGACCTACTTGCTACGGCCCGCCGGCGAGGACTCGCCGGTGTCGGTGGAACGATTCATCGCGCGCCTGCGCGCGCACTCGGACGATTGATCCGCAGCGGCCAGGACTGGCTGCCTGAAGCCTGCCAGTGCGGTATCCGGAGGAGAAGTCTCGTCAATAATGTTCACTGGTGGTAAAATTCCAGGGTACTTACGCTCGTCGCAACCCGTGAGAAAGCAAGCGCCATGAATGTTGGACAAGCCATTCGACTGTGCCGAACGCAACGGGGCGTCTCTCAAAGCACCATTGCGAACCGAGCCAATTGCTCCGTGTCGTACTTGTCGATGCTTGAGAACAATAAGCGCGACCCGACACTTTCGACGGTTACAAGAATTGCCGAGGCATTGCATGTGCCTGTCGGCCTGCTGTTCGTTCTGGCTGCCGACCAAAGCGAACTGGGTGCGATAGACGAGCACGTCGCCGATCAGTTAATGCAGTCTGCGCTGGCATCACTGGGAGCATCGGCCAACATGACAGCGCAGGTGGGAGGCCACTATGGCTAATGCCGAACAACTCAAGGCGTTGGTGAAATCCCATATCGAGCGGGATGACCAGCACTTCTATTCCGTCGCCATGCAGGTCGCGGCTCGTGAAGCCAAGGTGGGGCATGGCAAGCTTGCCGAAGAACTGCGCGACATGATCGACGCGGCGAAAGCCCGTGTCTCATCGCATGGCACCGAGGGCAAACTGGTGCCATTGGCCCGTCCACGCGGTGAACTGGCGAACTTGCTGACGGTGTCCTACCCAAAGAATCGACTGTCGGACATGGTGCTCGATGCGGAGATGGCCGAACAGCTTGGCCGCATCATGAAGGAACAGAAGCACCATTCGCGTATCCGCGAGCATGGCCTGTCGCCGAGACGTAAATTGTTGCTGGTCGGCCCGCCTGGCACCGGCAAAACGATGACGGCCTCTGTGCTGGCCGGTGAACTGGGTATCCCGCTGTTTTCTGTTCGGCTGGATGCCCTGATTACCAAGTTCATGGGAGAGACCGCCGCCAAGCTGCGTCAAATATTCGATGCCATCAATGATGTGCGGGGTGTTTACTTCTTTGATGAGTTCGATGCCATCGGCTCGCAAAGAGGGCTGGCCAATGACGTGGGTGAGATTCGGCGGGTACTGAACAGCTTTCTGCAAATGATTGAAAGCGATCAATCCCATAGCCTGATCGTCGCAGCGACGAACCATGTGGAGATCCTTGACTACGCACTTTTCCGCCGGTTTGATGATGTGATCGAGTATCGGTTTCCAGGTGCGCCGCAAGCCGCCAGGCTGATCCAGTCGCGGCTTGGGAAGTTCGCGCCCAAACCTTTTCCACTCAAGGCGCTTACAAGCAGAGCGGAGGGTTTGAGCTACGCAGAGATTAAACGTGCAGTGGATGAGTCCATCAAGGAAGCGGTGATGCACGACGAGGCGTGTGTGAAGGTGGATATGCTGACACGCGCTCTCGATGAGCGCCGCAAATTAAGCTTCAGAATGAATCACAAGAAGGCCGTACCGAACCATGCCGGATCAGCCACAAGCTAAACGCCCACACTTCATTCTTCGAAATACATCAAAGACCGTCGGGTTTACCGCACATTCTCCGGGCGGTGGCCCAACGCAAAACGTACCGGCCTTGCCTCGGCCGCAACAGAGTGCGTCCCTCCGAGCACAAATCGAGATCTTGAAGCCTGCTGTGGCAGAGGCGGTGCGAGTTCAAGGGGAACTGCAACTGGAAAGTGGCCTTGGCTTGCAAATCCAGTTTTCCAGTCAACCGGATGTTGAGCTGGCGTTCGAGAGCTTGGCGGATGCTCGCAAGAGGATTGAGCTTCTCAGTGTTCGTCACGAGGGCAACCGGACCTTCGCCAATGTCTTTGTCCCTGATGGAAAGCTGGCGCATTTCGAGAAATACATTTCCGACTACCTCGAAGAGAAAAAGGATCGTAACGGCAAGGCGCGAGATCACCGCAAGCTGATCGATGCCATCGAATCCATCCGGGCAGCAGAAATCAGGGCTCTGTGGACTGACGCCCCCGAATTGCTGCCTGACGATCTCGCGACCGCCTTCTGGTGGGAGGTCTGGCTTCCGGTTCGAGGGGCGGGACAGCGGCAAATCGTTGTAGAGGACTTCAAGAAACTTGCTCGATTGGCGGAATGTGTCGTCAGTGACAAGCAGGTCAATTTCCCCGAACGCACGGTGCTGTTGATGTATGGATCGCAGCAGCAGTTCTCGCGGTCGGTGATGACGCTGAACTGTGTGGCTGAACTTCGCTATGCCAAGGAGACTGCTGAGTTCTTCGATGGCATGGGCGTACGCGAGCAGCAGGCGTGGGCGGACGACTTGCTGCGTCGTGCCCGGTTGCAGCCGTCGGACGATACGGCTCCCCGCGTCTGCCTGTTGGATTCCGGAGTGACTCGTGCGCATCCGCTCTTGGCGCCTTTGATGGATGCGAGCGATTTGCATACCGTGGAGCCGGCCTGGGGCGTGGATGATGAGGCTGATCATGGCACCGGCCTGGCGGGCTTGGCTGCCTATGGCGATCTCACGGATGCTCTGGCCTCTGCTGATTCAATCAATGTCCCTCATCGACTGGAGTCGGTGAAGCTGATACCGGCGGAAGGTGCGAATGAAGGTGATGCGCGCCACCACGCTTATCTTTTCACGGAAGGCGTCGCGCGGCCTGAAATCTCTGCGCCGAATCGGTCGCGCGTGTTTGCTTCGGCGGTGACGGCTTCGGACTACCGTGACCGTGGCCGTCCTTCCTCGTGGTCTGCTGCTGTCGATGGCCTTGCTGCGGATACCGATGGGGCTGGTGAAAGTCCGCGCCTGTTCGTGCTGTCCGCCGGCAACACGCGCGACCCCAATGCGTGGGCTGGATATCCCGATAGCCTTTCCACCAATCTCGTGCATGACCCCGGCCAGGCATGGAACGCAATCACGGTGGGTGCTTGTACTGACAAGATCGACACGGAAGGTCATCCTTCCTTGAGCCCCGTCGCCGAAGCCGGCGGCCTCAGCCCCTTCACGACGACAACCAGAACGTGGGATCGGGCATGGCCGTTGAAGCCCGAGGTTGTGCTGGAAGGAGGCAATACGGCCAAGGATGAACTGGGTGCGGTCGGTATGGCCAGCCTGAACTTGCTGACGACCCACAACCAGCCGCTGGATCGCCTGTTCACCACCAGCAACGCCACCAGTGCCGCGTCGGCATTGTGTGCGGGAATGGTGGCTCAGATCATGGCGGCCTATCCGCACCTCCGGCCGGAAACCGTGCGTGCGTTGCTGGTGCATTCTGCGCAATGGAGCGAGGCCATGCGCGGGATGTTCCTGCCCGTGGTGCCGAACAAGGACGATTACGTTCACTTGATTCGCCATTGCGGCTGGGGAGTCCCGGATTTGAACCGGGCACTATGGAGCGCGGGAGACTCGCTGACCTTGCTGGTTGAGGACGTGGTACAGCCTTACGCGAAGGTTTCAGGCAAGGTCGTGACGCGCGACATGAATTTGCATTCCTTGCCTTGGCCGAAGGATGAGTTGGAGGCATTGCAGGACACGCCCGTCGAGATGCGTGTCACGCTCTCCTACTTCATCGAACCCAATCCTTCGGCACGTGGTGTGGCCTCGAAGTATCACTACCCTTCGCATCGCCTGCGATTCGATGTGCAGCGTCCGCTGGATGCATCCACCGAGCATTTTGTCGCACGGGTGAATGCGGCAGCGCAGCGCGAGGATGAGGGTGACCCTGTGAACCCCTCAGATCCCAATTGGCTGTTGGGCGAACGGCAGCGGCATCGTGGTTCGCTGCATCAGGATGTCTGGAAAGGTACGGCGGCTGACTTGGCCAGCCGTGGCTTCATTGCTGTGTATCCTTCGGCTGGGTGGTGGCGGACACGGCCTGCGCTGGAACGTTATGGCCTGCCGGCGCGATATAGCTTGGTGGTATCCATTCAGACCCAGCAGACGGACGTTGATCTTTACGCTGCTATTTCCCAGAAAATCCCTGTGGCTAATGTTGTGGTTGTCGATACGTAAGAGGCATTCCAGTGTTCCGCTGTCGGGCTAAGCACCCGCCCGGCGCCGTTGGCTGCGACAGCTTGCGCTGCCAATATCCGAAAAGACACTTACGACCGCTATGCCGAATCTTGCGGCTCACTGCCCGCGCTGAGGTTCTTTTCAGTCGCGGCCATCAATTCGCTGGCGCTTATCCCGAGTGCGGCAGCGATTTTCAGTATCAAAGGCAGCGTCGGCACATGCTCCCCGCGTTCGATCTTGCCCATGTGCGAACGCGATATTCCCGCCTGATACGCAAAATCGTCTTGAGCGACCCCCTGCGCGACGCGAGCGGCACGCACGGCCCGCCCGAAAGCTAATGCTGGTTCGGATTCATATGTGGGTGTGCCAGGTGGACGACCTGGCTGAATAGTAAGCTTCTGCATCAACAGAAGCGTCAAACAATCCTCTTAAATTAACCACGTTAAACATATAGACGTTAAACTTCTCTCTTTACTATGATGCTGGTTTGCCCTTGACCTGCTTCGTCGCTTCTGTAGGTTCTCCGTGGACAACATCACCAGCCAACCCGCCCACCTCAGGCTTGCGATTGCGCCAGGCGTATCGTCATCTCAGCTCTCGGCGCTGCTCGCGCTGCAACGAGCGGAAGAACCCGAGGTCAGCATCACGTTCTTTGAAGTGGCAGGTGACGAGCTGCTTGATGGGCTTCGTGAAGGCCGCTACGACGTGGGAATGTCGCTTCAAGGAGCGAGCGATCCGGCCCTGGAAACCCAGCCCTTGTGGATTGAGCACATGGCCGTTGCGATACCGCTGAGGCTTCCCTTGCTTGAGCAGGCATCGCTCACCATCGCCGACCTCCAGAACTATCCGATCTTTCGCTGGGAGGCTGAGACCTGTTCTTCGCTGGATCGTCGGCTGCTCGCGCGTCTGCCTGCTGACCCGCAGAACCTTCAGTACGTGACTTCCTTCGAGATGATGGCGCTATGGGTTTCTGCCGGCTACGGTGTCGGGGTATCCGCACAATCGCGTATCAAGCACGCCCCTGGATGGGGAGTCAGCATGCGACCACTGGACGACGGCCCCTACGAAATCGTGGCGCACCTGCATAGGCCCCAGGGGCAAGCGAACCCTGTTTCCGAACGGTTCGAGCGCAGGGCACTGCAGATCGCAAAAGCGCTCCCTTCCTGATCGCAGTGGCTGTCGGTAGCTGCCAGCAGAAGGCGGTGGATTTATGCCTTTCGCCAAGAGGGGTGATGTGGTACATTCAGAGGCCACTTCTGGTTTTAATAACCAGAAAAAATCTTTATTAATCAATGGGTTGGCTGCCTTGGGTGATTCCCATCGCCCGCTCCAAATAGCGTGTCATGCATGACGTTCCAACAACGTCATCGCTGTTAAAAGGAGCTTCGGCTCCTTTTTTCGTATCTGCCTTTCGTTGATGTGGCCCATGGCCACTTACCTGCCAATCCGCTTCAATGCGCAACTGGTCTGTGACACACTCTGAAAGGACTCCCCATGGCGCTTTCCCGTTGGCTGCCTGGCCTCGCCAACCTGCTGTATTACCGCCGCGAATGGTTTCACGCTGACCTGCAAGCCGGGCTCTCGGTGGCGGCCATCCAGATTCCCATTGCCATTGCCTATGCGCAGATCGTCGGCCTGCCGCCGCAGTACGGCTTGTATGCCTGCGTACTGCCCATGATGGTGTATGCGCTGATTGGCAGTTCGCGGCAGTTGATGGTGGGCCCGGATGCGGCCACCTGCGCGATGATCGCTGGCGCAGTGGCGCCGCTGGCCATGGGCAACCCGCAACGGCTGGCTGAGCTGTCGGTCATCATCACCTTGCTGGTCGGGGTGATGCTGATCGCCGCTGGGCTGGCACGGGCGGGTTTCATTGCCAGCTTCTTTTCACGGCCCATCCTGATCGGTTACCTCAATGGTATCGGCCTGAGCCTGATCGCCGGGCAGCTGTCCAAGGTCGTGGGGTTCAGCATCGAGGGTGACGGCTTCATCCTGAGCCTGATCAACTTCCTGCAGCGGCTGGGCGAAATCCACTGGCTCACGCTGATCATCGGGCTGGCCGCACTGGGGTTGCTGATCTGGCTGCCGCGCCGCTACCCTCGCCTGCCCGCCGCACTCACAGTGGTGGCGCTGTTCATGCTGCTGGTGGGGCTGTTCGGGCTGGACCGCTTCGGCGTTGCCATTCTGGGCCCGGTGCCTGCAGGCATTCCACAACTGGCCTGGCCGCACAGCAACCTGGCCGAGATGAAAAGCCTGCTGCGTGATGCCCTGGGTATCGCCACCGTGAGTTTCTGCAGTGCCATGCTCACCGCCCGCAGCTTTGCTGCCCGGCATGGGTATGCCATCAATGCCAACCACGAGTTCGTGGCATTGGGCGTCAGCAACCTGGCAGCCGGTGTTTCGCAAGGCTTTGCCATCAGCGGCGCCGACTCGCGCACCGCAGTCAACGACATGGTGGGTGGCAAAAGCCAGTTGGTAGGGGTTGTGGCTGCCCTGGTCATTGCCACGATCCTGCTGTTCTTCACCGCGCCCATGGCGTGGATCCCCCAAGCCGCGCTAGGCGCCGTGCTGCTGATGGCCGGCTGGGGGCTGATCGATATCAAGTCGCTGAAGCATATCCGCAAGCTGAGCCGCTTCGAGTTCTGGCTGTGCCTGCTGACCACAGCCGGCGTGCTGGGCCTGGGCGTGTTGCCCGGCATCGTGTTCGCCGTGACCCTGGCCATCTTGCGCCTGCTCTACACCATCTACCAACCCACCGATGCCGTGCTCGGCTGGCTGCCAGGCACAGAAGGCCAGGTGGACATTCGCAAACACAAGCAAGCGCGCACGGTGCCCGGGCTGGTGGTGTACCGCTTTGATGACGCGATTCTGTTTTTCAATGCTGACTACTTCAAGATGCGCCTGCTGGAGGCGGTTCACAGCCAACCGCAGCCCAAGGCTGTGCTGTTCGATGCCGAAGCGGTCACCAGCATTGATGTGAGCGGCATCGCAGCGCTGCGCGAAGCCCGCGATACCCTCGCCGCACAAGGCATCCTGTTTGCCATCGCCCGGGCCCGTGGCACGTTCCTGCGCATGCTGGTGCGCTCGGGCCTGGCAAGGGAAATGGAAGACCGGCTGCTGTTCGGTTCAGTGCGGGCAGGCATCCGCGCCTACCGGGTATGGCGCAACAGAACCCGCCACGAGGAAGCACCAGCAGCAGGCCCCCAGCCGCTCGGCTAGGGCGTGGCATGTTAAAGTCCTGCCGTTCCCGCTTCGCCCAACGGACTTCAGCATGCCCGCACTCGACGCCACCCTCCTACCCTGGCCAGACCTTGCCGCCCAGCACCCTTGCACTGCCTTGCTGGTGGGCAACGGCGCCAGCCGTGCGCTGTGGAAGCCATTCAGCTATTTCTCGCTCTACGAGCAAGCCCAGCGCGCCGGCCGCAAGAAAGGCCTGGCGATCAGCGACCAGGCACTGTTCAAGTCCTTGGGCACGGAGCTGTTCGAACCCGTGCTCAGCGCGCTTAATGCCACCGTGCGCACCAACGCTGCACTGGCCATCAATTCAACAGCGCCGCTGAACCGTTACTATTCGATCAAGGAAGCGCTGATCCACGCGGTGCGTACCGTGCACCTGCCATGGCCGCTGGTACCCGCTGCCACATTGGAAACCCTGAACCAGGCCCTGCGCAGCTATCGCAGCGTGTACACCAGCAACTACGACTTGCTGTTGCCATGGGCCCTGCAGCACGCGCAGCAGGGCTTCGCCGAACTGTTCGACGAACAAGGCTTCTTCGATGTACGCCGCACAGCCTGCGAAGGCACCCGGGTACTGCACCTGCACGGCGGCATGCACTTGCTCAAGCTGCCCGACGGCACCACCCGGCAGCGCAGTGCCAGCAGCGCGGAGCTGCTCCAAGGCTTCGCCGTGAATACCCCCGGTGAGGTGCCCCTGTTCGTCAACGAAGACCGCAGCGACGAAAAACTGCGGGCCATCCGCAACTCGGATTACCTCAGTTGGTGCCTGGGGCAACTGGCTGGGGAACAGGATGGGGTCTGCCTGTTCGGGCAACACCTGGACAGCAGCGACCAGCACCTGCTGGACGCCATCCGCCAGGCCAGGCCCAAGCACCTGGCCATCGCCATACGGCCATTGGGGGAGGCGTCGGTGATCAACCAGAAGCAGCACTTCATGAGCCGCCTGGAGGGCTTGGCATACACACCGATTTACTTCTTTGATGCCGCTACGCATCCATTGGGGCAGGCGGCGCTGGCGATTGATGTGCCCCGGGGTTTCAATTCGTGATCAGCGGGCCGAATGGGCTGCACCGAAAAGGCGGTCGTAGGCGCTTGAGATATTGACCGCCATTGCCGTATGCGCCAACTCGAAAACCCCTTGTCCTATGGCATAGGTCTCTCGCTTTCTGAGCCAGACCAGAATATCCGCAAGGTGCCAGAGTGAGGTCCGGCCCTCGTGCACGGGCGCAGGAAAATCACTGTAATGGGCCAGCATCAATTTCCGCATGTTCTGACGAGAAACGCCTATCAGGTCAGCGACGTCAGTAAGCCCGACCAAGTCCGGGGTCGCTTCGATCAGGCGAGCAGACGGTATTGCACGATAGACATCCTGTAACGCGCTTTGCAGGGCTTCATCGGCAGAGCCCGATTCGCGAATGAAGGCCAATGCCAATCGCCCCGGCTGGCCCACACCGATCAAAGCATCGTCGCACCCGTTTTCAGCAAGGCGCTCAAGAAGAGCGTCAGCATCGTATGGCTTACTCAATTGGTACTTGAGTGTGAATTCATACTCCATACTCATCACTCTATCTCCGAGTCCACAGTGTTATTGACTGCGCAGCGGCCTGAACAGTTATCGACTGTACGTGTAATCTGACGGGCAAAATTACCGGGGTTTTTGGGCGTGCTCCAGATGCTGGTGATACAGAACTCACCGCACCTACGATCGAAATAACTGAACGAGCGAGTCCGCCCGGAGCAGTGCCTCGAGGCTGTATGTTTAATTCATATTTAATAGTATCCATTGCGCTTGCTCCTGCCCGGCACTCTGAGCGCCATATGCCAACGATTTTTTACCACTTTCTACCGGGTAGTTCAGCTACCACGCGACATCACAAAGGTCTATAGCATACTGCATTTGATGGTCATGCAGCCCTACCACCCACTACGGATTTCTAACCCTTTGCTTGGACCTCTTAGCAGATGCGTGCGTCGCAACAGTTATGACCTATGGAGCATTACTGATCGACGCTTTCGAATGACCCTAAGCCCTGAAATCTGTTACCGAAGAAATTTCCTACAACGTTTTAGGAAAGATCTTTAGTCTACTTCCTAAATTGACGCTCCCAATCCAAAAGATGTTGACGCCCTCAAGTTACTGAGCTTCCATCTTATTAAATGCTAGGCACGTTCGCTAACCACTTGACAACTATAATGCCGTGGTGCGCCCCATACTGAACACGATGAAATCAAATATTTATACCCTAACTGAAATGTAGGACATGCTGTCCTATTTACAGGAGTACCGCTATGAACCCTAAGCTTATAAAGCTATCTACATCGCGAATCACTGAGGGTGATATCTCCGTACTTGATGGCGCATTGAGCATTCCCATGGTTTATCTGCGACGAAGAGCAAGATTAAAACAAGATAGTGTACTGATTGTCTCAGGCACATTAATAGAGGGAATTGGGACCGCACATTCCGACATTGACTGTATTGTTCTGTGTCATGAAAGGCCCAAGGCTGATGAGATCAAAGACCAAGAACACGCTCTCGTTACCGACATCGATTATCATTTCCTGACGAGCAATGAAGAGGTCCATAACACAACCGATTTTTATGGTGAAAGCGGCCTGCACATCGATACTGACTACGTAACGTTCGACGAAGTCGCTGGAATAATTTCGAAAATAGAGAAGGCCTTCGAGGCCATTTCTCTAGACCAAAGATTCCTGTACACCCCTGCCTTACTTGAAAGAGAAAATAACGTTATACATCGATCACTAACCGGGCACGCGCTGACTAACGATCTACGATTCCTTGAGCTGAAAAATAAAATCCCCAGAGACAAATTTATCTACGTTGCCCATCGCGAGAAGCTTCCCGTCTTCTACGCATTCCAAGACGTCCAAGGCTGCTGGCAGTCAGGGAACTTGTGGATGGGTTGCGAAATTACTAGGGAGATGATGCTCAAAACCACAATGAGCTTTACATACCTCACAGGAATTACAAACAAGCATCCAAAGTGGGTGTATTCAAACATGGAAAGGGCTGAAGCTCCTGACGAATTAAAGAGTGCTTTCTTCGAATTATCTAGGCGCGGTGCTGCAACAGAGCTCGAGTGTCGGAAGTACATTGAAGACAGTTTGAGATATATGGATAACATTTTTACAGCCATAGGACATTTGCTGAAAGCAAACCCAGCTTTCCCATCACAAGAACAATCTCTTGAAGCTCTGAATTTTGAATTTAACAGTAGGAAGCAGACAAGCCACAAAATATCAACGTGCGAATATTACTTCAGGAAAAAATTCTTCGCGGCTGATGACACACCTTCTCTGGAAAGTCTACTAAAGGAATGGGATTAGTTTCATGACTCTGCTGAAAACTCCAGAAAGCAAAATGGCCATCAATGTGGGTAGCTCGTCTATCAAGACATCAGTTTTTTTTAACTCACTACGAGTGGACGTTAGCATAAATTTCATCGGACTTGTAAATCAGAGAATCAAGGTGAAATTCCATGGCATACCGGGAATGGTGGATAAAGCCTTTAACCTCAGTATCAAAGACGATTTATGTAAAGCAGCTTCCATCACGATACAGAATGTAAGTGAATCCCTAGAACATCTTAACTGGCCGAAGCCAAGCGTGATTGGGCATCGGGTAAAGTTCGCAGGATTTGGTAAAACTGTCGATGATTTCACAGAATCCATTGAAGAGATCATGAGATTCAATGACTACCTAAGCTCACGACATAATACACTTTGCCTAGAAGTTTTAAAGCAATGCAAAATGGCTTTTCCCCATGCAAAGCAGAAACTAGTAAGGGATCAAGCCATTAACGACTTGTCCCTTCAGAAAGAACACAAAATTCCTTTTGACCATTTCATCGTAAAAAGATTCGGGCTAATAGGCCATGGTTATCATGGGCTAGCAATTAAAGCAAGCCTTGACTTACTAAGACAACATGATCATATCGAAAATTTTAGCGGAGTCATTTGCCAGGTTGGTTCAGGGGTTAGCTTTTCAGCCGTTGAAAATGGGAAATTGATATACAACACCATGCAGTACGCCGCCTGCGACGGGCCCATAATGCATAATCGATCCGGCAGTTTGCCCACTGGGATGTCTTTACGCTTTCTAAGGTATGGCCTGCCTCCTTCATCATTAAGTAATTTATTTAATAGGATGAGTGGCATCTATGGTCTCGCCGGCATCCCTTCAAATAGCACGACTACTGTAGAAGATATTTTGTCATTACCTGAATTTGCCGAGGCAAAGCAATCTTATCTTAAAGCGAATGGTGTGGAGTTATTTAGAGCTATAGCAGAAGCACCAAGCGCTTCAAACTTCATTTTTTCCGGCGGTTTAGTAACAAAACATCGCTGGCTAAGCCCCGCACTACTGCTCAGCGCAAAAGCGATTTCCATATCCACAATGGAAAAAATGGTTGAACAATTAACCGACACTTCGGCCCGCACGGTCGAAGCTGATGGAATCACCTTGCACTTAGCAGAAATCGACGAACAGATGTGCATCCTCAACGAACTTGATAACTCCGCTGACACGTTAACATCTCTCGACTTCAGTAAAGGTATCTGTGAGGTTCCAGGATCAGCCATCGGCCGGATTCTAGAAGGAGAACAGGGTTGGGGGCCAGGTAAAATTAGCCTGTGCTTTTCTCATTCTAAGTTTCCCTATGTAACTGACAATCTCCCAGAGGCCTTCATTATGGCAGGGAACCAAAGGAGTGACTTTTTTTTAAGAGCTTCATTTGCGAGAAGCCTGGGCATCCCTACCATATTCCTCAGCGCTCACCTTATTGAACATGACTTATGCCTGGGCAATAAAATCTTTCTCGACACCCCAACTCGAACAGCAGTAATTCTATGAGGAACGGGTACATGACAGCACTAGACGAACTTAAACACCTACCTAACGTTAGACTCATCTTGGCGATGCCTGAATGGGATAGCTACCTTATGAATATCCATATCGCTTCTGAGTCCGACCTAATTCAGCTTTTGAAAACGATAGTAACCCAGCTCGCGTTGAACGAAATTCGTGAAGCCAAAATAAGAGCACTCATAGGTTGCCTGTACCTTACCAAGCACATATCCGACTTATGTATTTGCCTACGGCAAACCCCCTCTGGTAACTCGCTTGAAATAGACGTTAGCGTCGCTTTGATGCTACCAGGCGAGGCAGCTAATTCTATGAAATTCAGCACAGAGGAAAGTGCTCATCAAGCTAGAATGACCAACAGCCTTGAAGGACTACTGCCGCGCCTTGAATCGATTTATGCAAAAAGCCACCAGGTCGGATTAGCGCATAGGCAAACACCTGACTTTCCACTGGCCTTGCTATCGGCAACCTACACCTCGCTATTAAGCCTGATTCAGGATCACTACTAAATTCCACGTACGGCAAGGAGCCATGATGAAAAACATTAAGCACACAGTGAGCAGTTCGGCCCCATCACACCGCCTCGACTACAGCAACGCCCATCGGATTGCGTATTTATTTTACAGCCAAGTCATGACCGCACATGGCACATGCGACAAAAGCCAACTTAGACGATGCTTGATATTCAGCCTTTACCATTTATCAACCACTGTCAATTTAAGTATATGCAACATCTGGATGGAAACCTTTGACAACATTTACTTGATACCAAAAAAATCCTCACTTAACACCGACCTACTTAAGTTTATAAACAATCCAACACGACTACTGAAGTCACGCGAGCGCGTGGAATTCTACAAAACTATTGAAGAAATAAACCGAATAGCAGCGCAATCAGATCTTCCTATTATTCTTTTCGACATTGGTGGTTACTTCGCTCCTCACATAGGTGATCTGCTAGAGCGTTACGGCAATCGTCTTACTCTTATCCTAGAGGACACTACCAATGGCCACATCAGATATAAGGAACTTGGCTATAGCACATTACACAGGTTTCGATCCGTAGCTTATGATTCTCATAAGATGGCTGAAAATGTAATGGTGGCCAATATAACCTTGGGCTATCTTCATTCCTTTATTGAGGATTGGTCCCCCGCCAAAGCAACTCTAGTCATTGGATATGGAAAGATTGGCAGATCACTTTGCTTCGGCCTACGCAGCAGAGGAGTACAGAACATTGTCGTAGTAGATACTGATAAATCAAGACTTTTCATGGCTTCGACAGAGGGGTTCGAAGCCAGGTCTTCAGAACAACTCGAAGGAAGAGTTGATCATTTTCATTATTGCTTTTCAATGTCTGGAAACAGAGGAACAACCAAGAAAATACTAACAACACTTAAACACAACTCCTACATCGTGGTAGTTACATCTTATGACGATGAATTTGATGAATCCACAAGACGCCTATTTGAAAAAGGAGACAGAAACCAATTAAATTGGAAGGGGAAAATATTTAATGTTGTTAATGGCGGCAGGCCAATTAATCTATCGACCTATGCGGCTTTTGATCCGAGAAATCTTTCATTGCACTTCATTTTTGGGAAAATATTCTCAGTATTTCTGAGCTCTCTTGGACTTCCTCAATCACATAGTTGGGAAGAGATTACTTATGCATCAATAATCAACGAAGTAAAAATTTTATGAAGATAGCGCAGCTCGCTGTACCCTTGATACTGTCCAGGCTTGGCGATATGACTGCCTCATTTTTATTTTTAGCTGTTGTTGGAAATCTACTACCAGACTTTATCGCAGAAGGCGTGGTATGTCCCACGAGTCGTCCAGCCGCACCACCCTCGAGATCCCGGCCAGCCAGCGTGAACTGATCAAGGCGCTGAAGGCCACCGGTAAACCGCTGGTACTGGTGTTGATGAATGGCCGCCCGCTGTCCATCAGCTGGGAGCGGGAGCAGGCTGACGCCATTCTGGAAACCTGGTTTGCCGGCACCGAAGGGGGTAACGCCATCGCCGATGTGCTGTTCGGTGACTACAACCCGTCCGGCAGGCTCCCCATCACCTTCCCGCGGTCTGTCGGGCAGATCCCGATGTACTACAACCACACCCGTATCGGCCGGCCGTTCACGCCGGGCAAGCCGGGCAACTACACCTCGCAGTACTTCGAGGAACCCAACGGCCCGCTGTACCCATTCGGTTACGGCTTGAGCTACACCCGCTTCGAACTGTCGGGGCTTGACCTTTCGCACAAGCAGTTCAAGCGCGGCGATACCCTGCAGGCCAAGGTGACGGTGAAAAACACCGGCAAGGTTGCCGGCGAGACCGTGGTGCAGCTGTACCTGCAGGATGTAACCGCGTCGATGAGCCGGCCAGTCAAGGAGCTGAAGCATTTCCAGAAGGTGATGTTGCAGCCCGGCGAAACGCGGCAGTTAACCTTCGCCATCCGCGAAGACGACCTGAAGTTCTATAATGGCCAACTGCAGCGGGTTGCCGAGCCGGGTGAGTTCAACGTGCAGGTGGGGCTGGACGCCGAGGCAGTGCAGCAACAGGGCTTCGAGTTGCTTTGACTGAGTAGGCCGCCCCGATAGCCAACCACCGGACCTGACCCGATGCCCTTCACCTTCCGCGCCCTGCGTCTGGGGCTGATCACCTTGCTGATCGTGCTGGGCACCGTGCTGAGCGCGGGCTGGGCCATGCACCACGCCAAGCGCCAGGCCATGGAGGCCGACGCCCGGCTTGCCAGCCAGCAGTTGGGCCTGTACGCCAATACCCTGCACACCCTGATCGACCGTTACAGGGCGCTGCCTGCGGTGCTGGCACTGGACCCGGAACTGATCGCCGCCTTGCGCGGCCCTGTCGACGACCAGGTGCAAGACGCCCTGAACCGGAAGCTTGAAAGGATCAACGGCGCGGCCAACTCGTCCACCCTCGAACTGCTCGACCACACCGGGCTGGCCATCGCTGCCAGCAATTGGCGGCTACCCACCAGCTACGTGGGCTCCAACTATGGCTTCAGGCCCTATTTCACCCAGACCCGCAACCAGGGTAACGGTCGCTTCTACGCCGTGGGTGTGACCAGTGGCGTACCGGGGTATTTTCTGTCGAGCGCGGTGCTCGACGAACAGGGCCGCTTTCTCGGCGCCATGGTTGTAAAACTGGAGTTTCCAGAGCTTGAGCGTGAGTGGCGCCAAGGCAGCGACATTCTGTTGGTCAGCGATGCCCGCGGCATCACCTTCATTGCCAACCAGGACGGCTGGCGCTACCGGGAGCTGCAGCCGCTGAGCGGTGCCGACCGTGCCGAACTGGCTGAAACCCGTCAGTACGACAAGCAACCCCTTGTGCCCCTGCCCCATCAGGTGCTCACCCGGTTTGCCGCCAACAGCACCCTCAGCCGCGTGCAGGGCCCCCAGGGCAGTGCCGATTACCTGTGGGAAACCCTGCCGCTGGACAGCGAGCGCTGGGCCCTGCACCTGCTGCGCAAGCCCCAGGTAGGCCCGGATGCCCGCAATGCGGCATTGGGCGCAGCTGCCGTGTGGCTCAGCCTGGTGTTCGCGGCGCTGTTCGTCAGCCAGCGCCTGCGTATTGCCCGCCTGCGCCAGCGCAGCCGCGCCGAGCTTGAGCGCCAGGTCGAGGAGCGCACCCGGGAGCTGCGCACCGCCCAGGAAGGGTTGGTACAAACGGCAAAACTGGCGGCACTGGGGCAGATGTCTGCGGCCATGGCCCATGAGATCAACCAGCCGCTGACAACCCAGCGCATGCAGCTGGAAACCCTGCGCCTGCTGCTGGACCATGGGCGCTACGATGAAGCGCGCCAGGCCCTCGAACCCCTGGAGCAGATGCTGACCCGCATGGCGTCCCTCACCAGCCACCTGAAAACCTTCGCCCGCAACAGCCCGGGTGGCCTACGCGAGCGGCTAGACCTGGCCACCGTGGTCGACCAGGCCCTGCACCTGCTGGAAACCCGCATCCACAGTGAAGGCATCCAGCTGGCCCTGTACCTGGCGCGCCCGGCCTGGGTGCGGGGCGATGCCATCCGCCTGGAACAGGTGTTGATCAACCTGTTGCGCAATGCCCTGGACGCCATGGCCAACAAAGGCTACCGCCGCCTTGAAATCCGCATAGAACCGCAAGCCGGGCTGTGGCGCCTGAGTATTCTGGACTCGGGCGGTGGTATCGCCGAGGCCGACCTGGCCAGAATCTTTGAGCCGTTCTTCACCACCAAACCCGTAGGCGAAGGCCTGGGGCTTGGCCTGGCGATATCGTATGGCATCGTGCATGACGCAGGTGGCCGGCTACAGGCAGAGAACGTGCCCGGCGGCGCCTGCCTTAGCCTGACCCTGCCCCGTGACCTGGAGCCCGCATGATGAATTCAGTGATCGTCATCGACGATGAGGCCAGCATCCGTAGCGCTGTGGAGCAGTGGCTGAGCCTGTCCGGTTTCAATGTGCAGCTGTTCGCCCGTGCCGACGAGTGCCTGGCGCAGCTGCCAGCGCACTTCCCCGGGGTGGTCATCAGCGACGTCCGCATGCCGGGCATGGATGGCCTGCAGTTGCTGGAACGCCTGCAGGCAGCCGACCCCGACCTGCCTGTGATCCTGCTGACCGGCCATGGCGATGTGCCAATGGCCGTGGACGCCATGCGCAGCGGTGCTTATGACTTCCTGGAAAAGCCATTCACCCCGCAACACCTGCTGGGCAGCCTGCGCCGCGCCCTGGAGAAACGCCAGCTGGTACTGGAAAACCGCCGCCTGCACGAACAGGCCGACCTCAAGACCCGGCTGGAGGCGAGCTTGCTTGGCGTGGCCCAAAGCACGCAGTTGCTGCGCCGCCAGTTGCTCGACCTGGCAGGTCTGCCCGTCAATGTGCTGATCCGTGGCGAGACGGGCAGTGGCAAAGAGCGGGTGGCGCGCTGCCTGCATGACTTTGGCCCACGGGGCGACAAGCCTTTTGTGGCACTCAACTGCGCGGCCATTCCGGAAGCGTTGTTCGAGGCTGAGCTGTTCGGCCATGAAAGCGGTGCCTTCACGGGCGCCCAGGGCAAGCGCATCGGCAAGCTGGAGTACGCCAGCGGCGGCACGGTGTTTCTCGACGAGATCGAAAGCATGCCGCTGGCGCAGCAGGCCAAGCTGCTTCGGGTGATACAAGAGCAGAAAATCGAACGCCTGGGCGCCAACCAGAGCATCAGTGTGGACCTGCGCATCATCGCGGCCACCAAACCCGACCTGCTCGAAGAGGCACGGGCCGGGCGCTTTCGCGAAGACCTTGCCTACCGGCTGAATGTTGCCGAGTTGCGCCTGGCGCCTTTGCGCGAACGGCGCGAAGACATCGCCGTACTGTTCGAGCACTTTGCCACCGCCGCTGCCAACAAGCTGGGCCGCAATGCCGTGCCCCTGTCTGGCGCACAGTTGGCCCAGCTGCTCACCCATGACTGGCCGGGCAACGTGCGCGAACTGGCCAACGCGGCAGAGCGTCATGCGCTAGGGCTTGGCTCACCCACCCTTGACCCTGTGCCGGCAGGTCAATCCCTGAGCGAGCGTATGGAAGCCTACGAAGCGCAGTGCCTGCGCGCAGCGCTGCGCCAGCATGGGGGCGAGATCAAGGCCGTGATGGACGACCTGCAGCTTCCCAGGCGCACCCTCAACGAAAAGATGCAGCGCCACGGCTTGCTACGAGAAGATTTCCTGTCGAGCCAATAAGCGGAAATCCGCCTACTCAGCCAGCCCTATAAGCGGATTTTTGCTTGCACAAGGTGTAGGGCCACCCACTTCTGGCTGTTGGCCTGCGCCACTGGCCACACCCCAGGCGCAGTGCTGGTAAGGGCTACCGCCCCTCAAATGCCCAAAGACGGGTCACTGCGCCCCCATTTGGCACACCTTCTGCAATCACTAGTGCCAGCTGCGCCCAGGCGCGCTTCACAAAAACAACGAGAAGGTATCCCTGATGGATAACGCCACCTCCCTGCCAGCCGGGGCGGCCAACGCGCCGGCCGCAGAAAAAACCACCGCCAGTCGCCTCAAATCGATCTTCAGCGGTTCCATCGGCAACATGGTCGAATGGTATGACTGGTACGTCTACGCAGCATTCTCGCTGTACTTCGCCAAGGCATTCTTCCCGGCGGGCGACTCCACTGCACAATTGCTCAACACCGCGGCGATCTTCGCCGTAGGCTTCCTGATGCGCCCCATCGGTGGCTGGTTGATGGGCTTGTACGCCGACCGCAAGGGCCGCAAGGCGGCGCTGATGGCGTCGGTACTGCTGATGTGCGCCGGCTCGCTGGTCATCGCCCTTACCCCCGGTTACGAAACCATAGGCGTTGCTGCCCCCGTTCTGCTGGTGATTGCGCGCCTGATGCAGGGCTTGTCGGTGGGTGGCGAATACGGCACCTCGGCCACCTACCTCAGTGAAATGGCCAGCAAGGACCGCCGTGGCTTCTTCTCGAGCTTCCAGTACGTCACGCTGATCTCCGGCCAGCTCATCGCCCTGGCTGTGCTGATCATCCTGCAACAAACCCTGACCACCGAGCAGCTGTATGCCTGGGGCTGGCGCGTACCGTTCGTGATCGGTGCCCTGTGCGCCGTGGTGGCCCTGTACCTGCGTCGCGGCATGGAAGAAACCGCCTCTTTCACCAAGAAGGAAAAGGCCAAGGAAAGCCTGATGCGCACCCTGATGCGCCACCCCAAGGAACTGCTGACCGTGGTCGGCCTGACCATGGGCGGCACCCTGGCGTTCTACACCTACACCACCTACATGCAGAAGTACCTGGTGAATACGGTGGGCATGAGCATCAGTGACTCCACCACCATCTCGGCCGCCACGCTGTTCCTGTTCATGTGCCTGCAACCGGTGATTGGCGGGTTGTCCGACAAGATCGGCCGCCGCCCCATCCTGATTGCCTTCGGTGTACTGGGCACGCTGTTCACCGTACCGATCCTCAGCACCCTGCACACTATCCAGACCTGGTGGGGCGCGTTCTTCCTGATCATGGCGGCGCTGATCATCGTCAGCGGCTACACCTCGATCAACGCGGTGGTAAAAGCCGAACTGTTCCCCACCGAAATCCGCGCCCTGGGGGTCGGCCTGCCCTACGCCCTGACGGTGTCGATCTTTGGTGGTACCGCTGAATACGTGGCGCTGTGGTTCAAGAGCGCGGGTATGGAAAGCGGGTTCTACTGGTACGTCACAGGGTGCATCGCCTGCTCCCTGCTGGTGTACGCCACCATGAAGGACACCAAGCAGCACTCCCGGATCACCACCGACTGATCGCTGCCGGTAACAACGAAAAAGGGCGCTCCAGTGATGGAGCGCCCTTTTTGTTGTGCCTACCCCTTAATACTCGATTAATTCCACAGCCAGATACTGCCCAGGCTGAATAATCATTTGCCCCAGCATCTTGCGAATCGCCGCCGCTCACGCGATGGCAGGCACTTGAGTACACCAACATATCGAATTATACGATTATTTAACGCAGATTTATGCGCTTAACAATCAATATTGTGGGCGTAAAATGTGATGCATACCTACACAGTCACCCGTTCATTGGAGTAACCCTTATGAAAATCCACACCCTTCTTGCCCTCGTTCTGTCGTTGTCTGCTGCTGGCGCTTATGCCGAAGACGGTTTCGACCGTACCAAGGCGCACGGTTTTGCAGCGCCCCACGCACAGGCGTCCGGCTACGCAGAAGACGGCTTTGACCGCACCGGTGCCCAGCGCTTCGCGGAAGATGGCTTCGATCGCACCCATGGCCATCGCATCAGCTGACGCTACAGCGCTGCCTGATGATTTGCAGGCGGCCGCAGCCTTGGCACACTAGGGGCCCGTCAACCCAGGAGGTGGGCCGGCAAGCCCAGCACCGATGTACTACTACGAACCCGCACAAGGCCACGGCCTGCCGCATGACCCGTTCAACGCCATCGTTGGCCCCCGCCCGATCGGCTGGATCTCCTCCCAGGACCGCCAGGGCCGCCTGAACCTGGCGCCCTACAGCTTCTTCAACGCCTTCAACTACATCCCGCCGATCATCGGTTTCTGTAGCGTGGGGCGTAAAGACAGCCTGAACAACATCGAGCAGACTGGGGAGTTTGTCTGGAACCTGGCAACCCGGCCGTTGGCCGAGCAGATGAACCAGAGCTGTGCGGCAGTACTGCCGGAAGTGAACGAGTTCGAACTGAGCGGGCTCACGGCCGCCCCGTCGCGCATCGTCAAGGTGCCGCGGGTAGGCGAAACGCCGGTGGCCTTCGAGTGCAAGGTAACCCAGATCGTGCAACTGCAGCGTGCTGACCAGCAGCCGGTGCCCAGCTGGCTGATCCTGGGCGAGGTGGTGGCCGTGCATATTGCCGAGCACCTGCTCAAGGACGGCATCTACGACACCGCTGCCGCCGAACCCATCCTGCGTGGCGGCGGCCCGGCGGACTATTTCGAACTGGGCAACCTGTTCAAGATGGCCAGGCCGCAGGCCTGATCACCAGATCAGCTCGCCTGCTTCGCTTACACCTTGCAGGCGCTGCAACTCGGCCGTGGCCGCTTCATCGGCAGCCACGGCGCCCTTGAACACCTGCCCCTCCAGCACCTTGTGGAAGCGCGGTGCGCCGCCCATGCCCAGCGCCTTCACCGCGATGGCCGCGTGGTAGCCCCCGCCGTCCACCGGCACCATCGCCGAAACTGCCTCGAATTGTGCAAACTCCCTACGTGCCATAGTGCTTTCCGCGTGGTTGAAAGAGCCGTCATGTTACGCCAAGCAGCCCGGCAACGCGGCTGTCGCGTGCCACCGGTCAGCCAAAGGTGTGCAGGTCGAGGCTGCTGACCACTTCGGCCTGCACCAGCTCACCGAACACCTGCAGGGTAGGCGAGGCGAAGTAGCCGTTCATCGCCTGCTGGTCCTGCCAGCTGCCGCTGAGCAACCACAGGTCGGCATCGGCCTGGGAACGCTGCACGGTAAAGCTCAGGCAACCCGGGGCGCCCAGCGAAGGTTCGAGCAAGTCACGCAAGCGGGCGCCCAGCTCGGCCGAGCGGCCGTTACTGGCGCGGATGAAAGCAAGGTGGGTGACCGGTTGTTTGAGCGTCATTGCACCATCTCCCTGAAGCGGCGGTCGGGTAAGCCAGGCTGGCAAGGTTAGAGCGCCACCGGCCGTTCACGTTAGGCCAATACTGCACGCCGATTGCCTGATCCTGCCGCGCTGCAGGATCAGGCAATCGGCGTGCAGTATTCGACTAGCTTCATGTGTTGCCCAAACCTATGCTGCGTCGGTCAGCAGAGGAATGCCACCATGACCACCGCCCCGCCCCTAGACCCGCATCTGGAAACCCATCGCCAGGAGCTGGCCGCGCTGATCGGCCGCCATGCCGGCGATCCCCACGGGCCCGCCTCGGCCATCGACAACCTGTACCTGGTGCGCTACACCGAGAACGTCCGCTCGGTGCCCACGCTGGCCCAACCTGCGCTGTGCATCCTGGCGCAAGGCAGCAAAAGCCTGTTTCTGGGCGACGAGCAATATGCCTACGACCCGCTGCACTACATGGTGGTGTCGGTGACCTTGCCGCTCAGTGCGGTAAAGCTCGATGCCAGCCCGCAGAACCCCAGCCTGGGCCTGCGCATGGACCTGGACCCTGCCGAGATCAGCCAGCTGATCGCCGAAAGCGGGCCGATGCTGGTGCCTAACCGGCCTTCGGGGCGGGGTTTGTACGTGGAAAAGACCGACGCTGCATTGCTCGATGCCTTATTGCGGCTGATCCGCCTGTTGGACAGCCCACGGGACATCGGCATGCTGGCGCCGCTGTTTCGGCGGGAAATCCTCTACCGTTTACTGCGTGGGCCCCAGGGCTATCGGCTGTACGAAATCGCCCTGGCCAACAGCCAGACCCACCGGGTGTGCCAGGCAATCAGCTGGCTCAATGAAAACTTCCAGCTGCCGCTGCGCATCGAGGACCTGGCCCGCGAGGTCAACCTCAGCACCTCTACATTGCACCACCGCTTCAAGGCAGTGACCTCCATGAGCCCGCTGCAGTACCAGAAGCAGCTGCGCCTGCAGGAGGCCCGCAGGCTCATGCTCAATGACGGGCTGGAAGCCGCCGTGGCGGCCTATCGGGTGGGTTATGAAAGCCCCTCGCAGTTCAGCCGCGAATACAGCCGGTTGTATGGCGCGCCACCGATCCGCGACGTGGCACGCCTGCGCTCCAGTGCCGGCTAGGCCGGCCTTCAGCCCGGCACAGCCTGCTGCCACTGCTGCTGGTCGATGTGCAGCAGGGTCGGGCCGCTGCGTCTGGCCGCCTGGGCCAGCGCTGTGTGCAATTGCGGCACATCGGCCACGTGTTCAGCCGCCGCACCCAGCGCCTGAGCCACGGCGACGAAGTCGGGGGTATGAATGTCTACCCCGACCGGCTCGATGGCCCGGTTGACCATGTACTTCTTGATCTCTTCATAGCCCTGGTTATTCCACAACAGCACGATCAGCGGCACCTGCGCCTGCACCGCACTGGCCAGCTCCGGCAACGTGAACTGCAACCCGCCGTCGCCAATCAGGCACACCGCTGGCGCGCGGTCTTCGCTTTTGACCGCACTACCCAGCCACGCCCCCATCGCGGCAGGCAGTGCATAACCCAGGGTGCCGTAGCCGGTCGATGCATTGAACCAGCGCCGTGGTCGGTCCATGTCCAAGGTGAAATTGCCGGTGTACACCGGCTGGGTCGAATCGCCCACCAGAATGGCATCCGTCAGGCTTTGCAGCGTGGCTGTCAGCAAGCGCGTCTGGCTCAGGGTAGCCTGGTCCCATTGCCGAGCCACGGCCAGGCGCAGTGCTGCCACCCGGCCAGCACCCCACCCCGCCTGGTGCACAGTCTGCCGGCCACGCAGGGCAGCGAGCAGCCCCTCCAGGGCCAACCTGGCGTCTGCCACCAGGGCAAGCGCTGGCACGTAGTTACGCACGGTCTGGTCAGGGTCGATATCAATGCGCAGCAGACTGCCTGGGATCTCGAAGCCTCCCTGGAAGGTCACATCGTAATCGGTTTCGCCAAGCTCTGTACCGATGGCAAGCACAACATCGGCCTCCGCCACCAGTGCACGGGTCGCCTGCAGCGACTGTGTCGAACCGATCAGCAGCGGATGGGCCGCAGGTAACAGGCCCTTGGCGTTGATGGTCAAGGCCACGGGCGCCTGCAGATGCTCGGCCAACTGCGCCAGCGCTTCGCCCGCCGCCAGGGCACCGCCGCCGACCAGCAGCAGTGGCCGCTTGGCCACTGCCAGGCGCTCGGCCATCTGGTGCAAGGGTTGTAGCGCGGGCCCCGCCCTGTGGGTACGCACCGGCCTTGCCGGCAGCAAGTGGTCGGCAGGCTCCACCAGCACGTCCAAGGGGATCTCGATGTGAACAGGCCGTGGCCGCGCGCCCTCGAACACCGCAAACGCCCGCGCCAGCACCGCGGGCAGCTCGCCCGCGCTCATCAAGGTGTGGGAAAACGCAGCCACGCCCGCGACCAGTGCGCCCTGATCGGGCAACTCGTGCAGCTTGCCACGGCCACCGCCCAGTTGGTTTTGGGCCTGCACACTGGAAATGACCAGCATCGGAATGGAGTCCGCATAGGCCTGGCCCATGGCCGTGGTGATATTGGTCATGCCTGGCCCGGTGATGATGAAACACACCCCAGGTTGACCCCGGGTACGTGCATACCCGTCGGCCATGAAGCCTGCGCCTTGCTCATGGCGTGGCGTAATGTGCGTGATGGCAGAACCCGCCAGGCCACGGTATAGCTCGACGGTATGCACACCGGGAATGCCGAAGACATGGTCCACGCCATAAGCCTCAAGCCACTTCACCAACACTTCGCCACAAGTTGCCATGCGCTTCCACCCTGTTCATGCATCGGACAAGGGCTTATTGGACGCAACGATGGCCTACCCGCACAATGCAAAAATACACATACTTGCCATGTCCTGAGATCATGACTGCTTCCAATGAATCGCTTACCTCCCCTGCCTGCACTGCACACGTTTCTGGTCACTGCCCAGCACTGCAATTTCACCCGCGCTGGCCAGCAGCTGCATATCACCCAAGGGGCTGTGAGCCGCCAGATCGCGGCCCTGGAAGCACACCTGGGTTACCCGCTGTTCCAGCGCCAGGCCAGAGGCCTGAGCCTGACCCGCGAAGGCCTCGACTGGCTGCCTCGGGTACAGCAGGTGTTTACCCTCATCGAGCAGGGTGTACGTGAGGTGGCTGGGCACAGCAGCACCCTGCAACTCAAGGCGCCGACCTGTGTGATGCGCTGGCTGCTGCCGCGCCTGATGCAATGGCAGGCCCTGCGCCCGGAGGTGCCGGTGGAACTGACCACCACCGTGCAGCATGGCGTGGACCTGCACCGGGAAGGCTTCGATGCCGCAGTGGTCTATGGCGCTGCACCGCCCCAGGGGCTGCGGGCGTACAAGCTGTTCGATGAGCAACTCACCCCGGTCTGCGCGCCGTCACTACGCGAAGGCCTACCCCCTTTGTTGCAGCCCCAGGACCTGGGCGAGCACATGCTGCTGCATCCGTCGCGGGACGAGCGGGACTGGCATGCCTGGCTTCAGGCCGCCGGGCTGACCCTGAGCGGTCGAGGGCACAAACAGCATTTCGAGACGCTGGACATGGCCATGGCCATGGCTGCGCAAGGCACGGGGGTTGCCATCGGTGACTGGGCGCTGATCGGCGAAGACCTGCGCGCAGGGCGCCTGTGTACGCCGTTCGCCTTGAGGGTGATGACCGGCAAGGGCTACTACCTGGTCAGCCAGGCCAAGGGCCTGGCACCTGGGTTGGTCGAGTTGCTGGCGTGGCTGCAGGCCTGTGCCAGCACTGACCCTGCGGATCAGTACCCGGCCGTGAAGCGCTGACGCGAATGCCGGGGGGTGTCCAGTTCATCGAGCAAGGCAATTGCATAATCGGCAAAGGTAATCCAGCTTTTGCCGTCGGCCCCGATCAGCAAGTGGTCCTTGCCGAGCACATAGTGCCCGCTACGTTCGCCTTCGACGAACTCGGCCGAGGGCGACGTCCAACCTTTCGGGCAGTTGGCCACGGCGCACGGCATTGGCAAGGGCCAGGGTGATGCCTTTATGGCAATCCAGTACCGCCGCCTGGCGCTGCTGGCGGATTTCGCACATATCATCGGTGAACTCGCACTTGTGATGCAGAATCTCATTGATACGCCGGGTTCTGGCGTCGAGCACGAGCTCGTTGAACACCTGCAGCAACAGCTTGCGCATGCAGTCGAGCGGGTCCATTTCGTCTTCGCTCTCACTGGCGCGTGCAAGATGGTCATGGGTTTCGTGCAGGCTATCGAGCAACGCCTGCACCAGTTCGGCTTTATTATTGAAGTGCCAGTAGATCGCCCCGCGCGTCACACCCGCCAGTTCGGCGATGTCAGCCAGGGTGGTTCGCGCGACCCCGCGCTTGTAGAAAGCCTTTTCCGCTGCCTCGATGATCTGGGCGCGAGTTTCCTGGGCTTCCTCTTTGGTTCGACGGACCATGGCAGTACAACCTCATCTGGCCCACACGTGAGACTGCGTGCGGGGCTCCGGGGCACCTCTGCTGGGGGCCTCACGGATCAAGCTAATCAAGGGCTGTAGTGGTAACGGAGTACAACTCAGCGGTATTTACAAACAACCATGAATGTAAGTATATTCCTTAGCAAGCTATTTATCCACCGGGTAACCTGTTATCCGGATCAAGACTCTTCCACTACTCTTGAGCGTCTCCCTGCTCCAGCGCCCCGAGGATACTCATGCAATTCAAGCCAGCCGTTACCGCTCTGGTTTCCGCCGTCGCCCTGGCAACCCTGCTCAGTGGCTGCAAGAAAGAAGAAGCGTCAGCGCCCGCGGCGCAGGCTCCTCAGGTCGGCGTCGTCACCCTTCAGCCCCAGGCTTTCACCTTGACCACCGAGCTGCCGGGGCGCACCACCGCCTACCGGGTTGCCGAAGTGCGCCCGCAGGTCAATGGCATCATCCTCAAGCGCCTGTTCAAGGAAGGCAGCGAGGTGAAGCAGGGCCAGCAGCTGTACCAGATCGACCCTGCGGTCTACGAGGCGAACCTGGCCAATGCCCAGGCCGACCTTCAGGCGACCCGCTCGCTGGCCGATCGCTACAAGCAGCTGATCGATGAACAGGCGGTTTCCCGGCAGGAATACGATGACGCCAATGCCAAGCGCCTGCAGGCAGAAGCGTCGCTCAAGAGCGCCCAGATCGACTTGCGCTACACCAAGGTCATGGCACCGATCAGCGGCCGGATCGGCCGTTCTGCGGTAACCGAGGGCGCGCTGGTGAACAATGGCCAGACCAGCGCCATGGCCACCATCCAGCAACTGGACCCGATCTACGTCGACGTCACCCAGTCCACTGCCGAACTGCTCAAGCTGCGCCGTGACCTTGAAAGCGGCCAACTGCAGAAGGCCGGCGACAACGCCGCCTCGGTGCAACTGGTGCTGGAGGACGGCAGCCTGTTCAAGCAGGAAGGCCGCCTGGAATTCTCGGAAGTGGCCGTGGACGAAACCACCGGCTCGGTGACCCTGCGCGCCATCTTCGCCAACCCTGACCACACGCTGCTGCCAGGCATGTTCGTGCACGCGCGGCTCAAGGCCGGCGTCAACGCCAATGCCATCCTTGCCCCGCAGCAGGGTGTAACCCGCGACCTCAAAGGCGCACCCACAGCGCTGGTGGTAGGCAAGGACAATAAGGTCGAGCTGCGCCAGCTCAAGGCCAACCGTACCCTGGGCAGCGACTGGCTGATCGAGGAAGGCCTGAACCCGGGCGACCGCCTGATCACCGAAGGCCTGCAGTACGTGCGCCCTGGCGTCGAGGTCAAGGTCAGCGACGCCACCAACGTCAAGAAGCCGGGTAGCCCTGAACAGGGCAACGCAGCGCCAGCTGACGCCAAAGCGGAGTAAACCATGTCGAAGTTCTTTATTGATCGCCCGATCTTCGCCTGGGTGATCGCCTTGGTGATCATGCTGGTCGGCGCCCTGTCGATCCTGAAGCTGCCGATCAACCAGTACCCCAGTATCGCGCCACCGGCCATCGCCATCGCCGTGACCTACCCGGGCGCCTCGGCGCAGACCGTGCAGGACACCGTGGTGCAGGTGATCGAGCAGCAGCTCAACGGTATCGACAACCTGCGGTACGTGTCGTCTGAAAGCAACTCAGACGGCAGCATGACCATCACGGCCACCTTCGAACAGGGCACCAACGCTGACACCGCGCAGGTTCAGGTTCAGAACAAGCTCAACCTGGCCACGCCCCTGTTGCCGCAGGAAGTGCAGCAGCAGGGTATCCGCGTCACCAAGGCAGTGAAGAACTTCCTGCTGGTGATCGGCCTGGTGTCCGAAGACGGCAGCATGACCAAGGACGACCTGGCCAACTACATCGTCTCCAACATGCAGGACCCGATCTCGCGTACCGCAGGTGTGGGCGACTTCCAGGTGTTCGGCGCGCAGTACGCCATGCGTATCTGGCTGGATCCGGCCAAGCTGAACAAGTTCCAGCTGACCCCGGTGGACGTGAAAACTGCCGTGGCCGCACAGAACGTGCAGGTTTCCTCGGGCCAGCTCGGCGGCCTGCCGGCCATGCCGGGTACCCAGCTCAACGCCACCATCATCGGCAAGACCCGCCTGCAAACCGCCGAGCAGTTCAAGAAGATTCTGCTCAAGGTCAACAGCGACGGCTCTCAGGTACGCCTGGGCGACGTCGCAGACGTTGGCCTGGGTGGTGAAAACTACGCCGTCAGTGCCCAGTTCAACGGCAAGCCGGCGTCGGGCCTTGCGGTCAAGCTGGCCACCGGTGCCAACGCCCTGGACACTGCCAAGGCACTGCGCCAGACCATTGCCGACCTGGAGCCGTTCTTCCCGCCGGGGGTCAAGGCCGTATTCCCCTATGACACCACGCCGGTGGTCACCGAATCGATCAGCGGGGTTATCCACACCCTGATCGAAGCCGTGGTCCTGGTGTTCCTGGTGATGTACCTGTTCCTGCAGAACTTCCGCGCCACCATCATCACCACCATGACGGTACCGGTGGTGTTGCTGGGCACCTTCGGCATCCTTGCAGCAGCGGGCTTCAGCATCAACACCCTGACCATGTTCGCCATGGTGCTGGCTATCGGCCTGCTGGTGGACGACGCCATCGTCGTGGTCGAGAACGTCGAGCGGGTCATGTCCGAGGAAGGCTTGCCGCCCAAGGAGGCGACCAAGCGCTCGATGGAGCAGATCCAGGGGGCCCTGGTGGGTATCGCCCTGGTGCTGTCGGCGGTACTGCTGCCCATGGCCTTCTTCGGTGGCTCCACCGGGGTAATCTACCGGCAGTTCTCCATCACCATCGTCTCGGCCATGGGCCTGTCGGTGCTGGTGGCGCTGGTGTTCACCCCGGCCCTGTGCGCCACCATGCTCAAGCCGCTGAAAAAGGGCGAGCACCACGTGGCCAAAGGTGGTTTCTTCGGCTGGTTCAACCGCAACTTCGACCGTAGCGTGAACGGCTACGAGCGCAGCGTGGGCGCCATCCTGCGCAACAAGATTCCGTTCCTGCTGGCCTATGCACTCATCGTGGTGGGCATGATCTGGCTGTTCACGCGCATTCCAACGGCGTTCCTGCCTGAAGAAGACCAGGGTGTACTGTTTGCCCAGGTACAGACCCCGGCCGGTTCCAGTGCCGAGCGCACCCAGGCGGTGGTCGACCAGATGCGCGAGTACCTGCTCAAGGACGAAGCGGACACGGTATCGTCGGTGTTCACCGTCAACGGCTTCAACTTCGCCGGCCGTGGCCAGAGCTCGGGCATGGCGTTCATCATGCTCAAGCCGTGGGGTGAGCGTTCGGCCGAAAACAGCGTGTTCGGCCTGGCCCAGCGTGCCCAGCAGCACTTCTTCAGCTTCCGTGACGCGATGGTGTTCGCCTTCGCCCCGCCTGCCGTGCTCGAGCTGGGTAACGCCACCGGCTTCGACGTGTTCCTGCAGGACCGTGGTGGCGTCGGCCACGCCAAGCTGATGGAGGCGCGTAACCAGTTCCTGGCCAAGGCGTCGCAAAGCAAGATCCTCGCCGGCGTGCGCCCCAACGGCCTGAACGATGAGCCGCAGTACCAGCTGACCATCGATGACGAACGTGCCAGTGCCCTGGGCGTGACCATCTCCGACATCAACAACACCCTGTCGATTGCCTTGGGCGCCAGCTACGTCAACGACTTCATCGACCGCGGCCGGGTCAAGAAGGTGTACATCCAGGGTGAGGCGAATGCCCGCATGAGCCCGGAAGACCTGCAGAAGTGGTACGTGCGCAATGGCGCAGGCGAAATGGTGCCGTTCTCCTCGTTCGCCAAGGGTGAATGGACCTACGGTTCGCCCAAGCTGTCGCGCTACAACGGTGTAGAGGCCATGGAGATCCTCGGTGCCCCGGCCCCTGGCTACAGCACGGGTGAGGCCATGGCCGAGGTCGAGCGGATTGCCGGCGAGCTGCCAAGCGGTGTCGGCTTCGCCTGGACCGGCATGTCCTACGAGGAAAAACTGTCCGGTTCGCAGATGCCGGCCTTGTTCGCCCTCTCGGTACTGTTCGTGTTCCTGTGCCTGGCAGCGCTGTACGAAAGCTGGTCGATCCCTATCGCGGTGGTGCTGGTAGTGCCGCTGGGTATCATCGGTGCGCTGATCGCCACCAGCCTGCGCGGGCTGTCCAACGACGTGTACTTCCTGGTGGGCCTGTTGACCACCATCGGTCTGGCGGCGAAAAACGCCATTCTGATCGTCGAGTTCGCCAAGGAACTGCACGAACAGGGCCGCAGCCTGTATGACGCAGCCATCGAGGCCTGCCGCATGCGTCTGCGCCCGATCATCATGACCTCGCTGGCGTTCATTCTGGGCGTGGTACCGTTGACCATCGCCAGCGGCGCCGGGGCCGGCAGCCAGCACGCCATCGGTACTGGCGTGATCGGCGGCATGATCAGCGCCACCGTACTGGCAATCTTCTGGGTACCGCTATTCTTCGTCGCAGTGTCGTCGCTGTTCGGCAGCAAAGAGCCGAAAAAGGACGATACCCCTGAAACCCCACGTTATGAGGCTGGGCAATGACCAAGTCTTTGTTGTCCCTGGCAGTTACCGCTCTCGTGCTTGGCGGCTGCTCGCTTATCCCCGATTACAAAACCCCGGAAGCGCCGGTGGCTGCCCAGTGGCCACAAGGTCCGGCGTACTCGCCAACCCAGTCGGCCAACGTTGCCGCCGCCGAACAAGGCTGGCGTCAGTTCTTCAACGACCCAGCGCTGCAGCAGTTGATCCAGACCGCGCTGGTGAACAACCGCGACCTGCGTGTGGCAGCCCTGAACATCGACGCCTACCGTGCGCAATACCGCATCCAGCGCGCCGACCTGTTCCCGGCGGTGTCGGCCACCGGCAGCGGTAACCGCCAGCGCGTGCCGGCCAACATGTCGCAGACGGGTCAGTCGGCCATCACCAGCCAGTACTCGGCCACGCTGGGTGTGAGCGCCTACGAACTGGACCTGTTCGGCCGTGTTCGCAGCCTTTCCGAACAGGCTCTGGAAACGTACTTGTCCAGCGAGCAGGCACGCCGCTCCACGCAGATCAGCCTGGTGGCCAGCGTGGCCAATGCCTACTACACCTGGCAGGCCGACCAGGCCCTGTTCAAGCTGACTGAGGATACCCTCAAGAACTACCAGGAAAGCTTCAACCTCACGCGTCGCAGCAACGAAGTGGGCGTGGCATCAGCACTGGACCTGAGCCAGGCACGCACCGCCGTCGAGGGCGCGCGGGTGAAGTATTCCCAGTACCAGCGCCTGGTTGCCCAGGATGTGAACAGCCTCACCGTGCTGCTGGGCACCGGTATCCCGAACAACCTGCCTGAGCCGCTCAAGCTGGATGCCGATCAGTTGGCCGACGTGCCGGCTGGCCTGCCTTCAGACCTGCTGCAGCGGCGCCCGGACATCCAGGAGGCCGAGCACCTGCTCAAGGCCGCCAACGCCAACATCGGCGCCGCGCGGGCTGCGTTCTTCCCGAGCATCAGCCTGACCGCCAACGCGGGCACGCTCAGCCCTGACATGGGCGGGCTGTTCAAGGGCGGTTCGGGCACCTGGTTGTTCCAGCCACAGATCAACCTGCCGATCTTCAACGCCGGCAGCCTCCGGGCCAGCCTGGATTACTCGAAGATCCAGAAGGACATCAACGTCGCCAAGTACGAAAAGACCATCCAGACCGCTTTCCAGGAAGTCTCTGATGGCCTGGCGGCGCGCAAGACCTTCGAAGAGCAGTTGCAGGCGCAACGTGACCTGGTGCAGGCCAACCAGGATTACTACCGCCTGGCCGAGCGCCGCTACCGCATCGGCATCGACAGCAACCTGACCTACCTCGATGCCCAACGCAACCTGTTCAGTGCCCAGCAAGCGCTGATCGGTGACCGCCTTTCGCAGCTGACCAGCGAGGTCAACCTGTACAAGGCCCTGGGCGGCGGTTGGTATGAGCGCACCGGCCAGGCCAACCAGCAAGCCGCGGTGCAAACGCCCCAAGGCTGACGCCATTGTTGTACGCAGGCGTGGCGCCCGCCGCGCTTGCATACAACAATTAACTAACTGGAACATTCCGTTCGATTATCGCCCCATTCCGTCTACGGCGAATTGCCTCTCCCCCGCACCACCCCGCACCATCTTCCCCACGCAACGTTGCCCCGGTTTACGGAATACCGACCGCCTCAGCCGGCCTGCGCCTGCAAGGCACCGATTCGCCCATAAAAACAAGAGATCCACGACACATGAGCACTTTGCCACCCGCACGCCAGCTGCTGCCCGGCCTGTTGGCCATGTCCTGCGCTTTCCCTCTGTACGCCGCCGAAGGGGGGTTCATGGAGGACGCCAAGGCGACTCTCAACCTGCGCAACTTCTACATAAACCGCAATTTCGTCGACCCGGCACATGCTCAGGGCAAGGCCGAGGAATGGACGCAAAGCTTCATTCTGGATGCCCGCTCCGGTTTCACTCAGGGCACCGTCGGCTTCGGTGTGGATGTACTGGGGCTGTACTCGGTCAAGCTCGACGGTGGTAGGGGTACCACCAACACTCAACTGCTGCCGGTGCACGATGACGGTCGTCCGGCCGACGACTTCGGCAGGCTTGGGGTAGCGCTGAAGGCCAAGCTGTCCCAGACGGAACTGAAAGTCGGTGAGTGGATGCCGGTGCTGCCGATCCTGCGCTCGGACGATGGTCGCTCGTTGCCCCAGACCTTCCGTGGCGGCCAGCTCACCTCGAAGGAAATCGCCGGGCTGACCCTGTACGCCGGGCAGTTCCGCGGCAACAGCCCGCGCAACGATGCGAGCATGGACGACATGTCGCTCACCGGCCGCGCCGCCATCACCTCCGACCGCTTCAACTTCGCCGGTGGTGAGTACACCTTCAACGACAAGCGCACCATGATCGGCCTGTGGGATGCCCAGCTCAAGGACATCTACCGCCAGCAGTACCTCAACCTGGTGCACAGCCAGCCGCTGGGCGACTGGACCCTGGGTGCCAACCTGGGCTACTTCATCGGCAAGGAAGATGGCTCCGAGCGGGCCGGCAAGCTGGACAACCGCACCGCCTCGGCCATGCTCTCGGCACGCTACCAAGGCCATACCTTCTACGTCGGCCTGCAGAAGGTCAGCGGCGACAACGCCTGGATGCGGGTCAACGGCACCAGCGGCGGCACACTGGCCAACGACAGCTACAACTCAAGCTTCGACAATGCCAAGGAGCGCTCGTGGCAGGTTCGCCATGACTTCAACTTCGCCACTGTCGGCGTACCGGGGCTGACCCTGATGAACCGCTACATCAAGGGTGACAACGTCACAGCGGGCCGTGTGGATGACGGCAAGGAATGGGCCCGTGAGACGGAACTCGCCTACGTGATCCAGGCCGGCACCTTCAAGGACCTATCGCTTAAATGGCGAAATTCGACCATGCGCCGTGACTTCAGCACCAACGCGTTCGATGAGAACCGGCTGATCGTGAGTTACCCCCTCAACCTGCTGTAAGCGCCTGGCTGCATAAGGCCCGCCCCGCTTGCCGGGTGCGGGCTCGCCATTCGTCTGGCTGATGATGGTGGAGCCTGGGGCTATCCTGAGCTATATCGGGAGCAACATCCCGATCAGGCACGACAGGAGGCACAACAATGAAAACCCTCGCCGAGCACCTGAGCCAGTACGCCAGCTACCACCGCGACCCGCGCAACATCGCCACCCATTTCATCGGCATCCCCATGATCGTGCTGGCCGTGGCCATCCTGCTGTCGCGCCCTGGCTGGGAGGTAGCCGGTGTATGGCTGTCCCCTGCCCTGCTCGCGGTGGTGGCTGCTGTCTGGTTTTACCTGCGGCTCGATATCCCGTTCGGCCTGGTGATGGGGTTGTTGCTGGGGCTGTGCCTGTGGGTAGGCCAGGCGCTGGCGGTGCAGGCTACCGCAGTGTGGCTTATGGCCGGCCTGGGTGCATTCGTGGTGGGTTGGGTGATCCAGTTCGTGGGGCATTACTACGAGGGGCGTAAACCGGCATTCGTCGATGACGTCAGCGGCCTGATCATCGGCCCGCTGTTCGTGGTGGCTGAAGCGGCGTTCCTGCTGGGCCTGCGGTCATCCCTAAAGCGCAGCATTGATACGGATTGAGATAGCGTGAGGGCCGCCAGGGGCCTGCCTTGAGGGTTTTTTCGCCTGTGAGATCGAGCGCCGCGCGGGCGGCGCTTGACCTCACAGGCGCAATCACTGTTACGGCGAACACCCTTCAGCCCCACATGGCATATCGCATGCTGCGGCGTTCGGCCGAAGGGTCAGCCGCGCGATTCGACGCCCAGCTCATCCCACACCGACTCAGCTAGGTGGAACGTGGCATTGGCTGCCGGGATGCCGCAGTAGATAGCGCTCTGCATCAGCACCTCCTTGATTTCTTCACGGGTTACGCCATTGTTGGCAGCCGCGCGCAAGTGCAGTTTCAGCTCGTCGTTGCGGTTCATGCCGATCAGCATGGCGATGGTGATCAGGCTGCGGGTGTGGCGTGGCAGGCCCGGGCGGGTCCAGATGTCGCCCCAGGCATGGCGGGTGATCATTTCCTGGAACTCGCCATTGAAGTCGTTCAGCTTCTCCAGGCTGCGGTCCACGTGGGCATCACCCAGTACCGCACGGCGTACCTGCATGCCGGCGTCGTAACGTTGTTTCTCGTCCATGGTCAAGTACTCAGTGAGCCTGCAGAAAGTCGAGCACGCGGCGGCTGAACGCTTCGCCGATCTCCACGTTGGACAAGTGCGCCGCCGGGAACTCGGCATAGTCGGCACCCTGGATGGCAGCCTGCATAAAGCGGCCGTGAACCGGCGTGGTCACCACGTCCTCGGTACCGGCAACAATCAGGGTAGGCACCTGAATACCGCCTACTTGCTCGCGGAAGTCCGCATCACGTACCGCCGCACAGTTGGCTGCGTAGCCTTGCGGGCTGGTCTGCGCCAGCATCTGGCAGATGCGCTGCGCCTGTTGTGGCTGGGCCTGGGCAAAGCCCGGGGTGAACCAGCGGGCGATGGAGGCATCACGCAACTCGACCATCGCCTGTTGCCCGCCCTTGAGCACGGTGTCGATGCGGCTGTTCCACACCTCGGCAGTGCCGATCTGGGCGGCGGTGTTGCACAAGGTGAGGCTGCGCAGGCGCTGGCCGGCATTGATGCCCAGCCACTGCCCGATCAGGCCGCCCATCGAAAGGCCGACAAAATGCGCTTGCTGGATATCCAGGGCATCCAGCAGAGCCAGTACGTCACGGCCCAGTTGCTCGATACTGTACGGGCCGGCCGTGACCAACGATGCGCCATGCCCCCGGGTGTCGTAGCGCAGCACACGAAAGTGTTGGCTCCACAGCGGCAATTGGGTCTCCCACATGCCGAGGTCGGTACCCAACGAGTTGGACAAGACCAGCACCGGCGCCGCTTCGGGGCCATCGATCTGGTAATTCAAAACGCCATCGGCCAGTTGCACGTGCGCCACAGCGGTCTCCTTCAGGCAGTGAAATGTTGATGTTCGGACACAGCACGCGCTACCCACACCCGGGCCTGGCCCAGGTAATGCGCGGGGTCGAGCAGGCGGTCCAGTTCTTCGGCAGACAACTGCGCCGTGACCTGCGGTTCATCGCCCAGCACCGCGCGCAAATGGCGCTGCTCGGCGACCGCACGGCGGCAGCACTGCTCCAGCAAATGGTGGGCACTGTCGCGGCCAAGCCGCTGGGCCAGCACGATGCTTACAGCCTCGGCCAGTACCAGCCCTTGGGTCAGGTCCAGGTTACGGCGCATGCGCGGGGCGTCCACTTCCATGCCCTGGGCAATGATCTGGGCCTGGCGCAGCGCCCCGGAAACCAAACAGCAGATCTCAGGCAGGGTTTCCCATTCTGCATGCCACAGCCCCAAGCTGCGTTCGTGCTCCTGCGGCATGGCCGCAAACAGCGTCGAAACCAGGCCCGGTACCCGCGTAGCCGCGCCAATCAGCACAGCGGCGCCCACCGGGTTACGTTTGTGCGGCATGGTCGACGAGCCGCCCTTGCCCGGTGCGGAAGGCTCGAACACCTCCCCCGCCTCGGTCTGCATCAGCAGGCTGACGTCACGCCCGAACTTGCCCAGGCTACCGGCGATCAGCCCCAGCACCGAGGCGAACTCCACCAGGCGGTCACGCTGGGTGTGCCAGGGCTGCTCCGGCAGCGTCAGCTGCAACTGTTCGGCCAGGCCTTCGGCCACCGGCAGTGCCTTGCTGCCCAACGCCGCCAGGCTGCCAGAGGCACCCCCTAACTGCAGCACCAGCAACCGCGGCCGTAACTGTTGCAGGCGCTGGCGGTGGCGTGTGAGCGCACCCAGCACGCCAGCCAGTTTCATGCCGAGGGTAACCGGGGTTGCATGCTGCAACCAGGTGCGGCCCACCAGCGGCGTATCGGCGTGCAGCAGCGCCTGGCGGGCCAGCGTGTCGGCCAGTGCAGCCAGGTCAGCCTCGACAAGCGCCAACGCATCGCGCAGCTGCAGCACCAGGCCAGTGTCCATGGCGTCCTGGCTGGTGGCGCCAAGGTGCACGTAGCGTTCAGCTTCCGGTACACCCGTGGCGATCACCTTGCCCAGCGCCTTCACAAGTGGGATGGCCGAATTGCCAGCCGTGGCGATCGCCTCGGCAAGCGCCCCCACGTCATAGCGTTCGGCCTTGCAGGCCGCCTCAATCGCAGCCACCGCACTTTGCGGCACCAGCCCTGCCGCCGCCTCGGCCCGCGCCAGGGCGGCTTCGAAGTCGAGCATGCCCTGCAGGCGACCGCGGTCGGAGAACACCTCGCGCATGGCCGGCGCGGTGAAGTAGGCATCGAACAACTGGTTGGTCATGCAACGTCCTTAATGATCGTGGTGCAAGTATTCCGCTTGCTTGGGCAGGCGCAGGCTGAACAGGAAGGCGATTGCCATCATGGCCGTGACATACCAGTAGAAGGTGTTTTCCATGCCCAGGGTCTTCAGGCCCAGGGCCACGTATTCAGCCGACCCGCCAAAGGCAGCGTTGGCCACCGCATAGGCCAGCCCCACACCCAATGCCCGCACCTGTGGCGGGAACATCTCGGCCTTAACCAGGCCGCTGATCGAGGTGTAGAAACTGACGATGCACAGCGCCAGGCTGACCAATACGAAGGCCATGAACGGGCTGCTCACGGTTTTCAGTGCCATCAGCAACGGCACCGTGAACAGCGTGCCCAACGCGCCGAACAGCAGCATGGAATTGCGCCGCCCGATACGGTCGGAAAGCATGCCGAAGAACGGCTGCAGCACCATGAACAGGAACAGCGCGCCGGTCATCACGTAGCTGGCGTTCTTCGCGGTCATGCCGGCCGTGTTCACCAGGTATTTCTGCATGTAGGTGGTGAAGGTATAGAAGATCAGCGAGCCACCGGCGGTGTAGCCCAGCACGGTAATGAATGCCGCCAGGTGGTTGCCAAACAGGCCGCGAATACTGCCTGCGTCCTTGTCCTGCCGGGTTTCGGCGCTGCTGGTTTCATGCAGCGAGCGGCGCAGCATCAACGAAATCACCGCGGCGATGGAGCCCACCACGAAGGGGATGCGCCAGCCCCAGGCGCGCAGTTCGTCCTCGGTCAGCACCTGCTGCAGGACCACCACCACCAGCACAGCCAGCAACTGGCCGCCGATCAGGGTCACGTACTGGAACGAGGCGAAGAAACCACGCTGCCCGCGCAAGGCCACCTCGCTCATGTAGGTGGCCGTGGTGCCATATTCGCCACCCACCGAAAGCCCCTGGATAAGCCGCGCCAGCAACAGCAGCGCCGGCGCCCATGTGCCGATGCTGGCGTAGGTGGGCAGGCAGGCGATCATCAGGGAACCGAAGCACATCATCAGCACCGAGATCATCAGGGAGTTCTTGCGGCCATGCCGGTCGGCCAGGCGGCCGAAAATCCAGCCGCCGATCGGGCGCATCAGGAACCCGGCGGCGAATACACCAGCAGTGTTCAGCAACTGCACGGTAGGGTCGTCAGAGGGGAAGAAGGCCGGAGCAAAATAGATCGCACAGAAGGCGTAGACATAGAAGTCGAACCATTCCACCAGGTTGCCTGATGAGGCACCGACGATGGCAAAGATGCGCTTGCTGCGCTCTTCACCGGTGTAATAGCTTGAGGTCATGAGGGTTTTGCTCCTGGAGGGTACAAGGTAAGTCTAGACATACCTAGTAACACACATGTTCCACCAAGTGGCCGCCAATAGGCGTTGTGTCTAACAGCAAGGGCCTGTCAGCGCACAGTGCGCGAGCAGGCCCCTACCGTTCACACGCGCTCGATGGCCAACGCCAGGCCTTGCCCTACGCCTACGCACATGGTCGCCAGGCCCTTGCGCCCGCCGCTTTTCTCCAGCTGGTGCAATGCCGTGAGTACCAGCCGTGCACCACTCATGCCCAGCGGGTGGCCCAGGGCAATCGCGCCACCGTTGGGGTTTACCTGCGGGGCATCGTCCGCTACCCCCAACTCGCGCAACACCGCCAGGCCCTGGCTGGCAAAGGCTTCATTGAGCTCAATGACGTCGAAATCGCTCACCGCCACACCCAGCCGCTCGGTCAGCTTGCGAACTGCAGGCACCGGGCCGATACCCATGACACGCGGCGCCACACCGGCACTGGCCATGCCCAGTACCCGGGCACGTGGGGTAAGGCCATGCTTCTCGACCGCCTCTGCCGATGCCAGGATCAACGCCGCCGCACCATCGTTGACCCCCGAAGCGTTGCCTGCCGTGACGGTTTTGTCCGGGCCGTTGACCGGTTTCAAGCGGGCCAGGGTTTCCAGGGTGGTGTCCGGGCGCAGGTGCTCGTCCTGCTCGACCACGGTTTCACCCTTTCTGCCAGCAATGCGCACCGGCACAATCTCTTCGGCGAAGAACCCGGCGGCCTGGGCAGCTGCAGCCTTCTGCTGGCTGCGCACGGCGAAGGCATCCTGGTCAGCGCGGGAAACCTGGTAATCGTCTGCCACGTTGTCGGCCGTTTCGGGCATGGCGTCCACCCCGTACTGGCTTTTCATCAGCGGGTTGACGAAGCGCCAGCCGATGGTGGTGTCTTCAAGCTTCATGCTGCGCGAGTAGCCGCTCTCGGCCTTGCCCATTACGAAGGGGGCGCGCGACATCGACTCCACGCCGCCGGCAATGGCCAGTTCCATCTCGCCGCTGGCAATGGCACGGAACGCTGTACCGATGGCATCCATGCCCGAAGCGCACAGGCGGTTCAGGGTGACGCCGGGAATGCTCTCGGGCAGGCCGGCCAGCAGCAGCGCCATGCGCGCCACGTTGCGGTTGTCTTCACCGGCCTGGTTGGCACAGCCGAAAAACACTTCGTCCAACTGGTCCCACTGCACGCCAGGGTTGCGCTCGATCAGCGCCTTGAGGGGCACAGCAGCCAGGTCGTCCGCACGCACGGCGGCCAGAGCGCCGCCAAAACGGCCAATAGGGGTGCGAATGGCATCGCAGATGTATACGTCGCGCATCAGACTGCTCCTGCTGCTTGGCCGTGGGCCGCAGCGGTACGGGCTTCAAGGTCGCGGACGAACTGCTTCACGGCCTCGTTGAGCGAGAGAATTGTAGCCATTGGAGGCTCCTGGTCAGGGTGTTTCTATGGGGTTCAGATTAGGGAGAATGACCCGGGGCTTACAATCCGATAATCGACTATTGGGGCGGTTATCGAACCATTTGTTAACTTTCTGTTCATCTCTCCCAAAAGGCGGCTGCGATGCCGCCCTGGGCCTGTCAGGTGGCGTCGGCGTGGCTGACGATGCCTTTGATGACGACGGCAACGGCTGCCAGTGCCGCAGGCACCAGCAGTGCAGTCAGCACTTGCTCGAACGTCCAGCCGAGGCCCAACAGGGTCGCCCCGCTCCACGCCCCCAGAATCGCTCCGAGACGGCCGATACCCAGCATCCACGACACCCCCGTGGCACGGCCCTGGGTCGGGTAGAAGCGTGCCGCCAGGGATGGCATCGCCGACTGCGCACCGTTGACGCACATACCGGCAACCAGCACCAGTACGGCCAGCAGCGTGATATTGCCCAGGCTCTGACCCACGGCGTAGGCAAACACCCCTGCCAGCAGGTAGAAGAGGCCAATCACCTTGTGCGGGTTGAAGCGGTCCATGGCCCAGCCCACCGCCACTGCGCTCAGCACACCGCCAAACTGGAACAGCGCGCCGATGAACGCGGCCTGCTCCATGCTGGCACCACTGTCGCGCATCAGTGTGGGCAACCAACTGGTCAGCAGGTACACGATTACCAGGCCCATGAAGTAGGTCATCCACAGCAGGACAGTACCCAGCCCGTAGCTACCGGAAAAGATCACGGCAAACACGTTGCGCGCCGCCACGGCCTTCTGCTCCGGCACGCTGAAACTGCCCGCTTCGGCCACGATGCGCGGCGCGATGGGGGCCAGGGTTTTGCGCACCTTCTCCGTACCGCGGTTGCGCACCACCAGAAAACGCGCCGATTCCGGCAACCACACCATCAGCACCACGGCCAGCAGTAGCGGCAGTACACCGCCGATGACCAGCAAGCTGTGCCACCCATAGGCCGGGATCAGCTTGGCGGAGATGAAACCGCCCCCCGCCATGCCCAGGTTGAAACCACAGAACATGCTGGTCACCAACAGCGACTTGAGCCGCTCAGGGGTGTATTCAGACAGCAGCGTTGTGGCGTTCGGCATGCCTGCACCCAACCCCAGGCCAGTCAGGAAGCGCAGCACCAGCAGTTGATTGACGTCGGTGGCATAGGCCGAAGCCAGGCTGAAACCGCCGAACAGCAGCACGGCACCCACCAGCACGCCCTTGCGGCCAAAGCGGTCGGCCAACGGCCCGGAACCCAGGGCGCCAAATACCATGCCGATCAACGCGGCACTCATCACTGGCCCGAGGCTGGCGCGGTCGATACCCCAGTCCTGGGACAGCGCCGGGGCGATAAAGCCCATGGCAGCGGTGTCCAGGCCATCAAGGAAGACGATGAGGAAACACAGCAACACGACCCGCCACTGGTAGCGGGACAGGGGTTGCTCATTGATCAGTGACTGGACGTCGAGGCTTTTACCGACACCGGTTTGCGCTTGATTCATTGTTGTTATCCAGAAGGAGGCACAGCCAGGCCACTGCACGCGAGCATTCGGCGCAGAGTGCGTTAGTTGCGAAAGGAGGGCGCTGTGTCAGCCTGGGGACAACGGCACTGCGTACGGGTAGGCCCGTTGCAGCCTGGGGGCAGTGTGCATGGGAGGTGCCTCTTGTATTTTTGTTGTTCGGTCGGCTTAGCCGACCGTTGCGAGAGACATTAATCAGCAAACCGGGGTGGCGCAATTCACTGCCGGCGAGATTGTGCGTTTATCGCACAACAAACGCAGGCTCAGCCAAACAACTGATGGCAGAGGTCACGGCTTGCCCCTAGTAGAATCGGCAGAAAGCGCTGCTCCAGTTCACTGCGCGTGACCCGCCCCACATGGGTACTTACGTTCAATGCCGCGAGCACCTGCCCGGAAGCGTCGTAGACCGGCACGGCTATCGAACGCAGGCCCTGCTCAAGCTCCTGATCGACCACGCACCACCCCTGGGCACGCACCTGCTGGATGCAGGCGAACAGCGATTCGGCATCATGCAAGGTGCGCGTGGTGCGGGGCTTGAGGTCAGCGCGCTCCAGGTACTCACGAAGGCTGGTGTCGTCCATTGCTGCCAGCAGAATACGCCCCATCGACGTGCAGTAGGCTGGCAAGCGACCGCCCACGGACAGGTCGACCGAAATCAGCCGCTCCACCGTGGCTGACCGCGCGATGTAGAGGATGTCGTCACCTTCAAGGGTGGCCATGTTCGCGGCTTCATGCAGTTGATCGCTGATCCGGTCAAGGTAGGGCTGAGCAGAAATCGCCAACGGCGTGGACGACAGGTAGGCATGGCCCAAGGTGAGCACCTTGGGCAACAACGAGTAGGTACGCCCATTGGTGGTGGCGTAGCCCAGCTTCATGAGGGTGTGCAGGCAACGGCGCACGGCTGCCCGGGGGATTTCCGTGCGGTGGCTGATCTGGGCGATGGTCAGGTGGCGCTTGCGCTCCTGGAACGCCTGGATCACAGCAAGCCCCCGTGCCAGCGAGGTCATGAAATCCGGGTCACCGGTAAAGGCCTGAATACGCTTGGCCGGCGAGGCCACGATGGGTGGCGCCAGCGCTGTTGTCGCCCCGCGGGCCGAGGCTGGGTTGGAAGGATCGTTGGCTGACAGTTCATCACTCATCGCGCACCTCAAAAAAACGCCGGTTCGTGCGATTATCGAACAAACGGCCGATAATCGCAATTGACCGCCGACACGTTTGCTTATACCTTTCTCAGGCCACTTGTGGCTTCTTTGGAGAGACTGGTCAGGTACCCACCGTAGAAGTCTCAGGCAACGGCCTCGTCCTAGGGCGAGGCCGTTTTTCATGCGGCGCTTTACATGCACGGCAACGAACTTTCCATCTGGCCGGTTCTCAAACCTGCAAGGGCCAGTTTGATCTCGCCTGCGCCACCTTTGCATGCGCCCTGCATGTCACGATGGTTGGCAAACTTCCTATTGATATACTGTGCCTGTTCCAGCGGCCGCTTACCGGTACGCGGGACCACGCACTCCGCGGTTATTACACTCATTCAGGTACTGCATGTGACGAAAGAAGAACTGCGCGCAGAACTCGAGCGCCAGGCAGAACGTTACAAGGATGTATACGGTGGCGAGGTCACGACCTACGCCGCGCAAACAGAACCCGAACGCAAACCTTGGCGCAAACGTGCCACTGTTCAGGATCAAGCGTTCAACCAGGAACTCGAGCGCATGGAAAAAGAACTGCGCAGCGAAGATTCCCCGTAGCGCAGTTGATAAAGCCCCTTGCCCGGCACGCCTGGGCAAGGGGCGCAGAAGCTGCGGCCGCTGATCATGAAATGGAATTACACAAATTTCATACAAACGTTTGAATTGATCGAGATCGATCTTTTCATGGCGTTTTCGGAGGCAATCGCTGCCTTTAAGCGTTTTTATGAGCTGATGCTTTTAGTTGCTCGCCGCCGGGCAGTGGGGTGAAAGCCGCCAGGAGGGGATGAACCGTGCGTAACGGGTGCATCGATTGCCAAGGTTTTCTGGCATAATCCGGCCCCCCTATGACCGCCAGACAACCTTCATGATCGATTTATTCAGCGGACTGGATGCCTGGGTATTGGTGAGCCTGCTGCTTGCCCTCACCTTCGTGCTCGCCTTCGAGTTCATCAATGGCTTTCATGACACCGCCAACGCGGTAGCCACCGTCATCTATACCAAAGCCATGCCGCCACACCTCGCCGTGTTCTTCTCCGGGGTGTTCAACTTCCTCGGCGTGCTGCTGGGCGGGGTCGGGGTGGCGTATGCCATCGTCCACCTGCTGCCGGTCGAGCTGCTGATCAATGTGAACACCGGGCACGGCCTGGCCATGGTCTTCTCGTTGCTGGCGGCAGCCATCACCTGGAACCTGGGTACCTGGTACTTCGGCATTCCGGCCTCCAGCTCGCATACCCTGATCGGCTCCATTCTGGGCGTAGGCCTGGCCAATGCCCTGATCAACGACATCCCGCTGGGTGATGGCGTCAACTGGCAGAAGGCTATCGACATTGCCATGTCGCTGGTGGTCTCCCCCATCGCCGGCTTCGCCGTTGCCGCACTGGTGCTGATCGGCCTGAAATGGTGGCGCCCGCTGTCGAAGATGCACAAGACGCCTGAACAGCGCCGCAAGCTCGACGACAAGAAACACCCGCCCTTCTGGAACCGCCTGGTGCTGGTGATCTCCGCCATGGGCGTGAGCTTCGTGCACGGCTCCAACGATGGCCAGAAAGGCATTGGCCTGATCATGCTGGTGCTGATCGGCATCGTCCCGGCGAAGTTCGTGCTCGACCTGAACAGCACCACCTACCAGATCGAGCGTACCCGTGACGCGACGCTGCACATGAGCCAGTTCTACCAGCGCAACGCCGCCACCCTGGGCGAGTTCCTGGCACTGGGCAAAGCCAAGGCCAGTGACCTGCCGGAGAAATTCAGCTGCAACCCGCAGCAGACCGAACCGACCATCGCGGCGCTGCAGTCTTCCCTGCAGGGCGTGACCGACTACCGGGCACTGGACGCCGACAAGCGTGTCGAAGTGCGCCGCTACCTGCTGTGCCTGGACGACACGGCGAAAAAGGTCGGCAAGTTGCCAGGGCTGGACGCCCGCGAAAAAGCAGACCTGGAAAAACTGCGCAAAGACCTGACCGCCACCACCGAATACGCACCGTTCTGGGTGATCGTGGCTGTGGCACTGGCCCTTGGCCTGGGCACCATGGTCGGCTGGAAACGCGTGGTGCTTACCGTGGGTGAAAAAATCGGCAAGCAGGGCATGACCTATGCCCAGGGCATGTCGGCCCAGATCACCGCAGCCTGCGCCATCGGCATGGCCAACGTGTTCGCCCTGCCGGTATCGACCACCCATGTGCTGTCGTCCGGTGTGGCCGGCACCATGGTCGCCAACAAAAGCGGTCTGCAGGGCGGCACGGTGAAAACCATCCTGCTGGCCTGGGTGCTCACCCTGCCAGCGTCCATGGGCCTGGCCGCCGGCCTGTTCTGGCTGGCCTCCAAAGCGCTCAGCTAAAGCGCCAGGTGCAGGAGCCGCCCTGGCTCCTGCACCAACACAGGCGGTTACCCGCTACTTCTTCTTCCCGCCCAGCAACGACCCCATCAAGCCGCGCACCAATTGCCGCCCAAACTGGTTGGCCGCCTGGCGCATCGCCGACTTGATCGCCTGCCCTGCCGCACCCTGCAAAAACTCACCTGCCTTGTCGGCAAAACTGCTGTCGTCGGCCTTGGGCTGCGGCGCAGGCTCTACCGCCTCGCCCTTGCGCTGCGTCAGCCGCTCATAGGCAGACTCCCTGTCCACGGGCTTGTCGTAACGCCCGAGCAAGGGAGAACCCGCGATCAGGGCAGCGCGCTCAGCGTCACTCAGCGGCCCGATACGGGACTGGGGTGGCGCTATGAGTACGCGCTGCACCGTGGCAGGCGTGCCCTTTTCTTCCAATGTGCCCACCAGCGCCTCGCCAATACCCAATTCGGTCAATGCCGCCAGGGCATCGAAGGTCGGGTTCGGGCGAAAGCCCTCGGCCACCGCCCGCAGCGCCTTCTGCTCCTTGGCGGTGTAGGCACGCAGCCCATGCTGGATACGCAGGCCCAGCTGGGCCAGCACAGCGTCCGGCAGGTCTGCAGGGGATTGGGTCACGAAATACACCCCCACCCCCTTGGAGCGAATCAACCGCACCACCTGCTCCAGCCGGTCTTGCAACGCCTTGGGTGTGCCCTTGAACAGCAGGTGGGCTTCATCGAAGAACAGCGCCAGGACCGGTTTGTCGGCATCCCCTCGCTCCGGCAATTGCTCGAACAGCTCGGCCAACAACCACAGCAGGAAGGTGGCGTAGACCTTGGGGGCCTCGTGCACCAGGCGGCAGGCATCAAGCAGGTGGATGCGGCCCTTACCACCTGCAGCCGGCTGCAACAGGTCGTCCAGTTGCAAGGCCGGCTCGCCGAACAATGCATCGGCACCCTGCTGCTCCAGGGTGGCCAACCGGCGCAACAACGCCTGGGTAGAGGCAACAGTCACCAACGCGCTGTCTTCACCCAGCAGTTGCGGGTTGTCCTTGAGGTGCGCGAGCAGCGCCTTAAGGTCCTTGAGGTCCAGCAGCAGCAGCCCTTCCCGGTCAGCCACCTTGAACGCGGCATACAGTGCGGCCTGCTGGCTATCGGTTAGATCCAGCAGGTTGCCAAGCAGCAATGGGCCCATCTCGGTCAACGTGGTACGCAGGGGGTGGCCGGTCTTGCCGGCAATGTCCCACAGGCTGACCGGATACGCCTGCGGCAGGTGGTGCAACCAGGGCATGCCGGCGATACGTTCGGCCACCTTGCCCTGCGGCGCACCGGCCGCCCCCAGCCCGCACAGGTCACCTTTAACGTCAGCGGCGAACACGGCGACACCGGCGTCACTGAAGGCCTCGGCCAGATGCTGCAGGGTCACGGTCTTGCCAGTACCTGTGGCGCCCGCCACCAGGCCATGACGGTTGGCCAGCTTCAGCGCCTGCCCGACCGGCAGGCCGTCTAGCCCGGCCCCTACAACGATGGTTGAAGATTCCGACATCTGTTTAATCCTCTGCTCAAGCTTTGCCTGGGGTCGGCCGATACCTCGGGGTGATATTTGCCTTACATAGAGAGAAAAAACCGAAAAGGGACTTTTCGGGATGTTGCACTCGCTGTGCTCGACAGGTGCGAACACCTGATACAACACCTTAGCGGAATCGATAACGCCATGAACAAAAGCCTTCGTTTCAGCCACAAGATTCTATTGGCAGCCTCACTGATCGTGATACTCGCCTTCAGCCTTTTTACCCTCTACAACGATTACCTGCAGCGTAATGCGATTCGCGAGGACCTTCAGAACTACCTGGCTGAAATGGGCGCATCCACGTCGACCAACATCCGCAGTTTGTTCGAGGGCCGTATCAAACTGGTGGAAAACCTGGCACAGAACATTGCCCAGCAGCCGGCCAGTGCCGAAACGCTGATGGGGCAGAATGCCCTGGTGTCCAGTTTTCTAACGGTGTACCTGGGCAAGGTAGACGGTGGCTTCAGCGTGCGCCCGGACGCGAAGATGCCGGACGGCTACGACCCCCGCACCCGCCCCTGGTACAAGGACGGCATGAACGCCAGCGGGGCCATGCTGACCGAGCCCTATATCGACATGACCACCAACAAGATGGTCATCGGCATCCTCAGCAAGGTCGCCAACGACATTGGTGTGGTGGGCGGTGACCTGGCCCTGGACGGCCTGGTGCAGATCATCAATTCGCTGAACTTCGGCGGCATGGGCTACGCCTTCCTGGTCAACGACCAGGGCAAGATCCTGGTGCACCCTGATCAGGGCTTGGTGATGAAGTCGCTGTCGGACCTGTTCCCCGAACACGCGCCCAAACTGACCGCAGACCTCACCGAGGTGCAGAGCGAGGGCCAGACCCGCCTGCTCACCTTCACACCAGTGACGGGCCTGCCGTCGGCCAACTGGTACATCGGCCTGTCGATCGACAAGGACAAGGCCTTCGCCATGCTCTCCACCTTCCGCACCTCGGCGGTGATCGCCACGGTGGTGGCCGTGGTCATTATCATCGGCCTGCTTGGGCTGCTGATTCGCGTGCTGTTGCAGCCGCTGCACACCATGACCCGCGCCATGGAAGACATCGCCGAAGGCGAAGGCGACCTGACCAAACGCCTGCGCATTCACAACCACGACGAATTCGGCATTCTGGGCACCGCCTTCAACCGCTTCGTCGAGCGCATCCATGCCTCGATCCGCGAGGTGTCTTCGGCCACCGAGCAGGTCAACGAAGTGGCATTGCGGGTGATTAGCGCCTCCAACTCGTCCATGACCAACTCCGACGAGCAATCCAACCGCACCAACAGCGTGGCCGCCGCCATCAATGAACTGGGCGCAGCCGCCCAGGAGATCGCCGGCAATGCCGCCCAGGCCTCGCAGCACGCCAGCTCGGCCAGGCTGCTGGCCGAAGAGGGCCAGCAGGTGGTGGAGCGCAGCATTGCCGCCATGAACCGCCTGTCCGACCTGATCGTCACCTCCAGCGGCCACATCGAAACGCTGAACGGCAAGACAGTGAATATCGGCCAGATTCTCGAGGTGATCACCAGCATTTCCCAGCAGACCAACCTGCTGGCTCTGAACGCGGCCATCGAAGCGGCCCGTGCCGGTGAAGCCGGCCGCGGCTTTGCGGTGGTAGCCGATGAGGTGCGCAACCTGGCCCACCGCACCCAGGAATCGGCGCAGCAGGTACAGGGCATGATCGAGGAACTGCAAGTGGGCGCCCGTGAGTCGGTCGATACCATGGACCAGAGCCAGCGTCACAGCACCGAAAGCGTGCAGATCGCCAACCAGGCCGGCGAGCGGTTGGACAGCGTCACTGTTCGGATCGGCGAGATCGACGGCATGAACCAGTCGGTTGCCACTGCAACCGAGGAGCAGACTGCCGTGGTCGAGGCGATCAACATGGACATCAACGAGATCAACATGCTCAACCAGAAGGGCGTGGAAAACCTGCAGGCCACCCTGCGCGCCTGCTCCGACCTGGAACAGCAAGCCAGCCGCCTCAAGCACCTGGTCGGCACGTTCAGAATCTGACAGCCAACCACCAGCGGCAGGCATGTGGCCTGCTGCTGGCCATCAGCCCATCAGCGGCCGATCGAACAAACCATCCTTCCACAAGGTCAACTTTAGGCGTGTCATCGCCGGCCAATCACTGCCGGATGACAGACCCGAATACGATCCCGGAGGGATGCTGATCGTGCACATCGCCGACATCACCATGTTCTACGCCCCGGCCAGCGGCGGCGTACGGACGTACCTTGATGCCAAACACCATCGCCTGGACGCACTGCAGGGTGTGCGCCATAGCCTGCTGATACCCGGCGCCAGCGCCACCCACGCAGACGGCGTGTACCATGTGCCTTCCCCACCCCTGCCATTCGGCAAGGGCTACCGTTTCCCGGTACGCCTGGCGCCCTGGTGCAATGTGCTGCGCGACCTGCAACCTGACCTGATCGAAGTGGGCGACCCCTACCTCACCGCCTGGGCGGCCCTGGAGGCGCGGCGCAAACTGGATGTGCCTGTCATCGGCTTCTACCATTCCGACCTGCCCTTGTTGGTAAGCAACCGCATGGGCAACTGGTTTACCCCTAATGTCGAAGCCTACGTCAGCAAGTTGTATGGCAATTTCGACCGGGTGCTCGCCCCGAGCAAGGTGATGGCCGACAAGCTCAAGCGCCTGGGCGTGCGCGATGTGCACGTCCAGCCCCTCGGGGTAGACCTGGGCACCTTCAACCCTTCACGGCGCGACCCACAGGTACGCGCCGAGCTGGGTATCGCCGATACCAGCCGCCTGTTGATCTACGCAGGCCGTGGCTCACGGGAGAAGAACCTGCCGGTGCTGTTGGAGTGCATGCGCCAGCTTGGGCGTGGTTACCACCTGCTGCTGGTAGGCTCGAACATGCCCAGCAACGTGCCCGATAACGTCAGCGTGATTGGCCAGTTCTGCCCGGCACACGAAGTGGCGCGGCTGATGGCCAGTGCCGACCTGCTGGTGCATGCAGGGGACCAGGAAACCTTCGGCCTGGTGATCCTTGAAGCCATGGCCAGCGCCACGCCAGTGGTCGCGGTGCGCGCCGGCGCGTTCGGGGAAATCGTCAACGACCAGTGCGGCCGGCTGTGCCAGCCCAACGATGCGCAAGCCATGGCCGCCGCCGTGCGTGAAGCCTTCGAAGCCGGCGTGCGTAACCTCGGCGCCCAGGCCCGTCAACACGTGGAAACCTGCTACTCATGGGACAGCGTGGTCAATGGCCTGCTGCAACACTATCACGCCGTACTCGGCCACCCGCTGCA